>JAWPNA010000471.1:0-12012 GCA_045402695.1 Acidobacteriota bacterium
AAGAAGGTTGTCAGAACGGTGACGAAGAAGAAGGCGAGGAGACGGTAGCATTCAATCCCCGTCAACAGGCAATCGTCCAGGCAATGTGGAGAATCTCATGACCGAGCTCAAGACCATACTCAACAACGCCTCCGTAACTGAATCTCTCAATCGCATCAAGGATGAGCAGATTCGGCAAGATTGCTGATCGGTCGTCGACATCATGAAGACCGCTACCAAGGCCAACCCCAGAACGTGGGGCAGCAGCATCATCGGCTTCGGTCAGTATCACTATGTCCATGCCAGTGGCCGAGAAGGAGACTGGCCGCTGACGGCATTCTCCCCTCGCAAGCAGAACCTCACCCTCTCCATCATGGCCGGTTTCGAGCAGTACGATGAGTTGCGGGCCAAGCTGGGCAAACACGCGGGCGGCAAGTCCTGCCTCTACATCAGGCGGCTTTCGGACGTTCATCTACCGACCCTCAAGAAACTGGTGCGCGCGTCCGTCGTACACTTGAAGAGGTCCCATGCGCGAGCAGATCGCAAACGCTCCAAGGCGGCATCGTCGGTTGCGGGGTAACCACTGCGTCGAGCTGATGCCGCGTCGCTGTGCTACGCCATTCAGAGGAGAGAACATTGCCCGAAATCACTTCGACGCTTGTCACGACTGCTTTCGATCTCCACGGGTATCGCACTGTGAGGGCTCTTGGAGTTGTACGGGGAATCGTCGTGCGCTCGCGTAGCCTCGTCGGCAACATCGGGGCGTCGATACAGACACTGTTCGGGGGTAACATCACGCTCTACACGGAGCTGTGCGAGAAGGCTCGGGCGGATGCATTCCAACTGATGATCGAGCACGCTGCCGAACTCGGGGCCAACGCGGTCATCGGGGTCCGATACGACGCCAACGAGGTCGCAGCCGGGGTCACGGAAGTGTTGGCCTATGGGACGGCGGTCGTCGTCGAACGACTGCCGTAGCCAAGACGCTGAAGAACTCCGTTGCAGTCGCGAGGTCCATCGGCGGCGGTCCGCTGCGCTTCACAGGTGAGCACACATCCGTTAGTTGGCGGAGGAGGACGTCATCGTGGAACAGACTCGGAGACCCGTCCCGGTCGGAGTCGTGGCTTCAGTCACCGCCGTCACGATCCTGGCGCTATGGGTTGCCGCCGCTCGGCCGGTGAATCTTGCCATGTTCAGCGCCAGGGGGGCGTTCGCCGCCATCGCGATCGCCGTCGGTTTTGCGGCGGCCAGCCGATTCGGTCGCGGTTCGACGCTTGCGAGCGGGGCGGCAGTCCGACCGCGGGGTCGTGGGGAGGCGCCAAGGCGCTTGGTTTGGTCGGGCATTCTTGGACTTGTCCTCGGAGTGACGATTCTGGGCATTCTGATCTTCGGTCTGGTGCCATTGGAGCCTGGCTTGGCTGCACGGTTGCGCTCCCGCGCGGGGGCTCCGGCGTGGATGCCGGTCGCCTTGGCATTCGAGTCTTCTGTCCTGGAGGAAGTTGTGTTTCGTCTCCTGCTATTGAGCAGTCTGGTGTGGCTGCTGGCTCGTGGTTGGCGGCGCGATGTCAAGGAGGCGGCACCGATCGTGATTTGGAGCGCGATCGTCATCTCCTCGGTGGCCTTTGCGTTGGCGCACTTGCCGTCCTGGCTCAGTATGGCCCAACCTACGCCAATCCTGGTCGGTTCCGTGCTTGCCCTCAACGGAGTGGCGGGCATCGCCTTGGGTCGGGTGTATTGGCGCTGGGGTCTCGAGGCGGCAGTCGTGTGTCACTTCGCTGCTGACCTCGCCGTGCAAGGATTGGGTCCTAGGCTCTTGATGTGAGTTGAGGTTCGAGCCCGCCAGGTGAGAACCGCATGAACCCGATGGCAGTGCCGTGTTCGCGTCAGCGATGAACCAGGAAGCCACATTCCGTGCGGTCCTCGGCGTAGGCTTTCTCGCCGTGCTTGGTATCACTTTGCATCATCGGCTCAGATCCTGGGCCGCGAAGGAAAAGCTCGATCGGCGGCAGGAAGGCCTGCTCATCCTAGCGACGTTGCGCCCCGCCGGACTTCTGCTCTGGCTGGGAGTCATCGCTTACCTGGTCAATCCAGCGTGGATGACCTGGTCCTCGGTGCCCCTCCCCGCCTGGCTGCGGTGGCCGGGAGTGGGTCTGTTCGCTATGGGCGCTGGGCTGCTCGCCTGGACCCTCCGGGGCCTCGGCACGAACCTGACGGATACCGTGGTCACAAGGCGAGCGCACACGCTGGTCACCCATGGGCCGTATCGCTGGGTGCGACACCCGTTCTACGATTCCATGGCGTTGCTGGTCCTGGCGATCGCCCTGATTGCCGCGAACTGGTTCATCCTGGTATCCGGCGCGGTCGTCTTTGCTCTGCTCGCGGTTCGCTCCCGGACCGAAGAAGCGATGCTATTGGCGCGCTTCGGTGAGGGGTATCGCGCGTACAGGCAGAGCACCGGCAGATTTGTGCCGAAACTGCGCCAGAACAACCGTGGCGCCCGACCCTCGCCCCCACCAGAGCGGGATGTCTGCTAGAATTGCCGCTCGGCCAATCCAGGAGACCCCCCCGCCGTCATGATCAGTACCGCTGACTTCAAGAAGGGTCTGCGCCTCCTGATCGACGGCGAGCCTTTCGTGCTGATGGACTACACGTTCCAGTCGCCCACGGCGCGCGGCTCGGCCACGCTGGTGCGCAGCAAGGTCCGCAACATCCTCACCGGGGCCGTGTTCGACCGTACCTTCAAGTCGGGCGAGCGGTTCGAGGAGCCGGACCTGCAGATGCGTCCGGTGCAGTTCCTGTACCGCGATGGGACCGATCTGCACTTCATGGACACCGAGAGCTACGAGCAGTTCCATCTCACCGGCGACCAGGCAGGCGACGCGGACCGGTGGCTCACCGACGGCGCCGCCCTGATGTCGGTCATCTTCAACGGGTCGGTGGCGGGCATCGAGCTGCCCCAGTTCATGGAATTCGAGATCGTCGAGACCGAGCCGGCGGTGCGCGGCGACACTGCCTCGGGCCGGGTCATGAAAGACTCCAAGATCGCCACGGGTGCCGTGGTCAAGGTGCCGTTGTACATGGAGGCCGGCGAGCGAATCCTCGTCGCCACGCAGACGGGCGAATTCGTCAAGAGAGTGAGCTCGAAATGAAGGAGATCCCCAGCCCGCTGCGCGCCTGCATCTATGGCCTGGGGAGCATCGGCGCCGCGGTGGCCAAGGAGCTTCTGGGCACGCCCGGCGTGGAGATCACCGGCGCCATCGACATCGACCCGAAGAAGGTGGGCCGGGACCTTCACGCCCTCCTGAGAATGAAGGCCCGCGAGGGTCCCTCGGTGAAGGTCTCCGATGATGCGGCCGGGACGCTGAAGGCCTGCACCCCGCACGTGGTCGTGCATTGCACCGGCTCTCGTCTGCTCGATGTGGCTCCATCGCTTCAGACGATCATCGAGGCCGGAGTCTCCTGCGTCTCCTCCTGCGAGGAGATGGCCCTGCCCGACGTGTCCGACCCCCTCATCGCGGCCGACCTGGATCGCAGAGCACGCGAGCGGGGCGTCGCGCTCGTGGGCACCGGGGTCAACCCGGGGTTCGCCATGGACGCCTTGGTGCTGGTGCTCTCGGGCGCCAGCCGCAACGTGCAGAGCGTCACCGTCGAGCGTGTGCTGGATCCGCTCACCCGGAGGCGGGCGTTCCGCAAGAAGGTCGGCCTGGGGTTGACCTACAGGCAGGCCAGCCGGAAGGTGGAGGCCGGCCGGATGGGTCACGTAGGATTGAGACACTCCGCGATGCTGGTGGCGCGCGGGCTGTCCTGGGCGGTCACCAGCGTGGAGGAAGATCTCAGGATCCTGTGCGACGGGCAGAGCGCACAGAAGCGCTCCAAGCGGCCGCCCCGGCCCGACTCCCCCGTCATCGGGCTGCACCAGACACTCGTCGCCCGCGCCGGCGAGACCGGATCGATCCGGATGGAGATGGTCATGGCGGCCGGTGTCGAGGGCCCCCACGATGCCATCACCATCGCCGGCGATCCCGATCTCAGTCTCTGGATCCACGGAGGCATTCCGGGTGACTCAGCCACCGTGGCCTGCCTCGTCAACGCGATGGGACAGATGATCGATCCACCACGAGCCGGGCTGCTCACCGTGCTCGATCTCCCGCTGCGCCCCGCGTGGCGCGCCGTTCAACCCTCATAGAAGAGGCCGACTCCCATGCCCTCATTCAAGAATGCAGCTCGTCGATTCCTGGCGGCGGCCGCCCTGATCGCCCTGTTCCCGGCCGTGCGATCTACACTGCTGGCCGCCGGCGAGAAACCTCTCCTCTATCCCCCGGCCGCGCGGGCGAGTCAGGTGGACGACTACCACGGCACGAAGGTGCCCGACCCCTATCGATGGCTGGAGGATCCCGACTCGGATCAGACCCGCGCCTGGGTGGAATCGGAGAACAAGGTCACCTTCGACTTTCTCGGTCAGATCGCCGAACGCCCGGCGATCCGCAGGCGCCTGGAGAAACTGTGGGACTACGAGAAGTTCGGCGTGCCGTTCACACGCGGAGGCCGCTACTTCTACTCCCACAACGACGGACTGCAGAACCAGAGCGTCCTCTATACGATGACCTCGCTCGGCGGGGAGCCGCGCGTCCTGTTCGATCCCAACAAGCTGTCACAGGACGGCACGGTGGCGCTCACGGGGATCGAGATCAGCGACGACGGCCGCCTCATGGCGTACGGGCTGTCGGCCTCGGGGTCCGACTGGCAGACCTGGCACGTGCGGGACGTGGAGACCGCCAAGGATCTGCCCGATCTCGTCGAGTGGGTGAAGTTCTCCGAGGCCACATGGAAGAAGAACGGCGAGGGATTCTTCTACAGCCGCTACGACGAGCCCGCGAAGGCCACGATGCTGCGGGACACGAACTACTTCCACAAGCTGTATTACCACAAGCTCGGGACGCCCCAGTCCGATGACTCACTCATCTACGAACGGAAGGACCAGAAGGAGTGGGGCTTCGGCGGCGCGGTCCCCGAGGACGGCCGCTACCTCATCATCGTGGTCTCGCAGGGCACCGACCCGAAGAATCGTCTCTTCTACAAGGACCTCGAGGCGGGCGATGCGAGGGTCGTGGAGCTGCTCAACGACTTCGACGCCGCCTACGAGTTCATCGGCAACGATGGCCCGGTCTTCTGGTTCAAGACCAATCTGAACGCGCCGAGAAGCCGCGTCATCGCCATCAATACAAGTACCCCCGAGCGCGCCAACTGGAAGGAGCTCGTCCCCGAGGCGCCAGAGGCGCTGCAGAGCGTGCGCGTCATCAACGACACGCTGATCGCCTCCTATTTGAAGGACGCCCGCGCGCAGGTCAAACTGTTCCGCCTCGACGGATCATTCCTGCGCGAGATCGATCTCCCCGGGTTGGGAAGCGTGTCGGGCTTCACGGGGCGCCGCAAGGACACCGAGGCTTTCTACTCGTTCACCGGGTTCACCACTCCGGCGGCGATCTACCGATACGACATGGCGCGGGGCACGAGCTCCGTCTTCAAGCAGCCCAAGGTGGAATTCGATCCCGACGCCTACGAGACGAAGCAGATCTTCTATCACAGCAAGGACGGCACGCGAGTGCCGATGTTCATCACCCATCGCAAGGGGATCAAGCTCGACGGGAGCAACCCCACGTATCTGTACGGCTACGGCGGTTTCGACATCCCCGTCACCCCCGGTTTCTCGGTTGCCAACCTCGTCTGGATGGAGATGGGGGGCGTGTACGCCCTTGCCAACCTCCGCGGAGGCGGCGAGTACGGCGAGGAGTGGCACAAGGCCGGCACGAAGCTCACCAAGCAGAACGTCTTCGATGACTTCATCGCGGCGGCGGAGTGGCTGATCGCGAACAGGTACACGTCAACTCCGAAGCTGGCCATCGGCGGCGGGAGCAACGGAGGGCTGCTGGTCGGAGCCTGTATCACCCAGCGCCCCGATCTGTTCGGAGCGGCCCTGCCCGCGGTGGGCGTGATGGACATGCTGCGCTACCACAAGTTCACGATCGGGTGGGCATGGGCGTCTGACTACGGATCATCGGACCAGCCCGAGGAGTTCAAGGCCCTGTACGCCTACTCGCCTGTGCACAACATCAAACCAGGCACATCCTATCCGGCCACCCTCGTCACCACCGCGGACCACGACGATCGCGTGGTGCCGGGGCACAGCTTCAAGTTCGCTGCGGCTTTGCAGGCCGCGCAGGCGGGCCCGGCGCCCGTGCTCATTCGCATCGAGACGAAGGCCGGCCATGGCGCCGGCAAGCCCACCGGCAAGCAGATCGACGAAGCGGCGGATCGGTGGGCCTTCCTGGTGCGGACGCTGGATGTGAAGACCCCGATGCCGCTGGATCCGAAGGCTCCGGATCTCAAGTAACAGGATCGAGGTTCAGTCAGACCGGGGCGGTCGGGTCGAGAGCGCGCAGCTTGTCGAACGAGTAGATGCCGGTGGCGTGGCCGTCCGAGTAGGTGAACTGCAGCGCGTAACGACCCACCGTGCGGACCTCGAGCACCCTCACGTCCGCGGGCACCGTCTTCGAATCGAGCCGCGGCTGCCCCGTGAGCTCGTCCACGCAGGCGGCACAAGGGCACGCCAGCCTCAGATCGCGAAACGGCAGGCGGCCCAGGTGCCCGTCGCTCCATCGGATCTCAAGCCCGGAGTCGGAGATCTGCGCTTCGGCCGGCTGATGTCGCACCGCGCCGGTCTTCGCGTTGACGATGCTGATCTCCTGCGCGAGACGCCCGGCCACGTCCATGAAGGCACGCGCCGAGACGGCCTTGGATGCGATGGTGTCGTCCGCCACCACCGGGCGGCCCGCGTCACCCGCATAGGTGATCGCCGCATCGAGCGGGATCTCGCCCAAAAATGGCACGCCCAGTTCCTGCGCGGCGCGGCGCCCGCCTCCGTGGCGGAAGATGTCGGTGCTCTGGCCGCAGTGAGCGCAGACGAAGGTGCTCATGTTCTCGACGATCCCCAGGATCGGCACGCGCACCTGCTCGAACATCCGCAGCCCGCGCAGCGTCACGCCCACAGCTACGTCCTGGGGGGTGGTGACCACCACGGCCCCCGCCAGCGGCGCGGACTGTGTGAGGGTGAGCTGGACGTCGCCGGTGCCGGGAGGCAGATCGATCAGCAGGTAGTCGAGATCGCCCCAGTCCACCTGTCCGAGAAACTGCTGGATCAGCTTTGTGGCCATCGGGCCTCGCCAGATCACCGGAGTGTCCTTGCCGGTCAGCAGCCCCATGGACATGAACTTGATGCCGTGCCGCTCAGCCGGCTTGATCCAGCCCTGCTGTGTCGCCCCTTCCGGCCGCGCCCCGCTCCCCCCCAGCATCACGGGCACCGAGGGGCCGTATACGTCGGCATCCATGAGGCCCACTCTCGCGCCGGTGCGCGCCAGCGCCAGCGCCAGGTTGGTGGCCACCGTGGACTTGCCCACACCTCCCTTGCCGCTGGCGATCGCGACGGCGTTCTTGACGAGGCGCATGCCGCCTTCAACCGTGGAGACACCCGCGGCCCGCACCTGCGCGGTCATGTTCACCGCGACCGACTGCACGCCGGGGAGAGCCTTCACGGCGGAGGACGCCTCCTCTTTCATGGTCTCCTTGACGGGGCAGGCCGGTGTGGTCAGCTCGATGTCGAACGACACGGAGCCCTTCTCGATGCGGAGGTTCTTCACGAAGCCGAGCGCGACGATGTCCTTGTGCAGGTCCGGGTCCTTCACGGCGCGCAGCGCGTTCCTGACGTCGTCCTCGCGCACGGCCTCCACGGCATGTGTCACCACTGCGGCACGTCTCCTCGGTTGAAGTGTGGCGGAACCGTAGCCGCGTCCCGCCGTGATGTCAAGATGATGGCTATTTCAGATTCCGCCCGTCAGCACACGCTTCAGCGTTGCCTCGTCGATGTTCGCGCCCGTCAGCACGATGGCGACCGCCTGGCCCGCGAGCCTCTCGCGCAGCTTGATCAGCCCCGCCAGGCCGGCCGCCCCCGCACCTTCGACCAGGCTGTGGGTGGTCCGGATCAGCAGGCGCACGGCCGCCGCCAGCTCGGCCTCGCTCGCCGTGACGAAGTCCGCCAATCCCGCGCGCAGCGCTGGAAAGCTCATCTCGTACACGCCGCGAGTCGCCATGCCGTCGGCGAAGGTGTCGGCCGATGCCGCGGGGACGGGCCTGCCGGCCCGCCATGAGTCGTGGATGGCCGGCGCCTTCGCCGCCTGGACCCCGTACACCTTCAGGGAAGGCTTGAGCCTTCGCGACACGGTCATCGCGCCCACGGCCTGCGAGCCTCCACCGACGGCCACGATCATCGCCGCAAGATCCTCATCGGGCGGCGTTTGCTCCAGGATCTCGAGCGTGAGCGTG
Source organism: Acidobacteriota bacterium (assembly GCA_045402695.1). Lineage (GTDB taxonomy): Bacteria > Acidobacteriota > Polarisedimenticolia > JACPZX01 > DASXTC01 > JAWPNA01. The sequence continues at coordinate 8,356 of JAWPNA010000471.1, forward strand.
GCCGCCCCAGCGATCACCAGCCGATCGTTGGTCGAGTGCACCAGCCGGAGGCCTTGTTCGCGTCTGAAGCGCTCAGCCACTTCCACCGCCTCGTCGTAGTCCCGCCCCTGCTCGACCAGCTTCGCACCGAGGCCACGGATCGCCTCGTTTTTCTCGGGATTGTTTCCCACGGGGACGCAGATGGTGACGGGGATGCCCAGCAGATCGCCGGCCCAGGCGAGGCCGAGTCCATGGTTGCCCCGTGTGGCCCCCACGATGCCGCGACGTCTCTCGTCGCCCGACAGCGCGGCCATCACCGACATGGCGTTGCGGGCCTTGAAGGCGTTGGTCGGGCTGTGGTTTTCGTGCTTGACGAACACCCTGATGCCCGCCCCCACCGCCGCGTCGAGGGGCGCGTAGCGCCTGAGGGGAGTGGGCGGAAGATACGGACGGATCCGGTCGCGAGCCGCCAGAACATCCTCGAACGTGATGGGCCACGTCGTCATGGTTTCCTTTGTCAATGGGAGCCTCCGATGCGCACGATGGCAGCCAACCTCTCGGCCGCGAGACTGTTGCCGGGGTCGTCGCGCAGGACGACGCGGTAGCAGTCCCCCGCCTCCTGCAGCCGACGTTTCTGGTAGAGGACCGACCCCAGATTGTTGTACAGCTCATAGTACGATCCTCGGGCCTCCATGATTCCAGCCGCGAATGCGGCGCGTGGCACGAACAGCCTTGGCCTCTTGCGCAGCCCCATCACCTTCATCATCCCGCCGGTCGGCAGCGCGGCGATGATTCCCGGCAGGCAGGCCACCACCATCAGCGGGATGTTGCGGATCATCCTGGCGGAGAGATACAGGAACAGGATGGAGACCAGCGCGCTCTCGTACCGTTTGCGCCTCAGCAGAGGGATCAGGGCGATGACGCCCAGGACGAACAGAAGCCTGAAGCTCCAGATCGGCGCGCGCGGGTAGAATGGGAACTGATCGGACAGCCCCAGGCCGAAGTGAGAGACGAGCTCGCCGATCGACTGCCCGAAGGCGTTCTCTTCGCTCAGGCGCGTCGCCAGGGTGAAGGGGAACACCACCCCCCGCCATCCGTAAGGGTTGATCATCGCGACCGCCACCGAGATGAGACCCCACGCCCCGAGCTTGCGGTCGAGGGCTCCGCGGCGCAGCCAGGATCCAGCGACGAAGCACGCCAGCGCCCCCCACCCCAGGATGAAGAGGCCGTGACAATTGGCCCAGACCAGGTGGATGGCCGGCAGGGCCGGCAGCGGAGAGGACAGCCCCTCGGCGCGCCGGTGGAGGATGTGAAGCACGAGGGCCAGGAAGAGCCAGGAAAGCAGCTCGGGCCTCACCTCGTACCGCATCTCGGACGCGAGGACACCGGCCGTCATCAGAACAGCCAGCGTCGTGGGATCGATGGACGTCAGCCGGCAGGTCCGGTACACGGTGAGAAACACCCCGAGCACCAGCGCGGCGTGCAACAGCACGAGTCCACCAGCGCCACCCACGCTGTGCGTCAGCGCGAGCAATACTTGGTAACCCCAGCTCGTGTCGGTGTACGCGTGGTCGTTGATCGTGAAAGTGAACGGGTCCGTCCGCGGCCAGCCGTTTCCTTGCAGGATGTGCTCACCCGCCTTGAGGTGAAACCCCACATCGAGGCTTCCGACCTGCCGCGTGGCGAGCGTCAGCAGGAGGGCAAAGCAGAGGGCCAGGGCGCAGCGGCATGGCCAGGGCAGAGGATGGCCTGGGGCGAGGAGCGAGGACTCCTCCCCCATCAGAATTTCGCCGGCACGCCCAGGCGGCCCTCGAACACGAACTGCTCGACGCCGCGGCGCTCGCGCGGCGCGTCCTCCTTGACGCGCAGCGACTCCGGCAGCGCCGCGGGATCGCCCGGATAGCCGATGGCGATCATGGCGACCGGTTCGTGATCGTCGTCGAGCCCGATCACCTCTTTCGCCCGCTCCCGATCGAAACCGGCCATCTCGTGCATGCACAGGCCCAGCTCGGCCGCCTGCAGGAACAGGGTCTGCGAGGCCGCTCCCACGTCGTGCCATGCATGGATGTTCGGCCTGCCGCCACGGGCGAAGCGCGGCTTCGCGATCGAGAGGCCCAGCAGGTAGGCGCTCTTCGCCCAGGCGTTCCCTTCCACCAGACAGGACGCCATGCCCTCGAACGACTCCCGGTCGCCCTGTGTGGCGATGACGTAGCGCCACGGCTGCTCGTTGAAGCACGACGGCGCCCAGCGGGCCGCCTCGAACAGGGTGACGAGTTTTTCACGCTCCACCGTCCGCCCACTGATCGCGCGGGAGCTCCAGCGGCCTGCGATCAACGTGTTGATGGGCCGCGCGGCGGCCCCGGGTCTCAGGATGCTCATTTCGGGTTCTCCTCTGTATGATCCATGGAAAGCCTGCCCGCCTCTTCGATCAACTCGAGCGTCTCCTTGCGCGAGGGCCTCTCGCCCGGCTGAATGAATCGATCGCGGATCCTCCAGGCGCGCTGCCATCTGCCGGCGAGATCGGCCGCGGCGGTTGCCGATCTCTCCCGCGAGGCGAGCGCTACGATCATCCCGGCCACGTTCACATCCTGCGGCCCGTCCCATCGGGCGCGCAGTCGTCTCTCGAGCTCGAAAGACGCGAGGATGCCGGCCAGGGGCAGGTGCGCTTCCACCAGCGCCCGGGCGAGGTCCAGCGGGTCGGTCAGGTCGCTCAGCTCGGCCAGCAGGTTCACCGCTTTGCGGCGCAGCAGCCAGGTGTCGGCGCGGAACTGCCTGAGGAGATCGTGGTCCCGGTATGATGACAGCACGCGCTCCTGCAGCACCCACAGCGCCATATCGGCGTCGGCGGCTCGTGGCAGATCGTGCTGGCTCCTCACGTCGCGCAGGTCACGCAGGTAGTTGAGGTAGGTCTCCACCTCGTTGCGCCCGCGCCGCACTTCCAGCAGCTTCTCGACGGGCGGGCTGATGATGCCGTAATGCGCCGGGTGGATGAACCGCAGCACCACCGACACGTTCTCGATGTACTTGAGCGCCGCGTGCAGGCGCGCGATCGCCTGTTCCTCGTCGAGCGGAAGCCGCGGCAGCAGGCGTGACATCGCCACGAAATCGATCTCCTGCTCGATGTCGCTCTCGCGGGGGAACCTCCAGAACTGGCGGAAGTCCCAGAAGTGGCCGTTCTGGATCGTCTCGAGGTCGTGGTAGCTGAACTCCCTGATCCCGAGTCGAACCGGCTCCAGCTCTCTCTCGAGGGCCGCGTAGTCGGGTCGCCATCCATGCCTCGCCTGCATCGTCTCGGGGAAGAGCGCCAGGCACCGATGCATGTAGGTGTACGCCATGAGTCATCCGTCAGTCGTGATCTTCAGAAGCCGCGCGGGATCGAAGGGGCGCGCCTCGGCCGTGACAGCCGGGGCGCCGGCCAGCAGGTCGGCGGCCAGCTCCCCCACCGCGGCGGCCGCGGTGGCGCCGGTGCCTCCCAGCCCGGCGATCCAGAAGAAGCCGGGCAGACGCGGGTCCGGGCCGATGACGTAGCGGCGATCGGGGGCGAAGGTTCTCAGGCAGGCCCGCGCTCTCTCGATGCCGACGCCTTCGAGCCGCGGAAGCGCGAGCGCCAGCCTGCGGTGAAGCTCTCGCGCGACCTTCGGTGACGTCGCGGGAGGGCGGGCGGGATGGGGTTCCTCA
>JAWPNA010000177.1:0-7920 GCA_045402695.1 Acidobacteriota bacterium
CCGTCCCACTCCCACGTGTCGGCAAGACGGCCGCTGCTGTTGTCGTTGTTGTCCCCGCCGAACAGGGCTACGCGGCCTCGCGCGCCGTCGTAGGCCAGGGCATGCCCGTGGCGGGCGGACGGGCTCACAGCGGCCGTGCGCGCAGCCCACTCGGCCTGGGCGAACACCGGCGAGATGCACGCGAGCGCGAGCGCCGCAAACGCCACTATAAGTCGTCTCACGGGCACCTCCGGTGCAGTACGCAAAGTGCGATTCGTTAAGAGTATCACCGTGAGGTCCTATCCGACCCATGATCTACCTGGCAACCAGCGTTATATTCCGGCCGTCTGGGATAGGAAGTTGGTTGGCCAACGAGGGTCAGAGACGCCATTCTGACGCATGAACTATCCAAGCCGAGGTGGGATCAGGGCGGCGATAGCGGCGGCGGAGAGGTCCTGATGATCGAAGGCAGCCGTCCCTGGATCTACGAGCTCCATCCGTCGTGCTCTCAGCCAGCAGCAGCGAAGTCACTTGACACAACCAACGGTGCGCCCTAGAGTAGCTGCGATTGACATGGCCTGAGCGAATCGCTCAAGCGGCCGACGTTCTCGTCCTTCGCTTCCGCCGTTCGTGATGGCCCCCACAGGGTGAGGTCGCTCTCAAGGGACCCACTTCACCTTCTTGTGAGGTATATCATGGAAGAGCACGCAGATTCTCCCCCCACCGTAGACGCTGCCGAAATTGGCGGCGACCGCACTGCCCCCATGGAAGTTCAGAACATGGGGTTCCTGCTCGATCGGCTCGGCACCGATTGCGCCCCCCTCCAGTTCCTCCGCGAACTCACAGTCAACTCCATCGAGGCGATCCAGAGTCTGCCCGGGTGTAAGGGCGAGATCATCTGGGACTTCGACCACAACCACTTCGACCTCGAGGGGATCTACAAGGTCTGCATCATCGACACCGGGGTCGGGATGACCGGCCCTGAGATGCAGCGGTATATCAACCGTCTCTCCTCGTCAGGCCGCCTGCAGTCGGTCGAGGGCAACTACGGCGTCGGCGCGAAGATTGCCACCGCGACCCGGAACCACGCGGGCGTAGTGTACCTTTCGTGGAAGGACGGCAAGGGCGCGATGATCCACTTGTGGCGCAATCCGGACACAGGCACCTACGGCCTCAAGCAACTCAAGCTCCCGAGCGGGAAGTTCGCGCATTGGGCTCCAATCAGCGATGACTTGAAGCCCGGCGAAATTAGGAAGCACGGCACGATGGTCATTCTCCTCGGAAATGACGAGGACGATGACACCATGGCGGCCCCGGACATCGCACCTACCCCCTCACGGTGGATTGCTCGCTACCTGAACTCACGGTTCTTCGTCTTCCCCGAAGCTATCTCGGTCCGCGCCCGCGAGGGCTACACGTCGGACAACACTGACACAAACGTGCTGCGAACCGTGAAGGGTTCCAAGGAATTCCTCGAACGCCACGAGGAGGCCTCGGGTCGAGTGGACCTCGGGGACGCTATCGCCCATTGGTGGATTCTCAAGGGCGTGGAGGCCGTCAGCCAGTCATCGGGAGCGAATCTCCCCGGCGGGCACGTCGCGGCGCTCTACCACGACGAACTGTATGAACTAAAGACCGCGAGAGGGGGTTCTTCACTCCTCCAGACCTTCGGCGTCCATCTTGCCCATTCGCGGGTTGTGCTATATGTGCAGCCGAAAGAGGGGGACGGTCACAAGATCACGACCAACACCGCTCGCACCCAGCTAATGATCGATGGGGAACCCTTGTCTTGGGGGGACTGGGCCGAACGGTTTCGCGACAGGTTCCCTACCGAAATCAAGGACCTCATGGACACTGTGAGTCGCGACCACCAATCAGCGGACTACGCCAAGTCGATCCGCGATCGCCTGCGCGAGATCGAAGAGCTTCTGCGGCTCAAGAAGTACCGTCCGTCGCGCCGTGGCCTCCTCCGCGTAGCTGATGAGATGACGATGGGGATGCCCCGGACTGACGTTGAGAGCCGTGAGAAACGCTCGCGCCACCGTCATGGTTCGGGCGGTGGCCGAGAACCGGGCGAGTTGTACACGCTCTTCGTGGTAGATGAGGGAGGGCGTCCGGGCGAGGAGGTGCGTGATCGGTTCGATATCAAAGCCGAGTGGGTCCCCGAAGCCGAGGTTGGAGCGCCCGATCGCGCAGCGCACTACGTGCAAGAAACCAACCGACTCCTCATCAATGAGGACTTTCGCGTCTTCACTGGGTTCATCGACCGATGGGAAAAGCTCTACCGCAACGTCCCGGGTGGGCGTCAGATTATCACTGAAGTAGTCCGCGAATGGTTCGAGCAGCAGCTCATCGAGGTTATCTATAGTGTGGATTTCCTACGTGGTGACAAGGAGTGGTCCGAGGGTGACATCGCAGCGATGGTCTCAGATGAGGCACTCACGGCAGCGGTCCTCCCCCGCTACCACGTCGAGATGGCCGTCCGTCGCACGCTGGGGAGCAAGCTCGGATCGGTCAAGGAGAAGACGACCTGACGGACCCCTAAGAGTAGACAGCTCTATCACACTGCCGATTACCGGAGCGGCGCACAGCGGGCCGGCCCTCTCGCTCTGTATTGTGTGCGCCTGCCTTGACTTCCCTCCCAACTACCGCCCTTGTTGTCCTCGATGTACCCCCGATTCCGCGCCCCCGAGACGATGACGGCCGCCGAGCAAGCGGCCCTGCTGGCCGCGACCGCCGCCCACCCGGCCCCGCGAGACCACGTCCTCTACTCGATGGCGCTCGGCACAGGCCTGCGCCTGCGGGAGCTGCTTGGCCTGAACGTGGACGACGTGTCCCCGGACGGGCGGGAGGTCCGCCGGCGCGTGGTCCTGGACCCGGCGACGACAAAGGGTGGCCGGCGAGGGGAGGTGTTCCTGCCGGAGCGGCTGATCCCCAAGCTGCGGACGTTCCTGGCGTGGAAGCGCGAGCACGGCGAGTCCGTCGAGGCCGACGCGCCCCTCTTCGCGTCCAACCGGGGCGGCCGTTTGTCCCCCCGGGCCGCCCAGTGGCGGTTCGCCTGGTGGCAGAAGCGGGCGGGGTTCGACCGACGGTACAACTTCCACTCCATGCGCCACAGCGCGATCACCAACCTGTACCGCGCCAAGCACGACCTCTTTCTCGCCCAGCGATTCGCTCGCCATGCCAGCCCACTGACGACCATCGTGTATACTCACCCCGCCGACGAGGAGCTGTACGAGGGCATCCGCAACCTGCCCTGCTGACAATCGAGCCCACCAATCTTTCGCGCCTCAGACGACTCTTGATGTCGAGCCAGCAGCCAGCCCAGAACCAACTCCCGGCCAACGCAGACGCCTCCGATGTGCGCCGCATTCTCTTCCAGGGCCTCGACGAAGTTCGATCGCGCTTCGAGAAGGAATTCACGACGGAGATTGGTGGTCTCATCGATCGACTGACGTGGGCCTACACGATCCTGCGACGCGAAGAATCCACCGTGCCTGGGACTGAACGATCGGGTCACACTTTCGTGTTTCTCTGGGTCTCGTTCAAGTCTCTGCTTGATTCAGCATACCTCCTGATCTCGGGGATGCCTGTCCCAGCGGGGAATCTGATGCGTCAGTTCTGCGAGTCCATCATCATGGCGTTGCTCTCTTCACACCCCGGGATTGACCTGCTCGAGGTCTACATTCGCGATATGAGAGGTTTCAAGATCAAGTTGGCTCACCGCTACATGCGCAGGCCAGAGATTCTGGAGCTATTAAACATCGATCCCGAGCTATGGAAGGGGTTCATGAGAACTACAGCCTGGCACCATCAGCATAGCCACCTATCCGCCGAGACCGCGGCCGATCTATTCCTACTCCGTGAGGGTGGCGGGATGAAGCTGCTCGGCGAGTTCGACGAGTATCGGCTTGAGGGGTACAGGAAGGACCTGCTTCTGCGATCGAGTGCGGCGGAGCGTTTGGGTGAGCTCGTGCAGAGCACGGCACGTCGATTGCGGGACCTGCAGCCCAGGCCCGAGGACGGATAAACTGGTCTACCAGTGCCCGCCGCGCCATATCTCGGCGGTGACTGCGGTGTATCGGGCGAAGAAGGGACCCCTTCCTTGCCCAGCGGTTCGCGAGGCACGCGAGCCCGATCACCACGATCATCTACACGCACCCATCGGATGAGGAGCTCGCAGCGGGGATCAGGGATCTGCCGTGCTGACCGCCCGTGATAGCATTCCGCCCGATGGATACCTTCGAGCGCCCACGAACGCTGCGCGTTAAGCACGTGTCGAAGCTCCTGAACGTGCCCATCTCGACCGTCCACGACTGGGTCCGCACGCGCGCGCTTCCCTCGATCAAGATCGGCAACGTGATCCTCATCGCCGTTGATGATCTGGACACCTTTCTCGCCAAGCACCGGCGCGCCGAACGGACCTGGGGGACCAACTTCCCGATCACGAGCCGCGCGGCGTCGAAAGGCCCGGCCAGACGGCCACCGCGAGTCCGCTGACGACCATCGTGTATACTCATCCCGCCGATGAGGAGCTTTACGAGGGCGTGCGAAACCTGCCCTGCTGATATCGACCCCCATCCTTGGGCTGCCAGGGCTTCCCGGCGTTGGGGTCCTGCAAGAGAGCGGCAGGATCCGCGAATACGGCCAGATGGGAGCGACAACGATAGGCGGGCACCCGACTGCGCTTGCGGCCCGGTAGACATGGATGGAGGGGAACTATGATCACAGGGGTTCGTTCAAGGGTGGTCGTCATTGCCGCGACCGTTCTCGGCTTATTAGGTCTAGTGGAGGCCGAGCAGCAACCTTCGCTCCTCACCGTCGAGAGCGTAATGACCGCTGAGGAGATGAAGCAGGCCGGCATTCTCAAGTTGACCGAGTCCGAACGTCAGGCCCTGAATCGCTGGCTGAACCGCTACACTCGCGACGTGTTGAAGCTCGCGGCCGGCTCTGGGCGGTCGGGACTGACCCGATCGACACCCGGCTCCTACATTGCCGTCGGCTCGGGCCACTGGGTCCAAGAGGTTTCATCTGGTGGCAGTATTGTGACGTTGGAGGATGGCTCGATGTGGGAGGTTAACGTCGTCGACAGAATCTATACGATGATCTGGCTTCCAATCACGGACATCACTGTCACTGTGGCGCGCGACCCGATCGGGGACTACAAGTACGTGCTCGTGAATAAGGACGATGCCGAGACTGCGCTGGTGAGATTCTTGGGGCAGGAATAACCGCCCGAAGAGGAAGTGACGGAGCGGGGGGTAGGTACTCGACCGGGGGGATCGGAGACCGCCCAGTGGCCCTTCGCGTGGTGGCAGCGGAAGGCGGGGTTCGACAGGCACTACGGGTTCCATGCACTTCGTCATTCAAGTGTGACCAGCGTGTATCGGGCGACGAAGGACCTCTTCCTGGCGCAACGCTTCGCCCGGCACGCATCGCCGATCACGACGATCATCTACACCCACCCGAGCGATGAGGAACTGTACGAAGGGGTGAGGGACCTGCCGTGTTAACATGTGGACTGCCGGGGTCGATTGCATTTCGAGCGAAAGGGAAACGCCGCCTGTGACGAAAGACCCCAAGTCACCATGGTCACGACGAGACCAACCATGAGACCCTCCGAAGTTGAGTTCTGGGTGCTTCAAGTGCTCGATCGAGTTGCCTCGCGGACGACAACAGAGGACTCTCGAATCGAGTTCAAGAGCGAATGGCCGAAGGAGCCGGGACGCGTCGCCCGCCGCCTCGCAGGCCACGCCAACGCCTCCAGGGGAGAACCCGTTCTTTGGATAATCGGTGTGCATGAGTCCAAGGGACCAATCGGTGCCACTGGATGTGAAGTGTCCACCTGGTGGGCTCAGGTGCGGGCACAGTTCGATGGCATAGCCCCTGAGATGTTGATCAACCTCGACGTTCATTGGAAGGGGATCCCAGTCCATGCGATTCTCTTCGACACGACTCGTCCCCCATACACCGTTGTGGTGAGTCGTGCCAATGCAACTGGCGGCATTACACGGGAAACTCCCTGGCGCGAAGGCACTGCCGTTCGATCTGCGAATAGAGAAGATCTTCTACGAATGCTCGTGCCAGCGACTCGCCTACCGATACTGGAACTTCTGGATGCCTCATTCGTCGTATCTGGCCAATCGTGGAAGCTGGAGCTGACGTTTTACGTCACTCCGACTTCGGATGAGCGCATAGTGATCCCGGTCCGCTCGTGTCAGCTTCGTTGCAAACTGGATGCGTGGCTGTTTGAGCCCGACGATGTCCAGCTATATGCACCTGGGGAAGAGGACTACCTGATTCGAGTCACCCACTCAGAGGCGATCATCCTCGGTCCAGGCAAGATGTTCCTTCACGGAGGGAGTATTGACGTCCTGGGAGGGTCAACTCTCTCAACGGACTTGAAGGGTGTGAAGTCTAGATTGAATCTCACTGCCACGGTCCTACCTGTCGGCGCATCACTCCCCATTACCATTTCGGCACTTCTAAATAGACATGAGCATCTGACCGGACCAGCTGGGCTGCAATGGCGACTCGCCCCAGATCCGTTTGACGCCTTTGCTCACGATCTGAGTTCATGATCCACTGGCAGCAGCAAGGCGCGGGGTCGACCAACCGCTCACGAGATACCTGAAGATGGCGGCGGGGTCGATGGACAGGATCTCGCGGACGGTCTCGATCCCGTCCTTCTCTGGCATCACGATGTCGACGATCACGACCGCCGGCCGGCGGTCTCGGTAGAGGAGGACGCCCTCGCGGCCGTCGGCGGCCTCGAGGACGGAGTAGCCTTCGGACTCCAGGGCGACGCGAAGGACGGAGCGGACGTCGGGGGAGTCGTCGAGGAGGAGGATATCTTGTCTTCGATCGGGCACCACGATAAGCTCCTAGCCGCTGTATTGGCGTAGGATCCGCTTCGACAGTTCCTCAGCCGTAGGAATCCCGCGCACCTGGACACACTTTCGCAGAACGGTAGCGACGATCTCGATGAACTCATCCTGATCGTGATCTGAGACGGATGGCATGCCCCCACCGTGAATGAAGTCATTTCTAATACCGTACATCCGATAGACTCCCTTGAACGCGTTTCGCTTGTCACGCTCCAAGAAGTGGTACGTGCAAAGCGCTAGCCGTAACCTCTTCTCGGCGTCCAGTTTCAGGACGGCCTCAAGTGACGCGCAGCAGTCTAGAACCGTGTCCAGAGGTTGATGCCGCACGTAAGCTGCGGCCCACCGGTTCAGCCCGATCCCAAAGGCCGGCCTCTTTTTCAAGAGAGCCGTCCCGCTTCTAAGGCTGTTGAGAAGCGCGTTTGTCAGCTTGTGCCTCGGCAGCCGCGGAGGCGCATCTGAACGCGCGAGGCTCAGTGGAAGGGCACGACGTCTCGCCTTCGCGAGCTCGTACCTGTACTGACCTGTCAGCAAGTCGAGAAGCGTGACGACAGCATCCTCTGCGATACTGGAGTCGGGGACGTCAAGCACGGCCCACATCGACTGAGTGGGTCGTGTCTTTCCTGCCTTTGAGGTCCGAAAGAGCTGGCTCACCTCCCAGCCTGTCATCACGGCATTCTCGAAGGCGGGATCCCCCTTCACATCCGACATCCCTCTGATCCGGATCAACCCGAGGTCAATGTCAGCGTTTGGGGGCTTGAACGCGATCAGCAGTTTCGCCATCTCATCTGCCCACCTCCCTATCCGGCTTTAAATTCAAATCCCTGTCGCCGTGACACCACTCCGGCAGCGCCGGCGCGTTCCGGCCCTGCAGCGTCCCGGTCGCCGACTGGCGGCCGGGCCGGCGCTGGCGCAGCTATTCTACCGCGGCGAGCCAGTGCAGGTATCGCTCCGCGGCGAGTGGCCGCTCACCCGTCGATCACCCCGTTGCAGTCGTTGTCCTTCCCGTCCGTCCTGTTTCGCTTCGGAGTGGTCTCGCTCCCGCGCGGGTTGATCG
>JAWPNA010000325.1:0-6618 GCA_045402695.1 Acidobacteriota bacterium
GTGATGCTTCCGGTCTTCGAGGAGCGAGCCACGAGTGCCGGCACAGGTGTCGTCATCTTCAACAGCCCCGTGGCAAGCAGCATCAAGCTGACGTTGAGGAGAATGGACGGCGCCGAGATGAGCGACATCGACAACGCGGGAGGGGTCGAGATCGAGCTGCTCCCCTACCGGCAGCGGGTCCTCTTCGTTCGCGACGTCTTTCCAAGGCTCGGCGACTTTCAGGGGACACTGACGATCGAGGGCGGCATCGACAGGCCGCAGGAAGGCGGCCCGATCGCCGTCATTGGTATTCAGCGGGGAGCCGCTGCGAGCGCAGTCGCCACGTTGCCGGTCCTTGCAATGGGTCCTCGCCCGATGGGACAGACGCTTCACTTCGCGCAGTTTGCCGCCGGCGGCGACCGGGCACGTTCGCTTGTGCTGATGAATCCTTCAGCAACGGACGTGGCGCGAGGCACGCTGACCTTGTTCGACGAGAACGGCCAGCGCTGGGCTCTCTCGCTCAACGGTCAGCCCGCGGTGGCCAGTACGCCATTTGACCTCGCGCCAGGTGGAAGCATCGTGTTCAGGCCGTCGACTGCCGGGCCGCTACGGATGGGTTCAGTCAGGGTGACCACTGTCGAAGGCGTTGTGGGCGGGGTGCTGCGCACCGGCGATCCCAAGGCGGGAGCCGTGCACGCCGGGCCGAGCGACGTCTTCGAGCGCTTCATTACACTGGCGCGTCGCGACCGCGCGACCGGCGTCACCACGGAGGTCTCGGTCGCGTCAACGGGCGCGGCCGTGGCGCTCCGCTTCGTGCTGCGCGACGGAGGCGGCGTCGAGGTGCCAGGCGGGACCGCGCGCCTCGAGGTGCCGGCCAGCGGCCGGACGACACGGACGATCGAGCAACTCTTTCCGAGTGCCGGTACGGATAGTTTCCAGGGTAGCCTGACGGCAACCTCAGACGAGGGAACCGTCGCCGTGACCGTCACCGAGGTGAGCGGCGACTCGTCACGCGTGTCCGTACTGCCCGTCGTGCAGCTCCGCTGACCACGCGAACAGGCCTCCCCCACACGCCGCAGGTGCCGCAGCGTCCATGCCACACGACCTCGTTCCATTCATCCCGAGCCCGCGAGTCCTGTGGCGCTCCCTGAAATTCTGGGTCTGGTCCGTCTTCATTCTCCTGTTCGCGGCGGCGATTCCCGACATCATCGTTGACTATTGGTTTTTCGATAGCATCAGGAAGACCAACATCTTCTGGACCAACTTCAATGCCCAGCTTGCGCTGTTCGCAATTACCTGGGTCGTGTTCTGCCTGGCCGACTACCTGCCGATCCGGCAGTACGCCGTCAGCCCGACGCTGCGCAATGCCGCCATTCATCTGGGAAGCTGGTCAGGGTTGTTTGCCGGGTGGCTGGTGTCACGAAACTGGATGACGCTGCTCCTCTGGAGACATTGGCAACCCTTCGGTCAGACCGACCCGGTCTTTGGTCATGACATCGGCTTCTATGTGTTCGTGCTTCCCGCCATTTCCACGTTGCTGGGCATTCTCGCCGCGGCCGGGGTGGACACCGCGTTCGCCTTCCTGATCGCTCGCTACGATCAGCTCCGAGCGAACGGGCATTTCGACCGCGACGACATCCCGCTGTGGAGCAAGCTCGGAATGCTGATCACGCCCGGGCTGAATTTTGCGTTGACGCTCATGGGATTGAGCCTCATCGGCGAAACATTCATCGCCAGGTACTATCTGCTGTTCAAGAACAACGAGGAGTCCGGGGTCCGGATCGGCGCCGACTTCCTCGACGTCCAGGGAATCTTTTCCACACTGAACCTCATCAATGTCTCGACGGCCGTCGAAGTCGGCCTGATGCTGTCGTTCGGCTACGCGCTCCTCCGCATCGCGCGGCACTACGGAGCCGATGGCGCCCTCGCCAGCACTCATGAAACCGAGACAGCGGTATCGCGCACAGCGCTCCGTCTTCGCACGCCGTGTGTCGTGGGGATTGCGATGCTCGCTCTCGATCTGGTGTTCTTCGTCGGGGTGGTTCTGAGACAGCACATCGTGGTGAGCCCGAACGAACCAGGAATTCAGATTCCGTACATCCAGCGCCACATGGAGGCCACGCTGAAGGGATACCGCCTCGACCACGTCGAAACGGTCGATTGGAGGACTCCAGAGCGGAGGCTGACCTCAGCCGAGATCAACGCGAGCGAGACGGTCAGGAATGCCCCGATCCTGCCTCCCTGGGTCAGCAAGCTCGAAGAACCGCCTGACGTCCAGCACTTGCGACGGATCACGCTTTCCGACTCGCTGACTGTGTACGGACCAATGCTGGATATCTTCAAACAAGAACAAGCCCTGCGCCCCTATTACGACATCGTCAATGTGGACGGTGTCCGTTACACCGTGGACGGAAAAAAGACGATGTACGTCAGCGCCGTGCGGGAGCTGCCGTCCCTGGCTTTCCTGGGTCCGAAGGAATGGCTGCGGTATTGGGGGAGCGCCGCTCTGATGTACACGCACGGCTACGGTCTGGTGATGTCTCCGGTCAATCAGGTAGATGACGAAGGCAGGCCCGTCTACGCGTCGTACGACATTCCGTCGAAGACGACAGACCCGATGTTCCAGACTCCGGAGCCAAGAATCTACTACGGCGAAGGGATGAAGGATGACTACATCCTCACCGGCATCCAGCATCTGAAAGAGCTGGACTACCCGGACGCCGAGTTCCGGATCACCGGCGAATTTCCACCCGACGTTCAGGCCGGTATCCCCATAAGCGGCATCTGGAAGCGCCTGGTGTTCGCCATCCACACCAAGGACGTCACCTCGTTCCTCTTCTCCACGTTCATCGACCACAGCCGTACGCGCATCCATCTCTATCGAACACCCATGCGCCGTGTGGGACGGATTGCCCCCTTCCTGTTCGTCGACAGTAACAACCTCGCGTTCGTTGCCGGCAACAAGATCGACTGGATGGTCAACGCCCTGACCACCACCGACATGTATCCATACTCCTTCCGCGAAATCCTGGGCGACAAGGCGGATGAACGCGCCGTGGAGCCGTTCCCCGAACGGGTGATCAACTACGGCGAGGACTCCGTGAAGATCACCATGGACGCGTTCAGCGGCGAGGTGCATTTCTACAAGATGACGAGCGATCCCATCATCAACGCCTGGGCCCACTGCTACCCGGATCTCTTCGAACCAGCCGACTCGATGCCGCAGCCGGTTCGCGCGCAGTTGAACTACCCCCCGCAGTGGTTCCACGTGCAGTTCGACGACATCTACAAGCGGTATCACATGAGCGATCCGATCGAGTTCTACAACGTCGAGGATCTGTGGGACGACGCCGATGACGTCGTGGGCTCGCTTGGACGCGGCCTGGAAGAATACGGGACGAAGGACGAAATGACGTTCTCCCATGAAGGGTCGAACGCGCTGATCGATCCGTCGGACCTGCCAGAGGGCACACACGCCGGTACGCCCGGAGAGCTTCAGTACGCGATGATGATGCCCTTCACGCCGGAAGGCGGGCGCAACATGCGCTCTCTGATCATCGCGCTGCAAGATCCGGACACCTATGGGCGGCTCATCAACCTGCGGGTCCCGCAAGGCGAGTTCATCCCCGGGCCGGAACAGGCCGACACGATCATCGATACCGATTCGCAGGTCAATCAGCAGATTGCGCTCTGGATCCGGCACGCGTCGGAAGTCATCCGCGGCCATACGATTCTGCTCCCCGTGAAGGGCGACCTGATCTACATCGAACCGCTCTGGATTTCGTCGATCCAAAACCACCTGCCGGAAGTGAAGCTCTTTTCGGTGGTGTACAGGGGCCGGTGCGTCATGTCCACCAGCGTGGAAAAGGCGATTGCCTACCTCGACGCGTCAGAAGCCAAGGAACAGGGCGAAAACGAACTGCCGTGGTTCGACGCGGCCCGGAAAGAGGGACAGTGATGGCGATTGACAATCCGGCGTCGGAGAAGACGGACTCAGGCCCGTTGGGCCTCTCGGTGGCCTGGGGCTACGGCTTTGCGCTGCTGCTGATCCTCTTCATCTTTACCATCCTGGTTCCGGATGCTGACGGCCCATCCCCGTGGGATCCCGTGGCATTCCGGAAAGGCATGATCGAAACGATCGCGAACTTTCGCATCCTGGATGAACTGGCGGACCTCAGCATTGTGAAGGTCGCCGACGTGGGCGAAGGGTGGTTGATCGTGGATCTCGATCAGATCGGCGTGTCCAACCGCCGATTCGGGTACGCCCCCTTCTACATGGCCCTCACGTGTGCGGCGTTGCTGCTGTTCCTGCGAGCGGTCCGCCTGCGGCTGCTCACCCGGCATTTCGGAATTTCTTCCTCGGTCAAGGGCCAGCTCTCTGCCTTCTTTTTCGGGCGCGGCATGAACCTCTTCTTCCCGTTTGGGCCCGGTGAGCTCGGCACGATCCAGATGCTGTCGGACAACGACGCGCCGCCGAAGGCCGCCGCCACCTCCGTCTTCTACAACCGTGTGTTCGAGATTCTGTCGATCAACGTCGCCTTGATCGGTGGATTCATCTATCTGGGCTGGGGCGGCGCGGTTGAACCATTCTTCTGGACCATCATTCTGATCGCCGGGGTCGTGTCGCTGACCCGGCCACTGGGCCGCGGCAGCGACGCCATGGGCCGCTTCGCCGTTCTCCGGAATATCTGGAGCGCCTTCGGCGGCGACACCCTGCAGGAGGCCACCCGGCAACTGCTCCACACGCCGAGCTTCTTCCTGGGAATCCTGCTGCTGTCGATGGTGACGCTCGGTCTGGAGATCTTCGGATTCTGGAGCATCAAGCAGGCCTTCTCCTCTCCCATGGATGACTACATCCTGATGAAGGATCTGACCTTCATCCCCTTCATGATTGCGATGTCCGTGGCGGCGCTGGCTCGCGTGATTCCCTACACGTTTGCCAGTTTCGGCATCGTGGAATTCGTCATGGTCATCATGTTCCGTATCTTCGATCAGGGATTCCTGGGGGGCGCCACGGTGGCCCTTCTGTGCTCGCTCCTCGTCAACGGCGTCACGTTCCTCTTTTTCGTGATGTCGATGTGGGTTTCACGGTGTCCGAGCATCCTGGAAACGTGGCATACGTTCTTCGACCAGTCCGCTGCCAGACGCCAGGGCGCCACACTTCCCACGACGTAGCCAGAGATGCTGATGAGCACTCCTTCGGTACACCACGCACGACAGGTCTGGGGCCTCGCCGCGGACGTCGATCCTCATATTCCTGCACCGGCCAGGCTGTGGAAGCCGGTCCGCAACTGGTGCTGGATCGGGTACGGCACGCTGATCCTGGCCGCAGTGCCGGACTACTTCGTTCAGTACTGGTTCAACCAGAGTCTGGGTTTCCGCTCGCTCTTCTGGACCAACGTGGGCATGCAGTCGCTGCTGTTCGTGACATACGGCGCTGTGGTCTATGCCGCGATTGCAGTGCCCATGAGGCTGTTTGCGAAGAGTGCCACGTTGAAGCGCGCTGCGGTCCACGTGGCGCTGTGGATCGGCCTCTTCGCCGGCTGGCGTGCGGCAGGCCACTACCTGGAGTTCCTGCTGGCCAGCGGTGGAGTGCCCTTCGGGCAGAGGGATCCGGTCTTCGGCCACGATATCGGCTTCTACGTCTACTGGCTCCCGGTGCTTCGTGTCCTGGTGACAGGGGCCACCTCGGCGCTCTTCCTCAGTGTCGCGTGCACGCTCGTCGCTCGCTACGACCAGATGCGCGGCACGCGCGTGTTCGAGCGCAAGGATGTCGACTTCTGGGCGAAAGCGTCCCTGTTTTCGCCGCCCTACATGAAGTGGCTGCTCGATGCCGAAGGCGTCGTCGTCGCCATCTTTCTGTTCGTGCTGCGGTACGGCCTGCTCTTCAAGGACAACGAAGCGGCAGGGGTTCGGGTGGGCGCGCAGTATCTCGACATGGTGGGCGCATTGTCCACGGTCAACTACATCTACGTCAGCATCGGTGTAGAGCTGGCCCTCTGCTACTTGCTGAGCGTGTGGATGTCGCGTGTCCACGCCAAGTACGGCTGGATTCTGGAGGAGGCCGAACGCACCACGCCACCGGAGCACGCCGGGCCGGACATCGGGGCGCGGAGGCTGGCAACGGCGGCGGTGTACTGTCTGGCGCTGGACTTGCTGTTCTTCGCAGGCGTGGTGGTGCGCGACCACGTGCTCGTGAAACCCAATGAGCCGTGGATTCAGCGGGATTTCATCACGCGGCACGTCGACGCGACCATCACGGGGTACCGGCTCGAACAGGTGAAAACCGTGGAGTGGAACCTGCCGAAGCAACCCTACGATCCGGATGTACTGCTCGCCAGCAAGACCCTTCAAAACGCCCCGTTCCTGCCGTCATGGGTCGCCTATCTGGAAGAGCCGCCGGATGTGCAGCATCTGGAGCGGTTGACCCTCAGCGACTCGTTGATGGTCTACGGCCCGATGCTGCAGATCTTCAACCAGCAGCAGTCGCTGCGGCCCTACTATCAGTTCACGAGCGTCGACGGCGTGCGCTACACGGTCAACGGCGAAAAGAAGATGTTCGTCAGCGCCGTGCGCGAGCTGCCGTCATTGGCGTTTCTCGGCCCCAAGGAATGGTTGCGCTATTGGGGCAGCGCGGCG
>JAWPNA010000388.1:0-4095 GCA_045402695.1 Acidobacteriota bacterium
TGCACGAAGCACGACATCACGTGTTTGCCTGGCGGGGCGACGGACGGGTCGGTCAGGCTCGGGATCACGACGTCGATGTAGGGGCGCCGCGAGAACCTCCCGTACTTCGCCTCGTCATACGCCCGCTCCATGTATTCCACCGACGGGGAGATCGAGATGGCGCCGCGCAGGTGAGGACCCGGGCCGGGCAGGGCCGTGAAGCTCGGCAGGCCATCGAGCGCCAGGTTCACCTTACCCGACGAGCCTCGATACTTGTAGCGCCGGATGTCCTCGAGGAACTCGCCCGGCAGGTGCTCGGGGCCCACCATCTTCATGAAGGTCAGCCTCGGGTCCACGCTGGAGCAGACGACCGACGCGCGTATCTCGTCGCCGTTTTCCAGCACGACGCCCGTGGCCCTCCCGTTTCTCAGAAGAACCTTCGCCACGGGTGCGCTGACCCTGATCTCCGCGCCCGCCTCGCGCGCCGCACCGGCGATTGCGTTCGAGATGGCGCCGGTGCCTCCCCGCGCGAACCCCCAGGACCGGAAGGCGCCGTCGATCTCTCCCATGTAATGATGCAGCAGGACGTAGGCGGTGCCCGGCGAGCGCACGCCGAGGAAAGTGCCGATGATCCCCGAGGCCGACATCGTTGCCTTGAGGACGTCGGTTTCGAACCACTGATCGAGGAAGTCCACGGCCGACATCGTCATCAACTGGATCTGGTTGTACTTGTCCTCGTAGGGGAGCCGCTGGAACCTCCGCAGCAGGAAGAGCAAGTCCTTCAATCCGCGCAGGCCTGGGGAGGTCGGATCCGGCGGCGTCATGCCGAGGATCGGCTTGACGAACCGGGCCATCTCCACCATCGCCTTGGCGTATTCGTCGTACGCCTCGGCATCCACCCTCGAGTGGCGGGCGATCTCTCTGCGCGTCTTCATGTGGTCGTTGACGCGCCACAGATAGTCCCCGTCGAGCATCGGAGTGAAGGTGCCGTCCAGCGGCAGGATCTCCAGGCAATGCCGCGGCAGGTCCAGCTCCCTGATGATCTCCGGGCGCAGCAGCGAGACGACGTAGGAGCACACGGAGAAGGTGAAGCCGGGGAAGACCTCCTCGGTGACGGCCGAGCCGCCCGGGAGATGGCGCCGCTCCAGCACGAGCACCTTCCTGCCCGCCCTCGCCAGGTAGGCGGCCGTGGTCAGCCCGTTGTGGCCGCCTCCAATCACGATGGCGTCGTAGGCATTGGACATCGAACGTCCTCGGTGTGGGCGATGGATGGTTGATGAAGCCCAGCGAGTATATTTATAATGTTCCGTTGCGACAACAGGACTCCCACAAGCCCCATACCCAGCTCACATGCGGCCAGCGAGGTGACCGTGCCGGTCGGGACAGCGCTACACGACAGAACGTTCCCCCTGTGCGAGAGCCTGAGCTACCGTGAGTGGTCGGGCTACTACACGGTCAGCTCGTACGAGATCCACCACGAGCACGAGTACAACGCGATCCGCAACGCCGCGGCCCTCATCGACATCTCACCGCTGTACAAGTACCTGCTCACCGGCCGCGATGCGACTCGGCTTGTGGACCACATCATCACGCGCGACATGCGAAAGGTCTCGGTGGGGCAGGTCATCTACACGCCGTGGTGCGACGGGCGCGGCAAGGTGATCGACGACGGCACAGTCACGCGCCTCGCGGAGAACACCTACCGCTGGACGGCCGCTGATCCAAGCCTGCGCTGGTTCCGGCAGAACGCCATCGGGATGGACGTGACCATCGAGGACATCTCCGAGCGGACGGCCGCGCTCGCCCTTCAGGGCCCGACCACGGGAATGCTGCTGCGCGCCGTCGCCGAAGCCGACATCTCGAAGCTCAAGTATTTTCGCGCGACCCAAGGCAGGATCGCCGGGGTGCCGGTGGACATCTCCCGCACCGGATACACGGGCGATCTGGGCTACGAGATCTGGATGCCACGGGATCAGGCCACGCGTGTCTGGGATGCGCTCATGGAGGCCGGCCGCGCGTTCGACATCCATCCAGCCGGCATGCTGGCGCTCGACGTGGCCCGCATCGAGGCGGGGCTGCTCCTCATCGACGTCGACTTCCAGAGCTGCAAGAAGGCGGTCATCGAGTCGCAGACCTACTCACCCTACGAGATGGGATTCGTGCGCCTCGTGCAGCTCGACAAGGGGCGGTTCATCGGGCAGGCGGCGCTCAAAGAGGAGCATCGACGGGGCTCCGCCCGCGAGATCGTGGGTCTGGAGCTGGACTGGACGGAGCTCGAGGGCCTCTACGAGAAGATCGGGCTGGCGCCGCAGATCCCAGCCACCGCCTCGCGCCTCGCGGTCCCGGTCTATCGGGAGGGACGCCAGGTGGGCAAGGCCACGTCCACGACCTGGTCGCCCACGCTCAAGAAGCTGATCGCGCTGGCCACGGTGAACACGCCGCACAACAAGCCCGGGACGCAGCTACGGATGGAGGTCACCGTCGAGGCCGTTCGCGGCGACGTCGCCGCGCATGTGGCCAAGACTCCCTTCTTCAATCCGCCGCGCAAGACCGCCACCCCGCCATGGCCCGCGTGAACGGGGAGTCCTCGCTTCCCGATCTCGTGGACCTGTACGACCCGCGCGCCGTCCTCGAGAAGGCCTGGACCATCCCCGCCTCCTGGTACGTCGATCCCCGTATCGCAGATCTGGAGCGGCGGACCGTGTTTTCCAGGTCATGGCAGAGGGTGGGGCGCGCCGACCAGGTGGAGCGGCCCGGGCAGTACGTCGCGACGGACGTGGCGGGCGAGCCGATCGTGGTAGTGCGGGGCGGCGATGGGCGGCTTCGCGGCTTCTTCAATGTATGCCGGCACCACGCGGCCCTCGTGATGACGCAGGCGGCCGGGCAGGCCAACAGCCTGCGGTGTCCCTACCACGGATGGACCTACTCCCTCGAAGGGGAGCTCAAGGGCACTCCCGATTTCGCCGGCGTGTGCGATTTCGATCGCTCGGCCAACGGGCTCGTGCCGGTCGCGGCCGAGATCTGGGAAGGGTTCGTTTTCGTGAGGCTGGACGGCGAGGGCCCCTCGCTTTCGGATTTCCTGGGCGACGCTCTCCGTTCCCAGTTCCGCCCACTGCGCCTTGAAGCGCTTCACTTCATCGAGCGACGGCACTATGACTTCGAGTGCAACTGGAAGGTCTTCGTGGACAACTACCTCGACGGCGGTTACCACATCCCGCACCTGCACAAGGGGCTCGACAGCGTGCTCGACTACGGCAGCTACACCATCGAGAACGGCCCGCGGCACTGCCTGCAGCAGAGCCCGGTGGTGACGGAAGGCGCCGAGCCGGAGACCGGAGCCGTGCGGCGCGGGGAGCGCGCCCTGTACTATTGGGTCTATCCCAACTTCATGGTTAACTGGTACGACGGGCTGATGGACACGAATCTCGTGCTGCCTCGCGGTGTGAATCGCACCGAGGTGATCTTCGACTTCTATTTCGTGGACATCTCCCCGGAGGCGCGGGAGAGAAACCTCGCCAGCATCAATGTGGGCCAGAGAATCCAGGACGAGGACACCGACATCTGCCGGTCGGTGCAGCGGGGTCTGACGTCACGTGCCTACGTCGCCGGCCGCCTGTCCGTGCGGCGCGAAGCGGGAGAGCACCTCTTCCACAGACTGCTTCACGAAGACCTCAGCCGGGGGCTGCGCAAGACGGCCTGAGCCGGATCTTCCCGGAGCCTCCGGGTTCGCCTGGTGGACGCGCTCGTCGGGAAGATCGATTTCGACGAATCCTATTCGGCCCGTAGAAAGCCGCCGGTCCAGTAATCGAAGTAGCGTGTTTCCGATACAATCCACGGCCATTTTGATCGGTACACGTTCACGGCAACCTCGTTGGGCTTCTGCTCCGAACGAAACAGCACCCATGCTCCCGCGGGGACTTTCCTCTGGACGGACGCGCACGGCCCGGGCGCACTCTGCCGTGCCGGGGGGATGTCGGGCAGCCAGAGGCGGCACTCTCCGGGGGATGGGAGCTGATCCGGAGGGATACTCAATGACTGGCTGCGTGTGTCGGGGGCGTTATTGGGCTCAGGTTGGGTTGAGGGTCTCGACAGGATTGACGTGAAGGTACAGCCACC
>JAWPNA010000206.1:0-13803 GCA_045402695.1 Acidobacteriota bacterium
CGGCCACGATCCCCGGCAGCTCGGGGACGCGCAGGCCGCTCTCGGGGGGATCGAAGGCGACGCTGAAAGAGGCCACGTCGTCGGCGAAGCAGTCCACAGTCTGCGCCGCCGTGTGAACCGGAAAGAGCGCAACGACCAGCACGGCAGCGAGTAAGGCCCGGCCCCGAGGCATGGATGTCTCTACTCGGCGACCGCGTCGCGCGGCACGATGCCCGCCGGTCCCCGGCGCAGGCGCCCCAGCGCCCGCTCCAGCTCGCCGGGAAGGCGCCCTTCCACCACGAGCCCGCAGTAGAGAAGGTCGTAATCCACGGTCGCGAGAAGGGAGTGGCCGCTGCTGGAGAACTCGTTGAATCCGTCGTGGTAGGCGGTGATGCCCAGGCTGTCCACCAGAAACGCACTGATCCGCGAAAGGTCAGCCTCGACGACGCCTCCTTCGAGCGGCACGGCGTGGCCGTTGGGATTGACGACCAGGACCCTTGCCTTCAGAAGGCGCTGCGATGCGTTGTGCTCCAGTTCGATCAGGTATGTGACCCCCGGCTCCAGCTCGAACTGGACGGAGCCGAACGCGAAGTTCACGAAGGCGTCGGGGTCGGTGCGCTCCCCGAAGAGATCCGGAGTGAGGAACGGCCCCCCGAAGAAGGGCGAGACGTTCGGGAAATAGGACAGCTCGACCGTGTCGTACGTGTCGGCGCGGAAATTGGAGATGTTGCCGGTGCGCTCGTCTCCCGTGGTGGTCGAGTTGAACAGCGAGAAGCTGATGGGATGAAAGCCGAAGGGATCGGGTGCGAAACCTTCGGGCCGCACCGTGATCACGGCGCCCAGGAGGAAGTCGTCGTCCTGAGTGAACCCGCCAGGGAACGTGGCGAAGAACCGTGACGTGGGCGCGGCGGAGTCGTAGGTGACGGCCAGCGATCCTTTAGGATCCCCGGCGAAACGGGTCGGACTGGCCGGCTCGTAGAGAAACTGCGCGGCTCCAGGGCCCCTCACCTGGTACGGGGGAGCGCCGCCCTGAGGCTGGGACGGGTCGGATGAAAAGTCCTGGACGACGACCTGCGCTCTTGCAGCCGTGGTACCGGCGAGGATGAAGGTGAGAGCGACTGTGGCCAGAAGCAGAGTGCGGATGCGGTGCATACCGTCTCCTTTCCCCGCGCCGTCGGTCACGGCGCGGATATCTGGCCTTCCGGGGGATGTCCGGGCCAAAAAAAACCCCGGAGCTTTCGGTTGGGAAAGTCCGGGTCCGGCGAAACCTTGCCCAAGAAGGCTCGTTACTCGAATCGGCTCGGGCAGGTCTCCTGGCTTGCGACGTGTCGTGCGTGGTCCTACTTGCGGCGTCGTGGTGCCGGCCCTTCCCGGAGATTTCCCAGTGGGCCTACCCGCGGCGTTCGTCGTCGCTTACAGTTGCTGGGCAGCGAGGGCTTCACACCCTCTTCCCTGTTCGGCCCCGGCTTCACGTTACCGGGGCAACCCGCGCCCTATGGAAGAAGCTCAAAGAACAATGATGCGTACACACTGTACGGTGTCTCCGCCCGGGCCGTCAAGACCCGTCGAGCACGACCTCACGGTGACAGGAGATCTCTTCCGCCTACGCGGAAGACCGCATGTATGGAGGATGCACTCTTGGCGGGAGGCAGGGCAGGAGCGTTCACTCGAAGCCGTGAACCTGTACAGTTTCGTTCTTGGTCCCGGACGAAGCTGTACCGCCGCATGAGCCGGCTCCGCTGCACGGCCGCTGGGATCGGCCCGCGGTGGGAGGGTAGTGCGAAGTTCTTGAGGTCCATGAAGCAGCCACGGGAAGTGGCGCCGGGTTCTCAAGCGAGGGAGTCTGTTTGACACTCAACCGGCGCGACACGTAAGATCACCGGCACTCATGGCATGGTTCAAGAAGGAAAAGCAGCCCAAGCAGGCCATCCAGGACAAGAAACTGCGTGTCCCTGGCGGACTGTGGGTCAAGTGCGAGAACTGCAAGGAAATCATCTACAAGAAGGAAGTCCTGAGGAACTCCAACGTCTGCCCGAAGTGTGGCTACCACTTCCGGATCTCCGCGCGCGAGCGTCTGGCCGGCCTCTTCGACAACGGTATCTACGAGGAGGTGGATCGCAACATCCTGCCCACCGACCCGCTGGCCTTCAAGGACACTAAGCCTTACAAGGAGCGCCTGAAGATCTACCAGGAACAGACCGGACTGAAGGACGCCGTCATCAACGCCGTGGGTCTGATCGGCGGCCTCCCGTGCGTTGTGGCCGCCATGGAGTACGCCTTCATGGGGGGCTCGATGGGTTCGGCTGTGGGCGAGAAGGTGGCTCGCGCCGCGGAGCGCGCCCTCCAGGATAGCAGGCCCTTGCTCATCATCTCGGCCTCGGGCGGGGCACGGATGCAGGAGGGAGTGCTGTCGCTGATGCAGATGGCCAAGATCTCCTCGATCCTGGCCAGGCTGCACGAGGCGAGCGTCCCGTTCATCTCCATCTTGACCGATCCGACCACGGGAGGTGTGACGGCCTCCTACGCAATGCTCGGCGACCTCAACATCGCAGAGCCGAAGGCACTGATCGGTTTCGCGGGACCTCGCGTCATCGAGCAGACCATCAGGCAGACACTTCCAGAGGGGTTCCAGCGCTCAGAGTTCCTGCTGGAGCACGGGATGCTCGACATGGTTGTGGAGCGCTCTCAGTTGAGGCCCACGCTCATCAAATGCCTGCGCCTGTTCGCGGGAGAGGCAGCGACGCCCCGATCCTGAGCGGTTCTCAACACCTGCGATGAATTACCCCGAGACCCTCGCCTATCTGGATGCTGTCCAGGCACGCGGGATCAAGCTGGGCCTGGAGGGCATGTCGCGCCTCTTGGCCGGAATGGACGACCCCCATCTCTGCTTTCCCGCCATCGTGGTGGGCGGCACCAACGGCAAGGGATCCGTCTGCGCGATGCTGGCCTCCATTCTGAGGGCGGCCGGCTGCCGCGCTGGTCTATACACCTCGCCGCACCTGCTTCGCTACGAGGAGCGGATCCGTGTGGACGGGGCCATGATCACGCCGGACGAGTTCACGAGGGCCATCGGCACCGTCCGCGATCGCATCGATGCGCTGCTGAAGTGCGGGGACCTGGACTCCCATCCGACACATTTCGAGATCCTGACGGCGGCCGCGTTCCATCAGTTCAGCAAAAGCGGTGTTCAGGCCGCAATCCTCGAGGTGGGGATGGGAGGACGCCTTGATGCGGTGGCCGTCGGCAGGACCGTGGTGGCCGTCATCACCAACATCGACCTGGAGCACACGGAATACCTCGGAGAGACGCTCGAGGCGATCGCCTTCGAGAAGGCCGGGATCATCAAGGAAGGGTGCTTCGTGGTGACGGGAGAGAGCCGTCCCGAACCGCTGGAGGTGATCAGAAACGAGGCGCGAGCGAGAGGCGTCAGGATCATCGAGCGCCACCGCAGCGCGCAGGTGACACCCGCATCCTCCGCGGCCTCGGGACGATTCGGGCTGACGACCCACGCCGCGCGGTACCCGGACCTCGTCGTGCCTCTCATCGGACGGCATCAGGTCGAGAACGCGACATTGGCGGTCCTGGCGGCCGAGGCGTTGCGCGAAGCGCTGCATCAGCAATCAGGGCCGCCGGGTCGCGCCGGATTCGACATCTCCCTCAAGGCGATCGTGGAGGGGCTCGCGCGCACCAACTGGCCGGGCCGTCTGCAGATCGCCGGGTCTCGGCCGCTCCTCCTCCTGGACGGTGCTCATAACCCCGCGGGGTGCGCGGCGCTGGCGCGAGCGCTGAAGGACCTGGGCGCGTCGGGCGGCTGGAAGCGCCTGTGCGTCGTGTTCGGCGTCCTCAAGGACAAGGACGCCGGCTCCATGCTCGATCATCTGCTGCCTCTCGCGCACAGCCTGGTCCTGACCCGGGGGCACTCCGACAGGTTCCGTGATCCGGCGGAGCTGGCCCCGGCGGCTCGCGCGGCGGGCGGCGAGCCCATCGTGGCCGGAGACCTTGGAGCCGCGCTCGATCAGGCACGCTCCTGGGCCCGGCCCGATGACGCCATATGTCTGTGTGGATCGCTTTACCTGGTGGGCGATGCGATGGAGAGGCTCGGGCTGGGTCCTCTCACGATGTAACGCCTTCTTCCTGAAACCCGACGACCCGGCCCGGCGCATGAGATTGCGGCGGACCGGCTCAGACTGCGGCTTCCATCTCCCCCTCTTCGTCGGAGAGATACCGGGTCCTGAACGCGACGATCCGGTTCCGCCCCTTCTCCTTGGCCAGATAGAGGGCCTGATCCGCCGCTCTCAGGATTTCGTTGCTGTCGTTCCCGTCGATCATGTGGGAGGCCACGCCGCCGCTGATGGTGACCACGCCGGCCAATCCGGCCGCTACGCCCGGCAGGGGGAAGGCATGTTGTTCGACCGCCTTTCGGATCTTCTCCGCGATCAAGACGCCTTCCTCCTTGGTGGTGCCGGGCAGCACCACCACGAACTCCTCGCCTCCATAACGGGCGGGAATGTCGTCGCTGCGAAGCTGGGACTTGAAAAGGGCCGCCACTCTCTTGAGGATGACGTCCCCCGCCAGGTGCCCGTACGTGTCGTTGAACTTCTTGAAGTGATCGATGTCGAAGATGATCACGGACAGGGGCATGTGGGTCTTTTCGGCCTTGTTCGTCAGGTCGCCGAGGCGGATGTTCAGGGAACGCTTCGTGTGCAGGTTCGTGAGCGAGTCGACGTTGGCTGTCTGCTCGAGCTGCCGGAACAGGTGGTTGTTGTTCAGGCCCAAGGCGCCGAGGTCGGCCACCAGCTTGATCATCTTCTTCTCGTCGCGGTGACGGTGACCGACTCCACCCACACACACCACACCGAGCGTCCTGCCTTCATGCACCATCGGCGCGATCAGCTCGGCGATGAAGCCGTGCGAATCCTGAGCCTCGGGTGAAACCCGGCGGTAGAGCGAATCGGAATGAATTTCATCGCGCACGACAGCCGTCTGATGTCTTGCGACCATGCCGATCGGCCCTTCCCCGAACCTCAGAACGCGGCCACTGTTCTTTCCCTCGGGCAGCCCTTTCTCATGGGCGAGCACCAGCTCGTCTTTTCCCTTGGTCAGGTAGACGAGGATCCGCGACGGCTCGAAGATCTGCTCCAGGGTCCCCGCCAGCAGCGGCGGTATGTTGCGCTGCGCCATGCGCGAGTTCAGTCTGAGGACCACGTCGGGCAGCACGACCAGAAAGTTCGATAGCTCCTTGTTGTCCGTCTGCACTTCCCCGAGAACCCTTTCGGTGTCCGTCAGGCGGCGTGCCAGCTCCGCGTTGCGGGCCGCCTGATCGCGCATCAGGAACTGCAGCCTGCGCCGCTCGAAGGTGACCCCCACCACGGCGCCCAACGAGCAGAGCGCCCCTCCCAGAAGCAGAAACCAGATCGCCTGACCGGGCATCGCTCACCGCCACATGCGAATCAGCAGTAGATATATATGTAGAATCTGCGTGCTGACAGTATACGGTTCAGGATCAAGACAGGCAAACGAAACTTTCTGTAAGACATTGACTACAAAGATGGATATGGTACAATCCGTCCAGTCGCAACAAACCTCCCTTGCCGCTAACTGATTATTTTGCAGCAAGCTGGAGGTGCGTCCCATGGAAGAGCGGAAGCTGGGCTGGATGGCGTTCGGTCTTCTCCTTTACACTCACCCACGGTTCAAGCGGTACCTGCGGCCCTCGCAGACCGACCCTGTGGCTCTCCTGGCAGGCTCGGCGGAAGACCTCGAGAAGGCGCTGCTGTTGCGGTCGGAGGATGCCAGGGCTATATTCAGCGGCACTTTTCCGGCCTGGGCCGACAAAGAGAACAGGTCATCCGGGAGGGCAGGGGTAACGGTGGTGACCTACGAGGACGCCGGATACCCTGAGAGACTCCGCCACCTTCCTGACGCTCCACCATTTCTTTATGTCCGAGGCCAGCTTCTGCTCAGGGATGCCGCGGCCGTTGCGGTGGTCGGATCGAGGAAGGCGTCCCCGTACGGCCTGGGGGTCGCATACCGGCTGGCGTTCGACTTGGCCGAGGCGGGGTTCACGGTCGTCAGCGGGTTGGCCCGGGGGATCGACTCACAGGCACATCGCGGCGCTCTGGAGGCGGAAGGGAGGACAATCGGCGTGCTCGGGTCGGGAATAGATGTCGTCTATCCGAAGGAAAACACCCGGCTCTTCGCGCGCGTCGCTTCCGCCGGGGCGCTGCTGACGGAGTTCCCCTTCGGATCGGGGCCGCATGCGCATCACTTCCCTGTGCGCAACAGGATCATCGCTTCGATGAGCGCGGCTGTCATCGTGGTGGAAGCCGCCCGAGACAGTGGCTCGCTGATTACCGCCATGCTGGCCGCGGACGAGATGGGCCTCCCGGTGTGCGCCGTGCCTGGGCCGATTACATCGCGCACGAGCGAAGGATGCAAC
This sequence comes from Acidobacteriota bacterium, assembly GCA_045402695.1. Lineage (GTDB taxonomy): Bacteria > Acidobacteriota > Polarisedimenticolia > JACPZX01 > DASXTC01 > JAWPNA01. The sequence goes on from JAWPNA010000206.1 coordinate 6,419, forward strand.
GATCTGATCTACGATGGTGCAACGCCGGTTCGAGGCGTGCAGGACATCCTGGACGTCCTGCCGCGCTCCATTCGAGAGATGTCCGGCACTCAAGAGCGCGGGCCCGATGGAGTCTCGGGAAACCTGTTTTCAAGTCCTCCGCACATCGTCCACGGCGCCGCCCGGCAGGTGCTGGAGGCGCTGTCGGGCGACACCCCAAAGAGCGCGGACGAGCTGGCGACCGCGACGGGACTTGCCACGGGCATCCTGCTGGGGCATCTTCTGGAACTCGAGATCAAGGGACTGGCCGAGCAGCTCCCCGGCGGCCTCTACATCAGGAAACTTTGAAACGGAGTCGATTCGTGGCAAAAGCTCTGGTCATCGTCGAATCCCCCGCCAAGGCGGGCACGCTCACCAAGTTCCTGGGAGCCGGGTACACCGTGAAGGCCTCCATGGGCCACGTGAGGGATCTCCCCAAGAACAAGCTCGGCGTGGATGAGAAGACATTCAAGCCGACGTATCAAGTGCTTCCCGGTCGCAAGAAGGTGATCGACGAGATCAAGAAACAGGCTGCGAAGGCCGACGTCATCTACCTGGCTCCCGACCCCGACCGCGAGGGGGAGGCCATCTGCTGGCACCTGTTCGAGGAGCTGAAGGGGTCCAAGAAGAAGTTCTACCGGGTCATGTTCAACGAGATCACAAAGAAGGCCATCCTGCACGCGATGGCGCACCCCGGCGAGATCGATCAGAACAGGGTGGACGCACAGCAGGCACGGCGCATCCTCGATCGCCTGGTGGGATACAAAATCAGCCCGCTGCTGTGGGACAAGGTGCGCCGCGGGTTGTCGGCCGGCCGCGTCCAGTCCGTTGCGCTGAGGATGATCGTGGAACGCGAGCGGGAGCGGCTTGCCTTCAAGCCCGAGGAGTACTGGAGCCTGACCGCGAAACTGAACGCCGCTGAGCCTCCTCCCTTCGAAGCGCGGCTCACGCGCAAGACAGGCAAGAAGTTCGAAGTCCACACGAAGGAGGAGATGGATCACGTTCTCGGCGACCTCAATGGCGCGGATTTTGTGGTCAGAGAGGTGGTCGCGAAGGAGAAAAAGAAGCACCCCGCGCCGCCCCTCATCACGAGCAAGCTCCAGCAGGAGGCGTACCGCCGGCACGGCTTCACCGTCAAGAAGACCATGATGCTGGCCCAGCGCCTCTACGAGGGAATGGACGTCGGCGCGCGAGGCACGCTTGGACTGATTACCTACATGAGGACCGATTCCACCCGCGTGTCGGCCGAGGCGCTCGATCAGGTCCGCGAGCACATCGCGGCGGCCTACGGCAAGGAGTTCGTCCCGGACAAACCCCGCTTCTATGCCGTCCGCAAACAGGCGCAGGAAGCCCACGAGGCGATAAGGCCCACCAGTCTCGAGCTGACGCCGGCCCTGGTGAAGCCCCACCTCAGCAAGGACGAGTTCAATATCTACCAGCTCATCTGGAACCGCTTCGTCGCTTCGCAGATGGAGTCCGCGGTCTTCGATACGACCACAGCCGACATCGAGGCGGGAGACTTCACATTCCGCGCTACGGGAGCCGTGGTCAAGTTCCCCGGCTGGCTGAGTGTCTACGGAGGGGCGGAGGCCGTCCGCGCCAAGGAGAAAGACCCGGAGGCCGGTGATGAGGAGAGCCGGCCCGAGCCGCAAAACGGCGCCTCGGAAGAATCCGGGTCCATTGGCGTGGAAGGCGAGGAGGCGTCGGAGGAAGCGACAGGCCTGCTGCCGCCGCTTCAGGAGGGGATGAAGCTCGAGCTGCTGGGCCTCACGCCGGGGCAGCATTTCACGCAGCCGCCACCGCGCTTCACAGAAGGGATGCTGGTCAAAGCGCTGGAGGAAAGCGGCATCGGACGGCCCTCGACCTACGCGAGCATCCTGGCCACCATTCAGAACCGCGAGTACGTGGAGAAGGAGAAGGGCAAGTTCCATCCCACCGAGCTGGGAATGCTGGTGACCGATCTGCTCGTGAAGTCCTTTCCCGACATCATCGACGTCGAGTACACCGCGACCATGGAATTGAAGCTCGACGAGATCGAGGAAGGGCGCCTCAAGTGGGTGGAGGCCCTCAAGGAGTTCAACAAAAAGTTCGTGAAGGACCTCAAGCTCGCAGAGGTCGAGATGCGGAATGTCAAGACCGAGGAAATCCCGACCGAGCACACCTGCGGCAAGTGCGGCAAGCCGATGGTGGTCAAGTGGGGACGCTACGGCAAATTCCTCGCGTGCACCGGCTATCCGGAGTGCCGCAGCACGGCCGAGTTGAAAAACGGCGGCGCCGGCGGCTCGGACGAAACCGCGCCGTCGCCCGAAGCGGCCGCGTTGGCGTCGCATGAAGAGACCTGCGAGAAGTGCGGCAAGTCGATGGTGGTGCGCCGCGGACGGTTTGGCCAGTTTCTAGCATGCACCGGGTATCCGGCCTGCAAGAACACGAGGCGCATCCACGTCAACGCCGCGGGCGAAGTGTCCTCGAAGAAGGATCTCCTTCTGGAGGAACTGTGTCCCCAGTGCGGCAAACCGATGGCGCTGAAGCACGGCCGATTCGGAGAGTTCACCGCCTGCAGCAATTACCCCGAATGCCGGTTCATCAAGCACAAGGAAGTCGGGGTCGCGTGCCCGAAGGACGGCGGCACACTGGTGGAGAGGCGGTCGCGGCGCGGCAAGACCTTTTACGGCTGCAACAATTACCCCAAGTGCGACTTCGTCGTCTGGTACCGGCCCGTGCCGCGCGCCTGCCCGCAGTGCGGCGCCTCCTTCCTCATGGAGAAGAAGACCAAGAAGGAAGGCGAGATGCTGGTCTGCAACAACGAGGATTGCGGCTACAAAGTCGCGGTGGAGGCCGTCTCGGCCTGATGCGCAAGCAGCTAGCCGATTTCCTCGCGCACTTGAGGCATGTGCGCAACTACTCGCCCGAAACCATACGCGCCTACGAAAGCGACTGCGGTCAGTTCATCGGATTCCTGGAGGCGCGGCTCAACGCAGGCTCACCGCCCGACCCGCGGCGAGTGGATCCGCTGGCCGTGCGCGCCTTCCTCGCGGACCTGCACGAGAGAGACGACAAGCGCTCCACGATGGCGCGCAAGATCTCCTCGCTGCGTTCGTTCTTCGGCTGGATGCGCCGTGAGGGAATCGTCGCCACCAATCCCGCGGCCGAGATCGTCACCCCGCGACAGGAACGCAGGCTGCCCCGCTTTCTGGATCAGGACGAGGTGGTGATGCTGTGCGAGAGCCCGGACGGCGCCAAGCCGCTGGGCGCCCGCGATCGCGCCATCCTCGAGCTGCTCTATGCCACGGGGATGCGGGTCTCGGAGCTCGCGGGACTCGTGCTGATGGATTTGCATCCGAGCGAGAACGAAATCAAGGTGATGGGCAAGGGGAGCAAGGAGCGTTGGGTCTACTTCGGAGGCAAGGCTCGCGATGCCATGGACCGGTGGCTCGGAGCGCGCAGGAAGCTCGCGGTCTCGGCGAAGTCCGATGCCCTCTTCGTCAACGCGCGTGGAACCCCCTTGACGGACCGCAGCGTGCGGCGTGTGGTGGCGCGCTACGTGACGGAAGCGGCGCTGCGACGGAAGATTTCGCCACACGGTCTGAGGCACTCCTTCGCGACCCACCTGCTGAACCGTGGGGCCGACCTGCGCGCCATCCAGGAGCTGCTCGGGCATGCCTCGCTCGGCACCACGCAACGCTATACGCACGTCGGCACGGAGCAGATGATGGCCGTCTACAACACCGCCCAGGCCTCGATCCGCCGGGCGCGCCGCGGGCGGGACTGAGCGGGTATGTTCCGCGAAGCCATGAGTGACGTCGCCGCAGCCGCCGCCCATGCGGGCGGCGAGGTCATCATGAAGGCGCACAGAGCTCGCGGGGCCGGCATGATCGCGGGAGCTATCAGCAAGGGGCACAACGACTACGTTACCGCCGTGGACCGCGAAGCCGAGGACCGCATCATCTCCGTCATCAAGGAAGTGTATCCCGACCACGACTTGCAGGCGGAGGAAACTCCCGCCGCCGAGTTCCGATCGGACTACCGGTGGATCATCGATCCGCTGGACGGCACGACCAACTTCATCCACGGATACCCGATGTTCGCGGTCTCCATCGGAGTCTCGTATCAGGGCCGCATGGTCCTGGGAGTCGTGTTCGACCCTCTGCGCGGCGAGCTGTTCCGAGCGGAGGCGGGCAAGGGCGCCTATCTCAACGACCGGCGGATTCAGATCAGCGAGGCGAGAAAACTCGAGGACGCCCTGCTGGTGACCGGCTTCCCGTTCAAGGCCCAGCACCAGCTCGACAAGTACCTCGCGATCTTCAAGGAGCTCTTCAAAGCCAGCAGCGGCATCCGCCGCGCCGGCTCTGCAGCGCTGGATCTGGCCTACGTGGCCTGTGGGCGCGCGGACGGGTTCTTCGAGCTGATCCTATCGCCCTGGGACATGGCCGCGGGCGCGGTGCTCGTGCTCGAGGCCGGCGGTGTCGTGACCGACTTCGCCGGTGGAGATGACTACATGAATACCGGCCACATCGTCGCCGGTCATCCCGACGTGGTCAAGGAGATGCTGCCCCGCATTGCCCGCCAGTTCTCCTGAACCGGCGCCACACTCCTAGGGCGTCCCTTCCTCTTTGATGGCAAGGATCTGGTCGGCCTTCACGCCGGTCATGGTCTGCCGGACGCCCGAGGGCCAGCGCACCTCCACTACCTCGGCGCGCCCGCTGACTCCCAGGCCGAAGTGAAGCCGGACATCGTCCTGCGACAGATAGCTCGATCCGGCCCGCACTTCATCGGTCTGCCAGCGCTCCATGCCCGAGGCATCCTTTGTCATCACCCGGATCCGGGCACCGATCCCGTTGCGGTTGCTCTTGGTGCCTCGGAGCTTGACGAGCAGCCAGTGGCCGCCTCCCACGCGCTGGTCGTTGCCTCCATCGTTGCGGAACAGCTCGGCCTCGCGGTTCGAGTTGATGACGAAGAAGTCCAGGTCGCCGTCGTCATCCATGTCAGCGACGGCCAGTCCGCGGCCGACGTTCGGCTGCGCGAAGCGCGGGCCGACCTCGGCCGTGGAGTCCTTGAAGCGCCCCGAGCCGTCGTTGGCGAGCAGCGACCGGGGCTGCGCGTAGGTGACCTGGTCCTTGAAAAGATGGATGTTGTCGAGGATATGGCCGTTGGCCACCAGAAGATCCTTGTCGCCGTCATTGTCGAAATCAAGAAAGTCCACGCCGAATCCCACGTTGAGGAAATTGACCTCCCCCAGGCCCGCCATGAAGGTACCATCGGTGAATGTGAGATCGCCGTTGTTGAGGTACAGCTCGTTGGTCTCGTAGTCCAGGTTGGTCACGATCAGATCCATCTGTCCGTCTCCATTGATGTCGGCCGCGTCGGTGCCCATTCCGGCCTGAGGGACGCCGCTCTCCGAGAAGCCGGCTCCGGAGGTCACGGAGATGTCCTTGAAGGTCCCGTCGCGCCGATTGAGGTAGACGAAGTTGACCGTCTTGTCGTTGGCGACGTAGATGTCCTGCCATCCGTCGTCGTTGAGATCGCTGAAGATCACGCCGAGCCCTTTGCCGATCGGATCGGCCACGCCGGCGCTCGCGCTGATGTCCTCGAAACGACCGTCTCCCTTGTTGCGGTACAGCGTGTCCGGCACGCCGTTGTACTCATCCGGGTGGCAGTAAGCCCGGTAGCCGGGCTCCCGCCGACCACAGAACTTGTTGTTCTGGAGAGTGAAGTCGAGGTAGTTGGTTACGTACAGGTCCAGGTCACCGTCGTTGTCGATGTCACCGAATGCGGCGCTTGCGCTCCAGCGGGGGTCTCCCACACCGGCCAGTGCCGTGACATCCGTGAAGCTTCCGTTCCCGTCGTTGCGGTAGAGGACATTGGGTCCGAAGTTGGTGACGTAGAGATCCACGTCGCCATCGTTGTCGATGTCGCCGGCCGCGCAGCCCATTCCGTAACCACGATCGCCCACACCAGCCTGCGCGGTCACGTCGGTGAACCGCCCGCCCCCTTCGTTGCGGTAGAGATGGTTGGACGGTTTCTCGCTGCCCACATAGCCCGGCAGCTCCGCCGAGTTAACCGCGTACAGGTCCACGTCATCATCGCCGTCATAGTCGAACCAGCAGGCCCCCGACCCCATGGTCTCGACGTAGAACTTCTGGCCGCTGGCGCCGTTGACGTGCCTGAAGAGGATGCCGGCGGACGCGCCGATCTCGGTGAACGTGACGCGGCCGCCCAGCGCACCCAGTCCAAGACAGCAGGCCGCGATGCCCGTAGCCGCACCGATGCGTGCGCCCCGCCGATTCATCTTCTGGGATTCTCCTGGAAAGCTGTCGCGTGGTTGAGTCGCTCGAAGGTCGCCTGCTCCGCGGCGGCGCGCTCCGCATCACCGAGGGCGCGATAAACCTGCGCGAGGGCCATGTGGATCTGGGGCTGTTTGTAGCCCAAAGCGATCGCCGCCTCCATCTGCTCGGCCGCCGCCTTCAACTCGCCGGCCTGGGCGAGAGCCAGGCCCAGGTTGAAGGCCCCTTCGGCGCTGTCGGGGTTCAGGCGTTGCGCGAGCTGGAGCTCACGCACGCCTTCCTCGAAACGCTTCAGTCGCAGCAGCATCTGCCCCAGGTAGGTGTGGTACGGGAGACTCATCGGCGCGAGGCCCGCGGCGCGCTGAAGGAGGGCGAGCGCTTCGTCGAGGTTCCCGCTTTCCGCCTTGATACGTCCCAGCGCATACTGCGCCCGGGCGTTGAGCGGGTTGCGCTGGAGGACGCGCCGGAACACCTCCTCGCTTCCTCCGCGGTTCCCAGCAAGCAACAGCCTCTCTCCGAGGTCCACGAGCACCTCGGTGTCGTCGGGCGCCAGGCGTGACGCCTCCTCGGCCGCAGCAGCGGCGCCGGCCGCGTCGCCCGCGCCCGCCCTACGCTCGGCCTCGAGGCGCAAGTCCCTCACCCGCACGCGTAGCGCCTTTCGTTGTTCGTCCTTCTCGTAAAGCTCCTGGAACCGATTGAGGCAGCGGCGGCGCTCCTCCTCGAGTCCCAGGGCGGACAGCACGCGTGCCAGGTTCTGCAACGCGCCGCGGTGATCTGGATCGATCCGCAGCACATCGCGCAAAGCCTGGGCCGCCTGCTCGTGCTGTCCCGCGCGGGCCAGGGCGAGACCCTGGAAGTAACGCGTGCCGGTCGCGTCGGCGGCGTGATGAAGCGCCGACAGAGCCGCCTCGATGTCGCCGAGCCGGTAGGCGGCTTCACCCAATCCTGCATATGCCGAAGCGACGATTCGGGCTTCCTCGCTGGCGACGCCGCGCCCGCTGTCGTGCCGTGCGATTTCCAGACGGAACTCATTGGCCGCGGATTCGAGCCTGCCCAGCGCCAGATCGATCCGGCCCAGGTCGAGAT
>JAWPNA010000419.1:0-26907 GCA_045402695.1 Acidobacteriota bacterium
GGTTCTTCCCGGCCACGACGATCGGATGCCGCGTGGACAGGAAGAACCTTGCCAAAGCCTGCGGCATGCTGGCGCGCTCCAGGTCGCCGCCGAGAAGCGCCTGCACCTCAGGGTTGGCGCGGTTGACGACGTTGCCCACCACCACGAGGTCGGGCCGCGGCTCGAGGTTTGAAGCCCGGTATCCTTCCAGGATCGGGATCCCCTGGGCGCGCAGCATCGTGGAAATGGGGGGATAGACATTCTCGTCCGAGCCGCGCACCCGGTGTCCCGCGCCGGCCAGCAGCCCGGCCAGAGATCCCATGCCGGACCCGCAAATGCCGATCATGTGGATATCCATGGGAACTCCTGACGCCAAGGCGCCGGCGGGGGGCGATGCCCGCGCGCGGCGCACAACATATTACTTCAGTCGCGCGGCGGCCAGTGGACGCCATCGGCGGGGGTGGGTAGGCTGAGGGGCTTTTCGTCCACGCGACGGGCATGCGACAGGGAGGTAGTCACGGCCATGGGGGGGATCTGCGGCTGGATCGGGGCCGACCACGCCACGCTCGCCCGTGACGGCGCGGGGATGCTCTCGGCTCTGTCTCATCGCGGAACGGCCGTGTGGCTCGACTGGCTGTGCGAGGCGACGGTGGCGGCCGACAGCTCCTTCAACACCCCCGCCACGCTGGCCTCCGAGTGGTCCACCTGGATGGCGGATCCCTGCGCCTTCGTCTCGCGCCTCGAAGGGTCGTTCGCCGTGGCGGCGCTCGATCGCAGGAACGGCCGCCTCGTGCTGGGGCGCGATCGCCTCGGGGAGAAGCCGCTCTACTACACGGCTGGCCCCTCGGGAGTGGCCTTCGCCTCCGAGATCAAGGCGCTGCGGGCGGGCGGAATGATCCCGGACCTTTCGCTGTCCCCCTCCGCGCTCGACTCCTACCTGGCCTTCACCTACGTACCGGCGCCGCGGACCATATTCTCCGCCGTGCGGAAGGTTCCCGCGGGTCACTGCGTCGTGATCGACCTGCGCGGGCTGGCCGACGGATCGGCGCCGGCGGTGCAGACGCTGAGCTACTGGAAGCTGCCCGACCGGATCGGCGCGGGCGCCACGTCCGGGCGGATGCTGGAGATGCTGATCGAGGCGCTGCGCCGCAGACTCCCGCCGGTCGGATCCGCCGGGGCATTCCTGAGCGGTGGGCTCGACTCCAGCGTGGTGGTGACCTTGATGGCGCGCGAGCTGGGGCGGCGCGTGCCGGCCTTCTCGATCGGGTTCGCCGAAGGGGATCTCGACGAGTCAGTGCACGCGCGCCGCGTGGCGGAGCTGGCGGGCGCCGAACATCATCCTCTCACGCTGCGCGACGTGGAGCCCGATCTGGTGGCGCGCGTCATCTCGCAGCTCGACGAGCCGATGGCGGACGCGGCGACCATCCCCACCTACCTGCTCGCGCGCGAAGCATCGGGTGTCACACCCGTCGTGATGACCGGCGACGGCGCCGATGCGGTGCTGGCGGGGGATCACTGGTTCCGGCGTCTGCGGACTCTTGATGCGCTGGAGCGCCTGCCGCGCGCGTTGCGTATGCTGACGCCCGCGTTGGCCGCCGCGGGCGGCCCCCGGCGGTACGCCAAGTACCGAGATCTGGTGGCGCTGCTCGATCGTCCGGCCGCCGAACGCTACCTGAGGATCCGCGAGAAGTGGACGCACGAGGAGCGGCTGGCCGTCTACAGCGAGGAGTTCCGCCGGCGCGTGGACGTCTCCGTGACCCAAGGCAGCTATTTGCTCGCGCCCGTTGTCTTCCGGCCAGGCGAATCGGTGGACGCGGCGCTGCACCTCGATTCGATGCACGGTCTGCCCGAGGGGCTGCTGATGAAGGCAGACAAGATGGGGATGGCGCATGGGGTGGAGTCGCGCTCGCCGTTTCTCGACCAGCGCCTCGTCGAATTCACCGCCCGTCTCGAGATCGGTTTGCTGCTGAAAGGCTCCACATCGAAGTACCTGCTCAAGAAGGCGGCCGAGTCGCTGCTGCCCGGCGATCTGATCTACCGCCGCAAGCACGGCTTCCAGGTGCCGCTCGCGCGCTGGCTGAAAGGGTGCCTGCGCGACCTCACCGAGGCCGCGTTTGACCCGGGCCTCATCGACCGACAGGGGATCTTCGACGCGGCGGCGCTGGGCAGGATCAAGTCCCGCTTCGAGTCGGGCGCGGTCCCGGCCGCGCTCGCGGGCCAGGTGTGGCAGGTGGTGGCGTTCCAGACCTGGTGGAGGCAGGTGTTTGATCCGGCGCGGAGCTGAGCAGGGCACGGCCATGGAGCCTCCTCGCGCGCTCGCGGGCGCGCCGTCGACTCCGCCGGCATGGCAGCTCGCCGCCGGCTTCACCGCCATCTACTTCATCTGGGGCTCGACGTTTCTCGCGATCAGGTACGCCATCGAGGTGATCCCGCCCTTCCTGATGGCAGGCACGAGGTTCGTCACCGCCGGCGCTCTCCTTTATGTCTGGAGGCGTCTCGGACACGGCGAGAAGCCGGCCGGAGTCCACTGGATCGGTGCGGGGCTGGTGGGAGCGCTGCTCTTCATGGGAGGCAACGGGGCCGTGGTCTGGTCCGAACAGCGCGTGGCCTCTGGGCTCACGGCGTTGATGCTCGCCGCCATCCCGCTGTGGATGGTGCTTCTCGACGCGATGCGGAAGGGAGGTGCTCCCCTGACGGGCCGCGTGATCGCGGGGATCATCCTGGGCATCGGGGGGATCGCAATCCTGCTGCCGCCTTCGGAACTGCTGGGCGGTGGGCGCGTGGACCTGCTGGGCGCGGGGGTGCTGATGGCAGGGTCGTTCTGTTGGGCTTCCGGATCACTCGTCTCACGGCATGTAGGGCAGCCGCCCTCGCCCGGCCTTGCCGCCGGGATGCAGATGATGATGGGCGGGCTGGTGCTGCTGGCCGCCGGTGCCGCGTCGGGGGAGCTGTCGCGGCTCGACCTCTCCGCGATGACGCCGCGTGCGGTATTCTGCCTTGGCTATCTCATCGTCTTCGGCTCGGTGATCAGCTTCACCGCCTACACCTGGCTGCTGGCGGTCACCACCCCGGCGCGCGTGTCCACATATGCCTATGTGAATCCGATCGTGGCCGTGCTCCTGGGCTGGCTGCTCGCGTCGGAGCCGCTCACTCCACGCACACTGCTGGCCACGGCCGTGATCGTGACGGCGGTGGCGATGATCATCTCGGCGCGAACGCGCTGAGAGGGGACGAGCGCTCCATACCGATAAAGAGAGCGTGGAAAGCGTGTAACAAGACGGTGTAGAGTCGGCAAAACACGGCACCCCAAGGAGGAGGTGGATCATGAAGAAGACGGCAGTCCTGCTGTTTCTGTTGGCGGTCGCGGCCTTGGGGGTATCCCCTGCCGGTGCCGCGGGCAAGGCAGACGAAGGTTTCGAGAAGCTCAAGGCGCTGGTGGGGCAGTGGCAGGGCAAGGCGCCCGACGGCAGTCCGGTCACCGTGGCTTACGAGCTGGTCTCGGGAGGCCACACTCTGATGGAGCATCTCAGTTTCGGGGACATGATCACCATGTACCACGTGGATGGCGGTCACCTCATGCTGACGCACTACTGCGAGGGGAACAACCAGCCCCGCATGAGATCCGGAGGGCTCGGGGCGGATGGCAAGACGCTCCAGTTCAAGTTCTTCGACGCCACCAATCTGGCCAGACCCACCGACCAGCACATGACGGGGCTGACGGTCACCTTCAAGGACGAGAACCACATCACCCAGCAATGGACCGACCTCACCGAGGGGAAGGAAGGGAACATGGTCGTCGAGCTGGAGCGGAAGAAGTAGCCTCGCGGCGCTCGTGAACCAATGCGACGCGCTGATCCAGACCAAGGAGTATCAGCGAGCCCTGGCTGTCTGCCGGATCGTCGCGGACCGCGTGCCGGACAATCCGAACAGTCACTACAACCTCGCGGGTGTCTACGCTCTGCTCGGCCGTCCCGCCGAGGCGCTCGCGTCCCTGCGGAAGGATTTCGAGCTGGGCGACACCGACCACCAGTACCTGGCGTCGGACAAGTGGTTCGCGTCGCTTCACGGCGACCCGCGGTTCGAGGACCTCCTGGAGAAGATGAAACAGGCCGCGAAGTGACACCCGGTCTCAGAGGAAAAGCTGCTCCGCGAACGCCACGATCTTCACCCCACGGTTGTCCCACGTGAACTCGGCCGCCCGGGCGCGCGCCGCCGACGCGAGGCTCCCCGCGAAGCCGTCGTCCTCGACGACCCTCCGGATTCCCTCGGACAGAGCGCGCGGGTCGTCGGGGGCCACAAGCACGGCCTCGCGATCCTCGGTGACGTACTCGACGAGCGCAGGGAGGCGGCTGGCAATGATCGGCAGACCCGCGGCCATCATCTCGAACAGCTTCAAGGGGGAGGTGAAGTCGCGAGCCTCGACGTAGCCCCTGCCGGGCAGAGGGATGACGCCGGCGCTCGCCCTGGCGTACAGGTCCCAGACGTCACACGGCTTGACCGGCGGCAGGATGGTGACTCTTCCGAGAACGCCCGACGATTCCGCCACGTCGCGCACGCGCTTCACGTCGCCGGCGACCATCGGCCCGGCCAGCGTCAATCTGCGGGCGGGCAGATCGCGCATCGCCGCGACGAGCGTGTCAACCCCTTTCCACGGCTTGAGCGAGCCACAATAGAGAATGTCGAGATCCCTGGCGACGTCGGGCCGCGGCGGCGGGAGCTGCGTGCCGTTTCCCAGAACCGTGACGGGAAGTCCCGGCCTGATCAGGGGCCGCAGCCCCTCCAGCGTCGCACGCTGCGTGCAAATGAGACCGTGCGCCGCTTTCAGGATCACCTCCTCCAGCGCAGCGCGGATCTCCGCCTTGCGGCGCAGATCGGAGGACGCATCGGGCCTGCCTTGCTTCTCCCGCACCAGTGCGGATGAGACATTGTGCGCCTCGAAGATCACCTTCAGGCCCGCGGCCGTCGCACGGCGGATCAGGCCCGTCACGTAGGGCCGCACCTCGCGCACGAAAAGGCAGGTCGGCGTCTCACGCGAGGACTCGAGGATGCGCCTCATTCGGAGATCGAGAAACGGCCATGACCAGTGGCGGCCGAGCCCGCGCAGATCGAGCCGGCCCGAGCCCTCCGTGCCATGCTCCTGACCAGGCTCTCTCAGTCCGTAGAAGGCGAGACACTCGGCCGGTGAGGGCGCGCGGATTGTCTCCACGTGCAGGCCGACGTCGCCGCCGGCCTTGGCAATGGCGGCGCACGTGTTGACAATCTGGATTGCGTCGGCGCGCGCGTCGGGCAGCGGCACGCGGTAAAAGTAGAGGAACCTCATGCCTCCGGGAAGCTACCATAGCGTGCAGCCCCCGTGTTGACGCTTAGGGGACCCACTCTTATAATGCCCGCCTCATGGGATCCCTCAAAATCAACAAATACTACCTGCCCGAGCCGGACGAGGGTCTGCTCACCATCATGCGCAAGCGCATGACGCGCCGGCCGGTGCCGGATTTCCCGCGCACGCTGCAGATCCAGACGGTCACTGGGTGCCAGGCCGACTGCATCTTCTGCCCGTTCGGGAGCACGTACGATTTCCAGCCCAAGGGCAGGATGGATCCCGATCTGTTCTTGCGCATCATTGCCGAGGCGAAGAAGCACGGCGTGCGCCGCATCAGTCCGTACCTGATGAACGAGCCGTTCATCGACAAGGACCTCTTCAAGAAGATCCGCTACATCCACGAGCAGATCCCGGACAGCAAGGTGGTGGTCACCACCAACGGCGGGCTGCTCACGAAGGACCGCGTCAACGAGATGCTGGATATCGGCGACGCCCTGCACGCGCTGTACGTTTCCTTCCAGGGAATCGAGAAGGAGGGGTACGAGAAGACGATGCGCGGGGCGATGCACTTCACGCACACGATGGAGAACGTGAACTACCTGCTCGAGCAACAGCGCCGCCGTATGACACCGTGGCCCAAGGTCTGGATCACGATGGTGTCCACCGAGGTGATCGACGCGAAGAAGGCCGTGGCGTACTGGCGCAAGCGCGGAGTGCGCTCCAAGTACACGGCCCTGGAGAACCGCGGCGGCAACATCACCGACGCCGAGTCGTTCTCCACGAGCGGCCACATGGAGTACTTCTCCAGTTGCACGCGCCTGTTCAAGCAGGGGTACATCAACTTCAACGGCGACATGGTGCTGTGCTGCACAGACTACTCCCGCAAGCAGATCCTGGGCAACGTCACCAACTCCTCGATCCAGGACGTGTGGAACGGCCCGAAGGCCGTGGACATCAGGCGCCGGTTTCTCGGGGATCAGATTCACACCATCGACCTGTGCAATGTGTGCAAGGTGGATCAAGAGGTCGAAATAGAGGGGTGATGAGTCGCACCCTCCCCGGCGTCGGGTCCGTCGAGCGCGCCGACCTGCCAGAGGTGATCTCCGGGTACATCAAGAAGGGAGCCTGGAACAAGGCCGACGTTCTTGACGTGACCCTCGCCGAGGGCCGCTTCGCCGTCAAGGACTACGCCGCGAAGTGGTTCCCCGTGAAGATCCTGGGGGCTTGGCAGCTGTCCCGCGAGGCCAAGGCCTACCACAGGCTCGACGGAGTGTCCGGAGTTCCGCGACTGCGGCGCCGCCTCGACCGGTACGCGATCGTGATCGAGTACGTGGGAGGCATCAGGCTGCCGAAGTTCCATCGCCGGCACGGCGGTGTGCCGCACGTCGCGCGCCGCCTGAAAGAGCTGCTGGCCCAGGTCCACGCCCGGGGGATCATCCACGGCGACCTGCGCAGCCGCGACAACATCCTCGTGTCGCCGGGAGGCGACCTCTACCTGATTGACTTCTCCTCGGCCGCCGTGTTCGATCTCGACACGTGGGCCGGCCGTGTCCTCTTCCCGCGGCTGAGGAGGGCGGAGGAACGGGCGCTTCTGAAGTGGAAGGTGGCGCTGGTCCCCTCGGAGCTGACCCCCGAGGAGCTGGCCTCGCACCGGCGCTTCAAGAGACTGCGCAGGCTTTGGCCGTTCAACCGGAAGAAGGATCTTCCGCGGACGAAGGGAAGGAACCCGCTCCTGTGATCCCCGTCAGCGTCGTGGTGCCCACATTCAACGAGGAGGAGAACCTCGACGACTGCCTCCAGTCGGTCGCGTGGGCCGACGAAGTGATCGTGGTGGACTCATTCTCCACCGACCGGACGCTCGACATCGCGCGGCGGCACACCGGGAGGATCATCCAGCGCGAGTACGTCAACTCGGCCTCGCAGAAGAACTGGGCCATCCCGCAGACGAGGAACCAGTGGGTGATGGTGGTGGACGCCGACGAGAGGGTGAGCCCCGAGCTGCGCGACGAGATCCTGTCTCTGATGGCCGGGCAGCCCGAGCGTTCGGGCTACGTCATCCGGCGCGTCAACCACTTCCTGGGGAAGCGCATCCGACACGGGGGCTGGGCGCGGGACCGGGTCCTGAGGCTGTGGGACAAGACCAGAGGGAGTTACCAGGACAAGGAGGTGCACGCCGAGGTTGAGGTGGACGGCCCGGTGGGCGAGCTGAGGCACCCGTTGATCCACATCACCTTTCGCTCTTGGGACTCGTACCTGCACAAGATCGACCGCTACACTTCCTGGGGCGCGGACGAGTACCTCAAGGCGGGGCGGCGCGCCACGCTGCTGGACCTGGTGTGCAGGCCGCCCATGCGCTTCGTGAAGAGGTACATCTTTCAGCTCGGATTCCTCGACGGCATCCCCGGCCTGATGATCACCGGCATCGACACGTGGGTGGTGTTTGTGAAGTACGCCCGCATCTGGGAGAGGACCCGCGCTCCCTCGGCGCGCCGGGATGTCTGACCGCGGGCTGACCCGCCTGCTGTCGCCGCACCGTCCCGTCCTCGCCCTCACCCTGCTGTCGCTGCTGCTGTACTTGCCCTCCGTCTGGCTGCGGGATGTCTGGAACCCGGACGAGCCGCGCTACGCCGAGGTGGCGCGCGAGATGGTCTCTCGCGGCGACTACATCCTGCCTCACCTCAACGGGGAGGTGTACGCCGAGAAGCCGCCGCTGTTCTTCTGGCTCGGGATCCTGGCGGGCGAGCTTCCCGGCGTGCCCGCCGGGGCAGGGACGCGGCTGGTGTCGGCGCTGGCGGCTTGGGGGACGCTGCTGCTCACGTTCTTCCTCGGCCGCCGGTATGCCGGCGCCGCGGCTGGATGGCTCGCCTGCCTGGTCCTGGCCACCTCCACGATGTTCGTGATTCACGCTTCCTCGGGTGTGATCGACGCGACGCTCACGTTGATCGTAACCGCCGCCATCGCGGCCGGCCTGCGAGCGCGGGAGGAAGGCTCCTCGGTCCTCTGGGCGGCGTTCTATCTGCTGCTCGGTCTGGCGCTCATCACGAAGGGCCCGGTTGGATTTGCGATTCCCGCGGGAGTGCTGCTGCTCTGGGCGCTCCAGCACGACGGGGTGCGCGGCGTGTGGGCGCGACATCCCGCCTGGGGGATCCCGCTGGCGCTCGCGGTGGCGGCGCTCTGGATCGTGCCGGCGATCGCGCGGGGCGGCGCGCAGTACGCGGAGATCATCCTCTTCAAGCAGAACCTCGGGCGCGCCTGGCAGTCGTGGCACCATAAAGAACCCTTGAACTACTTTTTGGGCGTATTCCCGGCCTCCTTCGCCCCTTGGATCGTGATGTTGCCCGGTGCGCTGTACGGCGCCCTGAAGCACAGGCGCGCGCACCCAGGCGCCCGGCTCGCGCTCACCTGGTTCATCTTCACCTTCGTCTTCTTCAGCCTCATCTCCGGGAAGAAGACCCGCTACCTGCTACCGCTGTTTCCCCCGGCGAGCCTGCTGGTGTCGCTGGAGCTGCGCGACATCGTGACCGGCGTGGCCGGAAGGCTGCGAGCCGTGCTGCCGTTGGCGCTGCTCGCGCCGGCGCTCGTGCTGGCGGGGCTCTTCATGGCGTCGCTCGGCCTGGGGGCGGGCGTGGCGATCCTACCCGTGGCCCCCGATCTCGCGCCGGACCAGAAGGAGGCCCTGCTGAGGCTGCTGAGGCCTCCTGGCAGCCTCGCGGTCATTCTGCCCGGGCTGGCCATCGTGGTCCTGGCATCGGGCGCCCTCTTCGTGCTGAGAAAGTCCCGCGGCCGCTGTCTCGCGTGGCTGGCCGCCGCCTGGCTCGCGCTGCTGGGATGGGCTGCCTGGATCGGCGTGCCGGCTTTCGACATCGTGAAGTCGGCGCGCCCTCTCGCCCGGGCGGTGATCGAACAGGTCGGCCCCGAGGGGGCCGTCGTCCTGTACCGCGAGCGGTATGCGGGGGTCTTCAACCTGCACATGCGCCGGGACCAGATCCCGGTCGTCAGCGGCATGGAGCGGATCGAGGAGTTCCTCACCCAGCACCCCGGCGGCGCCGTCATCGCTGGGTGGAGGGACACGCAGCGGCTCCAGTCGCGCCTGCCCGAGCTGCTGGCGTTCGACTGCCGCCGCATCGGAGACGACGCGGTGTGCGCGTCACGAACGAGCGCCGGGGGGACTGGCGCAAAGTCAACGTCGGAGCTAGATTGATGGCTCCGCCGGTGGTGAGCGGTTTCTCACCTCCGGATCGGGCGTGAGGCGGTTCTCAAGATCTGTCGTCATACCGCCCAACAACCCCGCCGCCCGATGGGTTCAAGAGAGGGAGACCTCTTGTCCTCCATCGTGCCCCAGGCCTGCGGCGCTCCGGACACCCGCGGAGCGAGGCTCCAGCCCATCTCCCCCATCTCCGCGATGACGCCCGTCAGGGATCGCCGCCTCACCTGGCTGGCGATCGGGTGGATCGCGGCGCTCGCCGCCGTGTTCGCGGCCAGACTCTTCCTCCCGCAGTTTCTGCGAGTCGATCTGTACGCAGACGACGTTCGCCAGCACGTCTGGTGGACTCAGCGATTCGCGGATCCGGGTCTTTTCCCCGGCGATCCACTCGCCGCCTTCATGTCGCGGTCCCTGTTCGATCTGTATGGCTGGCAGGCGCTGTATCGGCTCCTGGTGCCTCTGCTCGACGCCCAGACGGTGGCCGAGCTTCTTCCGTTCGCGCTCACGGCGGTGGTGGTCGCTCTCGGCTTCTCGATCGGCCGGCGGGTCTCCGGAGGCCTTCTGGGCGGAGTCATCGCCGGCACGTTCCTCGTCCTGTCCGGATCACTTCGCCATCTGGAGGGCGGGCTGCCGCGGTCCTTCGCGCTTCCGGTGATCCTCTTCGGGACCTGGGCCCTGCTCGGACAGCGGCACGCTCTGTTCGGCGCGTCAATCCTCGCCGGCACCTTGTTCTACCCGCAGGCCGCGATCAACCTTGGGTCCCTCGGCGTGGCGGCGCTTGCCTTCAGGATCTGGAAAGAGCGCAGGCTGCCCGAAGCCTGGCCCGCCGCGATCGTGCTGGCGCTGGCCGGCGTCGCGGTAATGCTGTTGACGTACGCGACACCGCCACCTGCCGACGTGGGCCCCAGGATCACCGCCGAAGAGGCGCGCGCGATGCCCGAGTACTGGCCTGGAGGGCGTTCGAAGTTCTTCGAGAAAGACCCTCTCAAGTTCTATTTCACGGGCCGGAACTCGGGGCTCGAGATCCGGCCCGCGGCGCTCGCCGGGTGGCTCGCGGCGATCGCGGTGGCCGCGTTCCTGATGGGCAACGTGCTTCCATTCGAGGCCTGGGCGCTCGCCGCCGCGGCCCTCGTTGATTTCGTTCTGGCCCACGCCCTGATCTTCACGCTTCATTATCCGAGCCGGTACGTTCGTTACGCCTTGCCCGTCTTCGCGATGATGTGGATCTCGGCGGTCCTCTCCAGGGTCATCCTCCGGCTCTGGTCGCGGGTCGGCGCGGCGCTGCGGCCTCTCGGCAATCCCGCGGTATTGGCGGCTGCCTCCGCCCTGGTCATTCTGGTTCTATCGGGAAGGGCGGCCATCAAGATTTCGCGGGAGATCGGCAAGGTTTCTCCGCCGGGACGGGAGGCGGCCTTGGCCTTCCTCGAGACGCTGCCGAAAGACACCTTGATTGCCGCGCATCCCCGTGACGCCGACCGGATCCCGTTCCGCGCGCGGCGCAGCGTCCTGGCGTCGGTCGAGACATCGCTGCCCTACTACGCCGAGTACTACCGCAGGGCCAAGGAGCGCACCATGAGCGAGCTGCAGGCATGCTATGCCACGGATTTCGTTGATGCGGACAGACTCCACACTCTGTACGGTGCAGACGTCTTCCTGGTCAACCGGCGTCGCTACAAAGAGAGAGGCTGGCGTAGCTACGCTCCCTTGGACAAGCCCGCAAGCGAATGGTTCGAACTGGGACGGCGTGGCGGGTTCGCCCTGCTCGATCCACCGCCGGATCGCATCCTGTTTCAGCGGGGCGATTACACGGTGATCCGTCTGGGCCCTCCACGCGGCCCGTTCCAGGTGACGTCGGCCGATTCGCCGGACGGCGAGCACGGATAGACGGTTGCGCCGGTCACCTCACGAAGACAGGCGGATCCAGCAGACGGACGTAGAGGGCCGCGGTGTCGGTGACCATCCGCTCCACCCCGAACCGTTCGTGCACGAGGCGGTGACCTGCCTCTCCCAGCCGGGCGGAGAGGACTGGATCGCGTAAGACGCGGATCAGCGCCGCAGCAAGCCCGTCCGGATCGCGCGGCGGCGCCAGCAGCCCCGTCGCCTCGTGCCGCACGATCTCGGGAAGTCCTCCCGCCCGCGTCGCCACGACGGGAAGCTTCATGGCGAACGCCTCCAACACTGAGTTGCACAGCCCCTCGAAATAGGACGGCATGCAGAACAGGTCGAAGGCCGTCAGCACGCGAGGGATGTCGCGCCTGGCGCCTGTCAGGACGACCCGGCCGGCGACACCCGTCTCGGTGGCGCATCGCTTCAGAGTGTCGTGCTGGTCGCCGCCTCCCACGATCACGAGCCACGCGCCCGGAAGCGCGGCGAGCACGCCGGGCATCGCGGCCACGAGGTCCTTCTGCCCCTTGTGCCAGGCCAGTGCGGCGACGTTGCCGATGACCGGCGCCTCGGGTGGGATGCCCAGCTCGGCGCGCACGGATGCGCGGTGGTCCCCCACGTCGGTGAAACGCGTCAGTTCGATGCTGCTGTTGATCACGGTCACGCGCTCGGGCCCGACACCGGCGCCGATCAACAGATCGCGGATCACGTCGGCCACGGCGATGTAGGCGTCCACGCAGCGGTGTCGGTACTTCCAGCGATTGAAGAGGTTGCTCGCGATGGGGAAGTCGAGCCTCCGGCTCACCACGAGCTTCGCCGGCGCGCCCATCAGACGCGCCAGCAGCCCGATGGAGTGGGCGCGCGCGGTCTGCGCGTGCAGGATGTCGAAGGGCCTTCTCCTCAGAAGCCGCGCCAGACGAAACGCCGCCGCCAGATCGGCGTCGCCGCGCATCCTCAGCTCGACGACCGGAAACGCCTCTTCGCGGCACCGCTGGGCCAGAGCGCTTGCCGGAAGCGTGACGGCCTCCACCTCGTGGCCCAGACCGCGCAGGCCCCGCATCAGATTGAAGGTCTGGCTCTCGCCTCCGCGCCAGGTGCGCTCGGTGTTGACGTGGACGATGCGCACGCCTGTTGAAACCTCAGTCCACGTAGCCGAGGGAGCGGAGCCGTTGCTCGGTCTCTGGATCGAGCGGCGCGCTGTCCTCCGGCCGGATCTTCTCGTACAGGATCCGGTTGCGCTCCATCCAGGCCGCCACGCGCGCGCGCAAGGAAGAGACCACCTCGGGATTGCGTTCCTCGAGGGGAATCGTCTCGCCTGGATCGGCCTCGATGTCGAACAGCATCGTGCGGCCGGCGGTGGAGTCGTGGATCAGCTTCCAGCGTCCGTCGATGACTGTATTCCAGAAGTCGGTGTCGGCCGGGGTTCTCCGCTGGCTGAAGACGGGCTCGTCGTCACCCGGGGCGCTGTCGCCGCCCGGGCCGCTCTGTCCGTCCAGAATCGGCCGCAGGCTCTTTCCCTGGAGTCCCGGCGGCTCGGGCAGGCCCGCGATCTGGAGCAGCGTCGGCATGATGTCGATCAGCTCGACGTGGGCCGGCGGCCTTCTCCCCCGCGCCGCGGGCGGCAGGCCGCTGCCTCCCACGATCAAGGGCACGCGTACCAACTCTTCATAGAGGGATTGGCCATGCGTGATGCCGCCGTGCTCGAGGAACTCTTCCCCATGATCGGCCGTCACGAACACCAGCAGGTTTTCGTAGCCTCGTGCTTCGATGGCGTCGATCAGCTCGCCGACGTACTGGTCGGTATACAGGATCTCCCCGTCGTACAGATCCTCGAGCTGCCGGATGTCCTGAGGTGTCAGGCCCAGGCGCCCCTCGCGAAAGGCGGCCTTGGCCGGGCCGTCGATCTGCACGCGCGCGCTGGTGGAGCCGAACAGCGCGTAGCCGGGACGCGGTTCGTACGGGTAGTGCGGGTCGTTGTAATGCAGGTACATGAAGAAGCGATCGGGGTCCGTCCCGCGAAGCCATTCCAGCGCGCGGTGGTTGACCTTTTCCGCCCTGCGCGCGTGCATGTCGTAAGCATCGAACCCCTGATCGAAACCGAACTGCGGCTGCAGGTGGATCTTCATCCCGAACCCGGCGGTGGCGAAGCCGCCCGACTTCAACGCCTCGGCCAGCGTCAGGAACTTCGGGTTGAGCACGTCGGTGCGCTCCTGCCCGTTGATCACCTGCTTGCTGTACACCACGCGATGCACCGACATGTAGGTTGATGTGAACAGCGAGGCTACCGAGGGTTTCGTCCAGGGCGCCTGCGCGAAGGCGTTCTCGAAGACGAGCCCCTCGCGCGCAAGTTGGTCGATGCGCGGGGTGGTGGGGCGCGGGTAGCCGTAGGCGGGCAGGTGGTCGGCGCGCATCGAGTCCACGACGATCACCAGGAAGCTGGTCTGAGGCTTGGCCCGCTCGGGGCGCAGCCACACGAACGCGCCAGCGGCAGCGGCGCACGCGGCGACGGCGAGAAGCGCGCGCAGTGTCGATCTCACGGAGGTGATTCTAGCACCCGCTCACGGCTACGGGCCGATGTATCCGAGGGATCGCAGCTTCTCGATCGCCTCGGGATCGAGGCTCTCCTGCTGCTCGCGAAGGATCGCCTTCTGGGCGGCGACTGTCAGGGAATCGCCCGAGATCGCGTCGTGGATCGCCATCCACAGGCCGGCCTGGGCCGCGGAGGTGCGGGAGAAAGGATGGATCTCGCCGGGATCTGAGGCGAGATCGTACACTTCGAGGCGGCCGTCGTCGGGATCCGTGAATCTCGCCATCGCCTTCCAGGTCCCTTGCAGCGCCATGATCTCACCCGGCTTCCAGCCCGAGAAGATGGGATCCCCCCGCGCCACCCGCGCGTCCAGTGTCATCCCGTCCATGGGCAGGCCCGGCTCGATCCCGAGCAGCGCCAAAATGGTCGGCGCCACGTCCACGAGACTGACAGGCTCCGCGATTCTAGCCGAGCGCGGTGACCGGAGATCCTTGATGATCAGCGGCACGTGGATCTCCTCCACGTGCACCGACCGGCCGTGCTGGAAGTACTTCCCGTGCTCGCCGAACGCTTCACCGTGATCGGCGACGAAGATCAGGATCGTGCCGCCGGGAGCAGGCATGCCCTCGATGCGATCGATGAGCTTCGTGAGATAGGCGTCCGTCTGGAGGATCTCGTCGTCGTAGCTGTCCACGTAATCGTCGTAGTCGAGCGACCCGAGCCACTGGTAGTCCTGGATCATCTCCCGCGAGAGAGTCGGGCCGCCTTCCCCGCGGAACGTGCCCTTGAACTCCGGAAGCGGCGTGTACGGCCCGTGCGGATCGATGGCGTGCACCCACAGGAACCAGGGAGGTCCGCCGGCCTGTCGGCGCGAGAGCCACGACTCCACCGCCCCGTAGAGCGCAGGCGCCAGACGGATCGGCCGGTCGTCCCGGTTGATTTCCATCGCGTCGAGCGTCTCGTCGTACAGATCGAACCCGAGGTCGAGCCGGCAGTTATCGGACGTCAGCACGAAGCTGGAGACGAAGGCTGCGCTTTCGTAGCCGGCTTCCTTGAGGATCCGCGCCAGGGTCCAGTTGCCCGGGTTGATCTGCTCGTGATTGGTCCTCAGGCCGTGCGAGGCCGGCAGCCTGCCCGTATGAAGGCTGGCGAAGCTGGGAGCGGTTTCCGACGCCGTGGACATCGCCGTCTCGTACACCAGCGCCCCTCTCGACCAGCGATCGATCCCCGGTGACGTGGGGCGGCCATAGCCGTACAACCCGAGGTGGTCCGCCCGCAGCGTATCCACCGAGACAATGGCGATGTTGGGCCGCGCCCCACCCTCACGCACGTGGAGCTGCATCTTTTCATAGACGGCCCAGCGGACGCTGCCTCCCTCTCCCGTGGCCGTCCCATATCGGGCAAAGTAACGCCGGCCCAGGCGGGCCTGGAGGGCTTCCGCCTCCCGCCGTGTCGCGCGCGCGCGCACCCGTTCGAGGATCGCCGGCGTGTCGGTGGAGGCGCTCTCAACAACGCGCAGCCCAAGCGGGCGCGCGGCATGGAAGACCGCGCCGTTGCTCAGGCCGGGGCCGGCCAGTAGCTCGGTGACACCAGGATGCGCAGTCTGCATGGCGATTGCCGCCTCCCGCAGGGGGACGACGGGGATGGGTGCCCGCGCGGCGATGAGCCATGAGGTGAGCGAGAAAAGAACGCCGAGCCACGCCGTCAGGCTCCCCCCCGCCCCCAACGACCTCCCCGAAGCGCCGCGCGCGATCCCCAGCGCGGGCACCACGAGCACGCCGGCGAGAGGCGCGACGCTCATCCCGCGCAGTGAGGGCACCGCGAGCCAGGCGACGCAGGACAGGAGGATTCCCGCTGCAGTTGCTTGCGCCGAGGTCTCCGACGCACCCCTGTCACGAGCCTGGAATTCGCTTGCGACCAGAAGCGCCGCGCCCAGGATCAACGCGAGTGCCTGGAGCCAGTACGCCGATGGCTTGGCCCCTTCGGGGATCCAGGGCAGGGGGAGCCGGGCTATGCTGAGAGCCAGGATCGCGGCGGCGCTCGCCCCTACGATCAGCACACGGGCGCGGGAGGCGCGGGGTTGAGACAGAGCGAGGAGCCCGCAAAGCGCTCCGGCCGGCACAACCGTTGCGCCCGGGTCGAGCACGAATGCGGCGGCCGCGAGCAGGGCGATGGCGATTGCACGCGGCCGTGTGCCGCGCGCGCCGAGGAGCAGGCAGGCGGCGGCGAGCAGGGCCGCGAGGCTATAGGTGCCGAGACGGGCCACCGCCGGCCCGAGTCCCGGAAGCGCCAGGAGAACGATCGACCCCGCGAGGATCCCGCGCGGCGATCGCGGCCGGGGCAGCGATAGGATCGCCACAGGGACGGTCAGGGCGGCCGCAATGAGGAACGGCGCACGCATCAGCCCATCGCCGGCGACCGATGCGAGCCAGGAATCGGTCAAGCCCGCCAGCAAGCCGTGGCCGGCCACCAGCCATCGCAGCTCGGGATCCATCAGTGGCCGTCCGAACGTTTTGAAGCCGTACGAGAGGCAGGCGGCGGCAAACAGCGCGGTGGCGAGAATTGGCCAGTGCGGCCTCTCGAGTGCTTCGGAGCGGGACATCAACCACCTCTTGTTCGGTCGGGCGTCAGCTCGCCTTCACGGATTTGCGGGCCCGGTCCAGGTTGGTTTCCCCGATCGGCGTGGCCTCTGCGATCACGAACCACTTTCCGGGGGTTCCCGCGGACGGGAAGTCGATCTGGAACGTGACGGTGGCCGTCGCGCCGCCGGGGATGGCGAAGGCCGGCACCGAGGTGACCGTGGCGACCCCGCCAAGAGGATCCTGCAACGTGACGTCGTAGGAGACCGTCACGTCGGTTAAGAGCGTGTTCTTCAACGCCATGCTGTACACGCGCGACGTGCCGAGCGGGACGGCGTCAGGGCCGGACAGCGAGACGCCCACGGTGGGCTTGTCGCAGGAGTTTCCGATCCCATCGTCGTCGCCGTCACTCTGCGAGGGGTTGTAGACATCCGGGCAGTTGTCGCAGGCGTCGCCGAGCTTGTCGCGGTCGGTGTCCGAGGCGTTGGCCGACGCCAGCGTGGGGCAGTTGTCGCAGGCGTCGCCGAAGCCGTCGCCGTCCAGGTTTGCGAGGCCGGGGTTGTAACGATCCAGGCAGTTGTCGGTCAGATCGATCTCCGTGTCCCCGTCGTCGTCGGCATCGCAGGCATTGCCCATGCCGTCTCTGTCCTGGTCGTGCTGCAGGGGATCGGCCACCGCCGGGCAGTCGTCCTTCCCATCCTTGATCGAGTCGGAGTCGTCGTCATCGTCGCACTCGTCCCCCTGGAAATCCAGGTCCAGGTCTGCCTGAGATGGGTTGTAGACCGTCGCGCAATTGTCGCAGGAATCGCCCAGACCGTCGGTGTCTCTATCCTCCTGCCCCGGGTTGTAGATCAACGGGCAGTTGTCGGTCACGGGGGCGTTCGGGTCCTCGTCGCCGTCGGGGTCGGCCAGATCGCAGGCATCTCCCAGGCCGTCGCCATCCTGATCCTGCTGGAAGGAGTCGGCGATCAAGGCGCAGGCGTCGCAGGCGTCGCCCACCAGGTCGCCGTCCGTGTCCTCCTGCGCCGGGTTGTAGATGCCGGGACAGTTGTCGTCGCAGTCAGCCGTCTGCCCGCCGGTGCACCGCGCGTCGGTGGTGCCGCCGCTGTCGTCGCCGTCGGGCAGGATCAGGTCGCCGTCGACATCGCCGTCCGTCTCGCAAGCGTCCCCCTCGCCGTTGCCGTCGGCGTCGTCTTGCGAGCTGTTGAATACGGTGGTGCAGTTGTCGTCGCAGTTCGCCACGGGCATGTTGGGATCGATGGGGCAGTGGCTGTCGCCGATCACGCCGCTGCCGTCGCCGTCATCAAGGACCCCATCGCCGTCGTCGTCCGTGTCGCAGAGATCCCCCATCGAGTCGAAGTCCGCGTTGGCCTGGTCCGGGTTGTAGACATCGATACAGTTGTCGCACGCGTCTCCGACCCGGTCGCCGTCCGCGTCGATCTGGCTCGAGTTCTTCTTGCTCGGGCAGTTGTCGTCGCACCCCACCGTCTGTCCGTCGGCGCACGGATTGTCCGTGGGCAGGCAGCTGCTCACTTCATCGATGGTGACGTCGTCCTTGTCGAGATCCGGCTCGCATGCATCACCCATCCCATCGTCGTTGGCGTCGAACTGGCCGCTGCGGTTCAGCTCGCATGAAGAGATCAGGCCGTCGCCGTCGATGTCGCACGAAGCGATCCCAAGCAGGCAATTGCCGTTTGGGATGTCCTGACAGTTGTCGCACGCGTCGCCGACGAAATCGCCGTCGGTGTCGACCTGGTCCCCGGTGGCTGTCTCGTCGGGGTCCTCCTCACCGTTCTTGTTGCGGTCGCAGAAGAGCCCCGGCTGCCCGCACGTCCCGTTGCGCCGTGAGAAGCAGTTATCGCACGCGTCGCCCACGCCGTCCTTGTCACGGTCTCCCTGATCCGGGTTGGACGTGTCGGGGCAGTTGTCGTCGCACCCTTGCGTCCTGCCTCCCACGCAGGGGAAATCCCCCGCGGGGTCGCCGTCCTCCAGCACGCCGTCGTCGTCGAAGTCGGCGTCGCAGACGTCGCCCGCACCGTCCTGATCGATGTCGGGCTGGCGGGGCCCCAGGATCTGCTCGGCCAGGGAAGCGACGCCGTCGCCGTCCAGATCGGTCTGGGCCGGGTTGTAGATCGCACCACAGTTGTCGCAGACGTCTCCGAACCCGTCGCCATCGGCATCCTCCTGCCCCGGGTTGTACCCCGCCGGACAGTTGTCCGGGGGCAGGTTCACGCCGTCGCCGTCCAGATCGGACGCGGTGCCCGGCGTCAGCTCGTTGGCTCCGATGTCGGGCCGTCCGGCGCCGTCGCCGTCGCCGTCGAAGGATCGCGGATGGCCCGCGAAGTCGAGCGTCCCGATGTCGCCGAAGATCAGCACGCGCCGATCGCCCGTCACGTTGGGGTCCGCGTTCAGCTTGTCGTCGAGACTGATGTAGCCGTCGCTCCCGGTGTCCACGTGGGCGAAGTCGACATCGGGCACGAAGGAGCCCGCGGGCAGGTTCGGATCGATCGAGACGTTCCCCAAAGAGCCGATCGGGTTGCCCTTCCCCTTGAAGTTGTCCGGGGAGTTGCCGAAGAAATTGTTGCTTCGGAAGTAGGGCCGAGCGTAGAGCGTCTCCACGCCCCCCGCTTTGCGCAGGGACGTGTTGTAGAGAATGAGGTTGTTGATGATCACGGGAGCGGTGGAGGAGGGATGGTCCTTGTCACCGGCCACCTCGATGCCGGCTCCGTGCCCGACGGAGCGCCCCTTGAGCCCAGCCCGGTTCCTTGCAATCGTGTTGCCCGCGACGGTGGGCTGGCTCAGGAAGATGTCCACGCCGCCGCCTGCCTGATCGGCGCTGTTGTCCGTGATGACGTTGCTCGTGACGGACGGCCGCGCCGAGGCCGACAGCACGGCGATGCCCCCGCCGTAGCCGAAGAAGCCGTCGGGGTCGGCCATCACTTTGTTGCCGCTGATTGTGTTGCGCGTGATGATCGGCGAGCCTCCGTTCACCGCGATGCCTCCGCCCTGGCCGATGACGACCGAGTTCTGGAGGATCATGTTTCCAATGACGAGCGCGTTGCCGGTGACGAAGATCCCCCCGCCGGACGACTGGAAGCCCGGAAAACCGATGACCTTGTTGCCGATGATGGTGTTGTTCGAGATGACCGCGTCGCCGTTGACGAAAATCCCGCCCCCGGCGGAGCCGCGCCCTCCCGTGATGGTGAAGCCATCCAGCATCGTGTTGGCGTCCGCTCCCCCCATCGTGACGGTGTTGTTGGCGCCCCCTCCATTCACGATGGTGACCAGCGATCCCGATCCCAGCACCTGCACGCCGCGGGGGATGCTGATGTTCTCGACGTAGGTGCCTGGCATCACTCTGACGACGTCTCCCTCCACCGCGTTGTTGAGGGCCGAGGTGATCTGGCAGAAGGGGAGGGCGAGGGAGCCGTCCTCGGCCCCCGTGCAGGTGTTCTGATTCACGATGAAGGTCTTGGCCGGAAGAAGCGTCACGGCCGCGACGGCGGCGCAGACCAGAAGCGACAGAAGGACCGTGAGATACCGCAGGCGCATGGCCCGGGACTCTACCACAGGGTTTTCCCTTGTGCCAAAACCCAAAAGCCGCAAAGCGCCGATGCGCCAAAGGCACGGCCCAGGCCCGGCGGGGCACTACCAAGCACGACTTCAGCCTCAGGACAGCGGCCCCTGGGTTCAGGGTTTGTCGCGGTCGCATAATCCTCGCCGAAGTCATATATTTCGTGGCCTGTCAACGGTGAACCATCACTTCCAGGAGTTGTCTTGAACCCGGAACCCTCGGTCGGAATCAGGCCCGCTCCTCAGGCCGCCACGGCAACAGGCGCCGCTCGTCCCGCCGAGAGGGACTTCGCCCTCGGCCTGCCGGGATTCCGATTCAAGGACCTCTACGACGTTCACCGGCTGCCTGATCTCGCCCGGGCGTTCGACACCTTCCTGGGCGAGAACGACCCCGCGGCGCTCCAGCAGCTCGTGCTCTACCGGCGCGACCACGAGAGGATGAAGCCGACCGACGTGTCCGAGGTGCTCGTCCGGGTCGCGCCCTGGGTGAGCCGGTTCCTGGGGAGGCTCTTCGGGATCGAGACGGAGCTGGCGCGGCTCCAGGCGATGGCCGAGTCGGAGGAGGCCGTGATGCGCTTCCGGCGCGAGTTCGTGCAACGGCGCGTCGGCAAGCGATTCGGACCTGCGGGCAAGGAGCCCTGTCCCGCATTGAGCGGCCCCAGTGTGAGCTGGCCGGAGGACCTGGCGGGGCTGATGGCGGCGGCCGATCCCGAGAAAGCCCTGGCCGCGCACGTCTGCGCCCTGCTGGACAAGGAGGCGGCCCAGGCCGAGGCGCCCTCCCGGGTGAAGGCGCAACTCGAGGGCGCCGAGCGCTACACGGCGGCTCTGATGGGGGACGCGGAACGCGGGCCCACCTCGCGGTATCACCACTGGGCGAGCCTGCGACTGCCCAAGCCGGTGCACCACGATCGGCTGGTGCAGATCATCCGACCGCGCGGCGATCTGCCCAACCTTGCGATGGGGCCGATGGAGCTGCGGAGGCGTCGCGACGGCTTCAAGCTGACCGACCCGCGGATGACGCAGCGCGAGGTGCTCGCCGAGGCCCATTACTGCATCTACTGCCACGATCGCGACAAGGACTCCTGTTCGAAAGGGTTCGTGCACCCGGAGGGGGCTTCGAAGGGATACCGGCCCAATCCCTTGGGGATCCCGCTGACCGGCTGCCCGCTCGACGAGAAGATCTCCGAGGCTCATCTCATGAAGAGCCGGGGCGATTCGCTGGCGGGGCTCGCGCTGATCGCGGTGGACAACCCGATGGCGCCGGGCACCGGACACCGGATCTGCAACGACTGCATGAAGGCGTGCATCTACCAGAAGCAGGACCCGGTGAACATCCCGCAGATCGAGACCGGGATCCTCGATGACGCGCTCAGCCTGCCGTACGGCTTCGAGCTCTACAGCCTGCTCACGCGGTGGAACCCGCTCAACGTGAAGAGGCCGTTCGCCCTGCCTTACAACGGCTTCAACGTGCTGGTGGTGGGGCTGGGGCCGGCCGGCTACACGCTCGCCCATCACCTCGCCAACGAGGGTTTCGCCGTCGTGGGGATCGACGGGCTGAAGATCGAGCCAATACCGGACGACCTGACAGGGGCCGACGGCCTGCCGCCGCGGCCGGTGCGCGACATACAGGTCCTTCACCAGGAGCTGGACGAGCGGCCGCTGGCCGGCTTCGGCGGTGTCTCCGAGTACGGGATCACAGTGCGCTGGGACAAGAACTTCCTCGCGGTCATCTACCTGAACCTGGCGCGGCGCCGCAAGGTGCGCATGTACGGCGGCATCCGCTTCGGGGGCACGCTCACCGTGGAGCAAGCGTGGGAGCTGGGCTTCGATCACGTCGCCATCGCCGCTGGGGCGGGACGGCCGACGATCATCGAGATGAAGAACAACCTGATCCGCGGCGTCCGCAAGGCGAGCGACTTTCTCATGGCACTGCAGCTCACCGGCGCCTACAAGCGCAACTCGCTGGCGAACCTCCAGATCAGGCTGCCGGCGGTGGTGATCGGAGGCGGCCTCACCGCCATCGACACGGCAACCGAGCTGATGGCCTACTACCCCGTGCAGGTCGAGAAGATGCTGCACCGCTATGAAGTGCTCGCGGCGAAGCACGGAGAGGCCGCAGTCAGGAACGACTTCAGGCCCGAGGAGATCGAAGTCCTCGACGGGATGCTCGAGCACGGACGCGCTGTGCGCAAGGAGCGAGCGCGCGCCGCCGCGGCGGGAGAGAAACCAGACTTCGCGAGCCTCGTGAACCGGTGGGGGGGCGTCACGATCTGCTACCGCAAGAGCATGAAGGACTCTCCTGCCTACCGCCTCAACCACGAGGAGATCATCAAGTCGCTCGAGGAAGGGATCGCGTTCGCCGAGAACATGGAGCCGGTTGAGTGCGTGCCCGACGAGCACGGACACCTCAAGGAGATGATCTTCCGCGCGCAGGGCTCAGACGTGACGCTGCCGGCGCGGGCGTGCCTCGTGGCGGCCGGAACCACGCCCAACGTCACGTACGAGAAGGAGCATCCCGGAACCTTCGAGATGGACGACCAGCGCAAGTTCTTCCGTCCCTACAGCGCCGAGGTGGTGGACGGGGCCCCCGTGCTGATGCCGGCGGCGCGCGGCGAGGTCGGCTTCTTCACGAGCTACAAAAAGGACGGGCGGCTCATCTCGTTCTTCGGCGACAATCACCCGCGCTACGCGGGCAACGTGGTGAAGGCGATGGCCTCCGCCAAGGACGGCGCGCCGCGCATCGAGTCGTTGTTCGCGTCCGACATCGCGGCCATGCGGCCAGAGGACCTGCCGCGCCGCGAGGAGCGCCTCGCGCGCCTCTGGGCGGCGATGGACGAGGAGCTGAAGGGCATCGTGGTGGAGGTCAACCGCCTGACCCCCACCATCATCGAGCTGGTGGTGAAGGCGCCGCGGCAGGCGCGCAACTTCCATCCGGGGCAGTTCTACCGTCTGCAGAACTACGAGTCGAGCGCGATGGTGGTGGAAGGTACTCCGCTACTGCTCGAGCCCTTGGCTCTGACCGGCGCCTGGGTCGACCGCGACCGCGGCCTGCTCTCCCTCATCGCGCTGGAGCTGGGCTCCAGCTCGCGGCTCTGCGGCAGGTTGAAGCCCGGCGATCAGGTGGTGGTGATGGGGCCGACGGGGGCGCCCACCGAGATCGTGCCGGGCGAGACGGTGCTCCTGGCGGGAGGCGGGCTGGGCAACGCGGTGTTGTTCTCGATCGCGAAGGGGATGAAGGAGGCCGGGTGTCGGGTCATCTACTTCGCCGGGTACAAGAAGCCGGGCGACTTCTTCAAGCGCGAGGATGTGGAGGCCCACACAGACGTTGTCATCTACTCGGTGGACAAGGGCGAGCCGATCCCGGTGAGGCGGCCACAGGACAGAAGCCTTGTGGGCAACATCGTGCAGGCGATGCTGGCCTACGCGAAGGGGTCGTTAGGAGCGCAGACGCTTCGACTGGACGAGTGCGACCGGATCATCGTCATCGGGTCCGACGTCATGATGGCCGCCGTGACGCGGGCCCGTCACGGCGTGCTGGCCCCCCACCTGAAGCCGGGTCACACGGTGTTCGCCAGCATCAACTCACCGATGCAGTGCATGATGAAGGAGGTGTGCGCGCAGTGCCTGCAGCGACACGTGCACCCCGCGACAGGCGAGTCGAAGGTCGTGTTCTCCTGCTTCAACCAGGACCAGCCGGCCGACCACGTGGACTGGGCCTTCCTCAATCAGCGCCTGAGGCAGAACAGCATGCAGGAGAAGCTGACCAACCTCTGGGTCGAGCGCCTCCTCAACCTCGGCGACCCGCGGCACATCGCGAGGTAGCGGATCGTGCGCTTCTCCGTCGTCATTCCCGCTTTCAACGAGGAGCGATACCTGCCACGCCTTCTCGATTCGATCGAGACAGCCCGCGGGCGGTACGCCGGCGGTCCGGCTTCCATCGAGGTGATCGTGGCCGACAACGCCTCATCCGACGCCACCGCCGAGGTGGCCGCAGGAAGGGGCTGCCGCGTGGCGCAAGTCCAGAAGCGAATCATCGCCGCGGCGCGCAATGGGGGCGCGCGGGCGGCGCATGGGGAGATCCTGGCCTTCGTTGACGCCGACACGGTGAGGATCCACCCGGACACGTTCGGCGCCATTGACTCGTTGGTCTCTTCAGGGCGCTACGTCGGTGGCGCCACGGGCGTGGAGCCGGAGCGGTGGTCCGCCGGACTCTATGTGACGTGGGCGGTATTCCTGCCCTTCGTATGGCTGACGAGATTCGACACGGGAGTCGTCTTCTGCCGGAGCAAAGACTTCGAGGCGGTAGGTGGTTACGACGAGAGCCGCCCTGTGGCCGAGGACGTCGCATTCCTCCTCGCGCTGAGGCGGTTAGGACGGCGGCGGGGACAGCGCCTCGTGCGCGCGCGGCGCGTCAAGGCGGTGGCCTCCACGCGCAAGTTCGACCAGTTCGGCGAGTGGCACTATCTGGGGATGATGCCGCGGTTCGCGCTCCAGTTCCTGCTCGGCCGCCCCGGCGCGCGCGAGATGCTCGACCGCTACTGGTATCGCCCCTCCCGGTAGACACCAGACGGGGCCTGTTGACGGAGCTGCTGTCTGGCAGTATATTGAGTGCCATCTGGCCATCAGGCGGAGTGTGACATGGCGCAGGCACACGCGATCATCGAGGCGCTAGGCGGCACGAAGATCTTCCACCGCCGGCTCACCACCCTCGCCGACCTCAAGGAGCAGATCCGCAAGGGCCTGCCGTACGCGGCGTTCGAGCAGGTTCTCGACAGCTTCGACCTGTCCCGAGATGAGGTCGCCAGAGCCCTCACCCTACCGCTCCGCACGCTCGCCCGTCGCAAGATCGAAACCAGGCTCCACGCGGACGAGTCCGACAAGGTGCTGCGTCTTGCGAGGATCGCTTTGCTGGCAGCCGATGTTCTCGGCAGCGCGCAGAAGGCATCATCCTGGCTGCGCCGCCCCAACCGGGCCCTGGGCCACGAAACCCCGCTCTCGCTGCTCGACACGGAGATCGGCGCTCGGCAGGTCGAGGACCTGCTCGGCCGCATCGAGCACGGGATATCGAGTTAGTGAGAGTCTGGCGGATCTGCTCCCGCCGCCACCGTGCGTTCGACGGGAAGGGAGCGCGCCTCCATGGCGGCCGGTGGAATCTCCCGGGCGTGGCCATCGTCTACACCTCGCAGTCGCTGTCGCTGGCCGTTCTCGAGCAACTGGTGCACGTCCACCCGGACCTGACGCCGCGGGACTGGGTCGCGGTTCCGGCCGAGATCCCCGATGGGGTCCGCATCGAGACCATCGACGTGGGTGACCTTCCCACGAACTGGAGGGAGTACCCGGCGCCCCATGGAGTCCAGCGGATCGGGACGCGGTGGGCCGAGAGCTGCCGGTGTGCGGCGCTCTGGGTTCCGTCGGTCGTCGTCCCGGAAGAGAGGAACTTGCTGCTGAACCCCACGCACGCCGACTTCCGTCGCATCCGCATCGGAGAGCCAAGGCCCTTTCACCTCGATGCGCGATTGGCGCGGAGCTGATCCGATGTGCGGCATCTGCGGTGTCGTCGATTTCTCCGGGGCGGCCGACCGCTGGATCCGCAAGCCATCGTATCGTACATGGGCTTCTCCGCCATCCCATGCCCCAAGACCTGTTTTCTGGAGATCCGCAAGCTGCCGGCGGGCCACGTGGCCACGTTCGATGAGTCCGGATGGGTGACACGGCGCTACTGGGAGGGCAGCTACCACCGCCAGCGCCAGTGGAAGGCGGCCGATGCGCTGGAGGCGGTGGACGAGGCGCTGCGCGACGCGGTGCGCCTGCGGCTGATCAGCGACGTCCCCCTCGGCGTGTTCCTGTCGGAAGGTGGCGCTCTCGGGGCTGGGCGGCGACGAGCTGTTCGGCGGGTACCGGCGCTACCTCGCCATGAAGTACCAGCCGCGCTTCAGAAAGGTCCCGGCCTGGATCCGCGACGGCGTCCTGGATCCCGTCCTACGCTTTCTGCCCGACAGCAGGACCAATCGCATCCTGGATTCGGTGCGCATCGCCCGCAGGCCTGGCAAGACGATCGAGCGAGACGCCAAGACGATATGGGCGCGGGCCGTCTCCTACCTGCCGCCCTGCCCGGGGCCGCTTTTTGCCGGCGCCATGGAGAGCGTGACGCGCGAGGCGTTCACGAGCGTCGCCTTCGAGGAGCCCTGGTCCGAAGTGGCGCACCTGGCCGATCCCGTGGGTCAGGCATTGTACATGGACGCGAAGATGTACCTCGCTGACCAGCTCCTGCTGCTGCAGGACAAGATGAGCATGGCGGCGTCGCTGGAAGCGCGCGTGCCGTTCATGGACTACCGCCTGGTGGAGCTGGCCGCGACAATCCCCGCCTCGATGAAGATCCGCGGGATGACCCCGAAGACCCTGCTCAAGAAGCTCGCCGAGCGGTACGTGCCGCTCGAGTGCATCTACCGCAAGAGGAAAGGATTCTCGCCGCCGCTGCTTTCCTGCTCCGCGGCGCGAAGCGGGCGGGGATGATGCGCATCGCGCTGATCGCGCACACCAACGCGCCCTGGACACCTCACTACGCGAGGCACTTCCTGTCGGCGGGCCACGAGGTCCAGGTCCTCTCCTTCAGCCCCGATCCCATGGATGGCGTGGACGTCATCCACCTGGGAAAAGAGCTTCCGACCGGGCCGCTCAAACCGCTCTGGTTCGCCGCGCGGCTGCCGCGGGTGCGGCGGGCGCTGAGACGGTTCCGGCCCGACGTGGTGCTCGCGACCTACATGTCGAGCAACGGCATGACCGCCGCGCTCATCTTCCGGGGGCCGCTGGTGGTGTCGGCGCGGGGAGGCGATGTCCTGCG
>JAWPNA010000118.1:0-8941 GCA_045402695.1 Acidobacteriota bacterium
TTCATCTACGCCTTCCCGCAGACCGGGGCCTGTTCGTGGTGGGGGCTGGGTGGTGGCAACGCCGCGAAGATCAACGGCAGCTACGCCCTCAAGGTCATCACCCACGAACTGGGCCACACCTTCGGCCTGCCGCACGCCAACACCTACGCCTGCACCGATGCCAACGGGGTGAGCGTCGCGATTGGCACGACGTGCACCTCCACGGAATACGGCAATGTCTTCGACACGATGGGTATCGGCACCTCGGGTCACTTCCACAATTACTCCAAGAACTGGTTGGGGTGGTTTGACCCGGCGAACGTCCAGGTGGTCACGACCGACGGCATCTATACCATCGCCCCTGCCGAGATGCCCTCCAGCGGCATCCAGGACCTGCGTATTCCCCGCATTGTGGACTCGAGCGGAAACGTCCTGCGCTACTACGACCTCGAGTTCCGCCAGCCGGTGGGTTTCGACAACAACAGCTATGTCAGCTCGTATGGTTCGAAGGGCGTGATGGTTTACTACCACGGCTATCTGCTGGACACCACCCCGGCCACGAGCGGCTTCACCGATGCGCAGATTCTACCGGGTAAGAACTTCGACGACCCGTACTACGGTATTACCGTGGAGACCCAGAGTGTGTCCGCCAGCGGGGCGGTCGTCGCCGTGACCTTCGGCCCGGATGTATGCCTCCGGGGGACGCCGAGTCTGTCCGTCTCGCCCACCAGCCAATGGGGCTCCGCGGGGCAGCCGCTCACCTATGCGCTGACCCTGTGGAACAACGACACCACGGCCTGCGGCTCTTCGGTCTTTGATGTCGTCCCGACCCTGCCGGCCGGCTGGACGCAAACACCCTCGCCACTGGGCGTCAGCATCGCCGCCGGGGGTAGTGCGACGAGCACGGTATCAGCCGCCTCCGACCCGGCGGCGGTGCCCGGCTTCTACACGGTGATGGAGACGATGACCAATACGCAAGATGCCACCTCCCTTGGTTCCGCCAGCATCAGCTACAACATCCTGGCGCCGGACACGACCCCGCCGACGGTGGCCGTCACCAAACCGGCCAACGGCGCGGTGCTGCCCCGCAAGGGGAGCTTCTCCATCGCGGCAACCGCGAGCGACATCAGCGGGATTGCCCAGATGCAGATCCTAGTGGATGGCAACCTGCTGAAGACCTGCAGTGCTGCCACCTGCTCGGCCAAGTTGTCGAGTAGCGGGATGGCCTCCGGGCTCCACACGATTACCGTCAACGCGACCGACAGAGGCGGCCCGCCACCCAACACCGCCAGCGCGTCGATTACGGTCAGGAAGCCGTAACCGAACTCGCCCTCTTCTTCCACCGACGGACAGAGGCGGCCCCACACGGGCCGCCTCTCGTCTGTTGGCTCCTCCGGAGAATCTGTGGGTCGCTACCCCTACCTCGGACGAGGCTACCTCCGCCGGTCAACCGATCGCCTAGATCAGCGCCTCGAATGGAGATACTGCAGCCTGAGCCCGTTTACAACTATTGACAGGACCTCAGGAGCGCATTATTCAATACCAATCTTGTTGGCCCCGCGCATCCACCGAGGGGATGAGTATGCGCCTACGGGCCATGGCCTCGATCGGCCGAATTCTCCTGCTTGCGGGTATCTACTTCCTTGCGGGCAAACTCGGCCTCAGCCTCGCCTTCTTCCACTCAAGCGTCTCCCCCGTCTGGCCGCCGACGGGGCTCGCGATCGCCGCCCTGCTTATTCTCGGATTGAAGTACTGGCCCGGAGTGAGCCTCGGCGCCTTCGCGGTCAACCTCGCGACGACAGGTCACCTGCTCAGCTCCCTCGGCATTGCGGCAGGAAACACGGTCGAGGCCTTGCTTGGCGCCTACTTGGCGAACCGTCTCGCCTCAGGCATGGATGCCTTCGAGAAAGCCGGCGGCGTTTTCAGGTTCTTCGGGCTGTGCGGGAGTATCGCCCCCATAGCGAGCGCCACGATCGGAGTGCTAAGCATCGAGCAGGCGAAGCTTGCGACCTGGGAGGCATTCGGGACGCTCTGGACCACCTGGTGGCTCGGCGACGCCGTCGGCGCCGTGGTCCTGGCTCCCCTGCTGCTGCTCTGGCACCGGAATCGGAAGTGGGACTCAGAGAAGAACGTCGAGGCGGGGTTGCTCGGCTTGACGACCCTGCTGACGACGTGGGCAGTTTTCGGTTTCTTTTCATCGGGATCAAAGGATTACCCGCTCACCTTCCTTTGTTTCCTCCCGATCCTCTGGGCGGCCTTTCGCTTCGATCCGAGAGTCACCTCAAGCGTCATTATCGTGCAGAGCGCGCTCGCCGTCTGGGGGACGGTGAATGGCTACGGACCCTTCGTGCGCTTGGGCCCGAACGAGTCCCTGATCCTTCTCCAAGCTTTCCTTGGCATCAGCTCCGTCGTTGGCTTGGCTCTGGCTACGACCGTCCAGGAGCGACTGCGGCTGCTCAAGGAGGCCGAGGGAAGCCATCTCATCCTGGAGAGAAGAGTCAAGGAACGCACTGAGGAACTGACGAGGTCCAACGTCGCGCTCCGGCGCGAGATCCTGGAACGCCGCCGTGCAGAGGGCGAGTTCTGCAAGGGCGAGGAGCGCTATCGCGCGGTCACGGAGACGGCCAACGAGGCCATCATTACGGCCGACAGCAGAGGACTTATCCTCTCCTTCAACCTCGCGGCCGAGAGAATGTTCGGGTACTCCGGAGGGGAAGTGGTGGCACATTCCCTGACGCTGCTCATGCCCGAACGGTTCCACCGCCCTCACGAGGAAGGGCTTGACCGCTTCATCAGCACGGGAGTGAGCCACCTCGTCGGAAAGACGATCGAGCTCGCCGGGCGCCGCAAGGACGGCACCGAATTCCCGATGGAGATCTCTCTCGCCACCTGGGGAGCGGGGGAAGAAACCTTCTTCACGGGTATTCTCCGCGACATCACGCGGAGGAGACTCGCTGAGGAGAAAGTTCGAGAAAGCGAGGAGAGATTTCGCCACCTCCTGAACGCGGCTCCCGATGCCATGGTGATCGTCAACCAGGAGGGAGAGATCGCCTTGGTGAACGTTCAGACCGAGAAGCTCTTCGGTTACCTGCGTGACGAGCTCCTGGGAACGCACGTGGAGATCCTCGTCCCCGAGCGGTTTCGCCCAAACCATCCCGAGCACCGCCAAGGCTTCTTCGCCAACCCTCGCTCCCGCGCTATGGGAGAGGGCCTCGAGCTCTTCGGCCGCCGCAAGGACGGCACCGAATTCCCGATCGACATCAGCCTGAGCCCCCTGGAAACCGAGGGAGGGCTCCTAGTCACTGCGGCGATCCGGGATATCTCGAGGCGTAAGCGCGCCGAGGTATCGATGCAGAGGCTTGCCTCCATCGTGGAGTCGACCGAGGTCGCCGTCGTCGGCCTCGATATCCAGGGAATCATCACGAGCTGGAACCCGGGAGCGGAGAGGCTTTATTGGTGCTCCGAGGAAGAGATCCTCGGGAAACCTATCTCCGTCACCATCCCCCCCGACCGCAAGGACGAGTTCGACGAAATCCTGCGCAAGCTGGGAAGGGGGGAAAGCTCCCACACCGAGACGCAGCGCCTCCGCAAGGACGGGAGCCTCGTCGACGTCCTGGTGACGGATTCCCCGATCCGGGACGCCACGGGGAAACTCGTCGGCTTCTCCTGCGTGCTCCGCGACATCACCGCGAGCAAGCGCGCCGAACAGGAAAGACGTAACAACGAGATTCTGAAGATGCAGGTCAACGAGCTCGCTCGCAGCACGAGAGAGCTTTCCACCTTGAATGAGATGGGAGAGATGCTGCGGGCTTCAGAAAACCTCGATGAGGCTTGCCTAATCCTTCCCCGCTTCCTCCGAGAGCTCTTCCCGTCTGACTCGGGGGCCTTGTACATCGTCCGGTCATCGAAGAATCTCCTTGAATCCGCCGCCACGTGGGGTGAATCCCCTCCAGCGGAAGAGTTTCTTCACCCGAACGACTGCTGGTCGCTCCGCCGAGGAGAAGTTCACCGGGTGGAGCGCGTTGACGAGGGTATCGTCTGCAAACACGTCAAGCCTCCTTTGGGCGGGCACTCCTTCTGCGTGCCGATCATCGCCAGAGGGGAAACGGTCGGAATGGTGCATCTGGTCGGGTACGACAGACTCCGGGCCTCAGGCGACAAGGAGGAAACCGCCCGCCCGACCGAGTACAAAGAGCGCCTGGCCAAAGCTGCCGCACAACAGATCGGATTGGCCCTATTGAACGTCCGGCTCCAGGAGACCCTGCGCACCCAGGCCACCTGCGACTCCCTGACGGGCCTCTTCAACCGCCGGTACTTGGAAGAGGCCTTCCCGCGCGAAGTTCACCGGGCGAGCCGCAAGAAAAGCAAGCTCGGCCTCCTCATGATCGACCTCGACCACTTCAAACAGTTCAACGATCGCTTCGGCCACGCCGCAGGAGACATGGCGCTACGGGACCTGGCTGTTTTTCTACGCCGTCACTCCCGCTCTGAGGAGATCCTGTGTCGCTATGGAGGCGAAGAGTTTGTTCTCTTGCTCGTGGATTGCTCGCTCAAGGACGCGATGAACCGCGCCGAGCAGATCCGGGCCGCGGTCAAGAAACAGTCCTGGAGCTTCGAGGGATGTCCGCTGGGAACCGTCACCCTGTCAATCGGAATCGCCTTCCTACCCGACCATGCGCAAACCCTGGAGGATCTCCTGCGGGCGGCGGACGCGGCCCTTTACCTGGCGAAGAAGGAAGGACGGGATCGAATCGTCCTGAACCCCTCCGCCCGAGCCATCAGCGGCCTGCCCGAGCGGTGAGGAGGTTGGTCAGGAGGCGACCCCGTAGGAAAGACGGCCTCTTGATTCAGAAATCGTTGATTCCCTTCACATCATCGAGGGAGTCCTCGGATTCGACGGGCTTGTGGAGGCATCAGCTCGCCTGGAGGTCGTGGCCGGCGCCTCTCACCCGGCGTCGCGCAGTGGCGCTTCGCATGGTGGCAGCGGGGGCACGCCACGCAGCAGAAAAGACATCGGACGGCCAGCCCGAGTGCCTGCCGCTGCCTTGCCGCAGGGCCGCCTGAGATTCCTTCACCCGACTTGGGCCTGCCACCCTACCGTGCAAGGCGTCCCCCCCCGGCCTCGGCGCGCATGTGCCGGGCCTGTTAGATCGCTCTGGGGCGCCACGGGCTCAGAACCCATGGGCCATCAGGGGCGACCGGGCGGCCGAAACGAAGGATCGACGGCACGAGAGGGCTCTAACAGGACAGACCTGGATCAGGGTATCCCTGCCCTGATCGATTCATCGGAAAGGAGCCACCGACATGACCAGACGCACGCGTATCCTGGCGCTTCTGGCGCTGCCCATCATCGTATTGCTGACGGCATCCGCATCCCAGTCCGACAAGGTTGCCCGGGCCGAAGCGCAGGAGGAGCCATTCGACGAGGCACGGATCTTCTTCGAATTCAACGCCACGGACAATGACCTCGGAGTCCAGGTCAAGCTCGACGGGGACGCCTGGAAGCGACTGCGGATCTTCGATCCAGCAGATCGCAGGATCCTCAACCTCACCGTGGATGGCAGGCTCGGGATGCTCGGGCTGACCGAGTTGTTCTTCGAAAGCGACGAGCCCTCCCCGCAGGAGGTGCTGGACCTGTTGC
Source organism: Acidobacteriota bacterium (assembly GCA_045402695.1). Taxonomy (GTDB): domain Bacteria; phylum Acidobacteriota; class Polarisedimenticolia; order JACPZX01; family DASXTC01; genus JAWPNA01. Next base: position 5,621 of record JAWPNA010000118.1, read on the forward strand.
GGGAAGGGGAGTACGAGTTCGAGGGGCTGACGGTCGATGGCGAGCGGCTCGAGAGCGAGTCCGAGCTGTCGCACGATCTACCGCCCGCTCCGAACATTCTTGTGCCGTCGGTCGCCGGCGAGGAGCTGGACCGCCTCGACGCCGTCGTCGAGTGGGGGGCGATTTCGGGGATCGCTGGTTGGGAGATCATCGTCGAGAACGAGGACGTCGGCGCCGAGATGACGGTTCCACTGTCCGCGGGCGTGACTAGTCTGCACATCCCCGAGGAGTTCCTTGACCCCAACACGGGGTACAAGGTCGAGGTGCTCGCGATCGGGACCAATGGAAACAAGACGATCTCGGAGCGCGTGTTCGTGACAGGATCATAACGGTCAGGGATTGTCGAGTAGGAACTCTGAACGCCGGCCGGCGCCCCAGCAATAGGCCTCGTCTCTCGCCCGAGCTGCGCGCCGCGCTTAAGCTCCAGGGCAAGTAGATGGGGACGATGAGGGGGCTCCTGGCGAGGAAGAACTCGCAGGTGAAGAGGACCCGCACCGAGAAGGGGATCAGGGCGGCGATCGCGGCGGCGGAGAGGCTCGCCGGCTGAGGCGCGGACTGAGCCCGTGGAGGAGTCTGGAAGGCGACGATAACGGAGAGGATGGCGTGGTAGGCTCGTCCAGCCATGGCTCTCGAGATCACCACGATCGGGATCACGCTTCTCGTCGTCTTGGTCGCGCTGATCTGCCTGCGATCCACATATCAAGCCAGCACTCTCGGATGGCGGCTTCTCGCCTGGTCCGGCATCACCCTGTCGCTCGGAGGCTTCGGTTTCGTCGTCCGCTTCTGGAAGCCCACGGAAGGCCCCTACCTGGCGAACGAGATCTATCCGTACGGAAGCCATCTGAACGCGTGGGCGGTTTCCTTCGGCTTCACGTGGCTCGCATTCGGCCTCCTGTTCTTCGGGCTCGCCACGTTGGGCGCCCGCGAGTCGAAGCTCACGGTCTGGGTGATCTTGCTGGCCGCTTGGATGCTCTGCTGGCTTCCGCACGGCGTGATCGGCGTCGCGTTCGCATGGGCGGGTCGCAACGAGCCCAGCATTGAAACCTATCGTGTTTGGGGATCACAGCTCTCCGGTTTCCTCGTACTTCTCCAGGGGGCAGTCATCATCGTCGCACATGTTGCTCTGAGCCTCCTGGGATTCCTGCTCACGGGACGCGACCTGCTGAGACGGCGATCTTTGTTGTGAACCGACCGACACCGTGCAACAGCGGGACGCCGCCCTCAAGCTGGAGGGCCGGTACACGGGGACACCGTGAGGGAGGCCGCCGTCCCGAAGTGCGAAGGTGACGAGGATGCGTACCGCCCACGGCCTCCGGGCCGCGATCGCCTACGCGCGGTGGATGCAACGTGAACGCGTTAGCCTGAACCAGCGGAGAGCCCGAGCTCGGACCTGCTTGGTCTATTGGGCAATATCGCGATGCGAGAAGAGATGCTGCGAGCGGCAGAGAGTGCCCCGCCCGTCGCGGATTCGACTACCATGATCCGTGAACAAGCGTTGCGGATCTCCTGGAGAGCTCTCGTTCGGAAATCGTCACAGGGGGGAGGAACTCATGAAGTCAATGTTTGTACGGTCGCCGAAGTCTGGGTTCGTCCTTGAGGAGCGTGACCGGCCCGAGCCGGGGCATGGTCAGATCCGGATCAAGGTCCTCGCTTGCGGGGTCTGCCATAGCGACCACCTGGTCACGGATGGTCTCTGGCCCGGCCTCCAGTTCCCGCGTGTCCCCGGTCACGAAGTGGCCGGTGTCGTGGATGCGTTGGGAGAAGGCGTGCAGCGCTTCCGGGTCGGCGATCGCGTCGGACTTGGATGGCACGGCGGCCACGACGGCACCTGCGATGTATGCCTGACCGGTCGATTCATCCACTGTCGCAACGCCAGGATCACTGGGATCTCGCTCGACGGCGGATACCAGGAGTACCTCGTCGCGGCGGAGGTTGCCTTCGCATCAATGCCCATGGGATTGGATTTCGCCGAAGCAGCACCGCTGTTGTGCGCCGGTCTGACCACCTTTAACGCACTGCGTAACTCGGGTGCCCGATCGGGCGATCTAGTCGCCATCCAGGGGCTCGGGGGACTCGGCCACCTCGGCGTCCAATATGCCCGTGCGATGGGGTTCGAGGTCGTGGCGATCTCCCGTGGCACCGACAAGGAGGAATTCGCCCACAAGCTGGGCGCTCACCACTACGTGGACTCGAATCGGAAGGACTTCGCTGATGCGATGGCGAGACTCGGTGGAGCCCATGTGATCCTGGCTACCGCACCGCACTCCAAATCAATCTCGGCGCTGGTCCCCGGGTTGGGTCTGGAGGGCTGCCTATTGATCGTTGCAGCCCCGTTCGAGCCGATCGAAATCGGCGCGATCGACCTGATCTCCCGTGACGCGCGTGTGCAGGGTTGGTCCTCTGGGACGGCGACCGACTCCACGGACGCCATGTCCTTTGCAGCGAAGCACGGTGTGCGCCCGATGATTGAGAGGTTCCCTCTGTCGGAGGCCTCTCACGCGGTCGATGCGATGACCAAGGGAACCGTGCGGTTCCGTGCGGTATTGGACATGAAGCTAGAGATGGGCGGTGGAAGCCACGGCTGACCGCTGCGTGCCGGGCAGCGCAGGAACTTGCACGAGCCTGAGATGAGACAGCCGGAAGGAGGAAACGCCATGAGAGACCGGTCGCTGGGAGTCTCGTTCTGCCTCGTGCTGTTGTCTGTGGCGACTGTGGTCCCCGGGGAGGAAGAGACTGACGGGCGGGCCTCGTTCGTCAGGAGTTTCGTTGAGGCGCTCAACGGCCGGAACCCGGGCAAGCAGAAGGACCTCTTGCACCCGAGATCGCTTGGATGCACCAACGGTCCGGCCGTCTCCTTCTTCGACGAGATGTTCTCGCCCCGAATCAAGCCCCCCGTGCCAGAGGACTACCAGTGGGAGCTCACCCAGGTTGCACCGGGCACTCAGCCGCTGTTCGCAGACAGGTTCAACTATTCAGTTCTCCCGACTCACCTTCTGCAAGTGGACTTCGAGTCGGCCCCCAACAACAGTACCACCTTCCTCGTTCAGCTCGCTCGGGAAGGTGATCGGTGGTACGTGGTGGCAGCCTGCCCGAAGCCTGAGACGGCGGCCGCTGCAGAGGCAGCCAGGCAGGCCAGGGTCAAGCGTGCAGAGAGGGTCCGTGAGCTCGCCGCGAGCCTCAAGCCGCAACTGAGAGAAACCGTACTGAGGCTCGTGAGGGAGGGCCGGAAGGTCGACGCGATCATGGAGTACCAGAAGGCTTCTGAGGAGGACTTGGCGACAG
>JAWPNA010000003.1:0-1972 GCA_045402695.1 Acidobacteriota bacterium
CCGGTGAAGGAAGCGTGAACGACACCAACACCCTCGCCCCCGGATCGGGAGGTTCCAGAGTCTCGATGAGCATCCCTCCCTCGCTGATGTTGTCAGAATACCCCAGCACCGCGATCGAGTCACCCGACACCCCGAGGGAAACCTCCATTGTCACGCGCGTCCGCAGGTGAACCCGATAGGGGATCTGCAGAATCCTGACGACCTTTTCCAGCAGATCCTTGCCCGCGACAGGCTTCACGAGAACATCGGTGCACCCGGCACGCCGGCACTTCTCGATCACCGCATCCGACCGATGGGACGTCACCAGCAGCACGGGGATGTGGCTTCTCTCGGGATCCGCCTTGATGCGACGGCAGACCTCATCGCCGTTCATCCCGGGCATCTCGTAGTCGAGGAGCACGATGTGCGGGTTCTCATCCCGCACGATGCGGAGCGCCTCTAGGCCGGTCGCGGCCGTGAGCACCTTGCACCCGGCGCGCTCGAAGAAGGGCCGCTCGAACTCCAGGAACACCTTGACATCGTCGACGAGCAGGACCTTTGGCGTGGTCATACCGGGCGGAGATTCTAACACAGGCCCGCGCGACGTCCGGGCGTAGGGATGAGTTGGTCGGGACGAGAGGATTTGAACCTCCGGCCCCCTGCTCCCGAAGCAGGTGCGCTACCAGGCTGCGCTACGTCCCGACTCTTTTTTGGATAGGGCGGCCGAGAAAACGATACAGACCGCGACGCTAACAGATGGTCGTGGACCTGTCAAGGAAGCCGGTCCGACGATTCATCCCAGCCGGCGCTGCCGATCAGCTTCACGAAAGCACACTGATCGTACTGCTCGGTGCGGAAGCCCACGGGCCCCTTGATGGCGACGCGGATGGTCTGTCGTTTCGCGTCCCCCACCGGGATGACAAGCCGGCCTCCCGTCTCGAGCTGGGCGAGAAGCGGCGCCGGCAGCGAGGGAGCGCCGGCAGCCACGATGATTCGATCGAAAGGCGCCTCCTCCGGCCAGCCTGCCGTGCCATCCCCGACGCGCAAGTGAACTCCATCTGCCCCGAGATTCTCCAGTCGCGACCTGGCCAGGACCGCGAGCGACCGCAGGCGCTCGATGCTGTACACAGTCCCGGCCAGTGCCGCCAGCACCGCGGTCTGGTATCCGGAGCCGGTCCCGATCTCCAGGACGCGATCGTGCGGTCCGACGCGCAGCAGCTCGATCATCAAGGCGACGATGTAGGGCTGGGAAATGCTCTGCTTCAGGCCGATCGGAAGGGCGTTGTCGGAGTAGGCCTTGGCTTGCAGGGCCTCTTCCACGAAGAGATGGCGCGGGACCCCTCCCATCGCCGCCAGGACTCTTTCGTCGGTGATCCCCCGCGGCACGAGCTGGCGCTCGACCATCTGCCGCCTGCGTATGGCGAACTCGTCGGGGCCGCGTTCCCGCCGCATCACGGCCATCTCGCCTCCACCGCCCGGCTCAGCGCGGCCCGCCTCAATCCCGCGTCGCGGGCACGACAAGATTCCAGGCCGCCACGGTGTCGAGGACACGATCGTTGGTCAGATCCAGATGAAGCGGCGTCACCGAGACGCGGCCCGCGCTCACGGCCGCGTAGTCGCTGCGCGGATCCTCAATCCATTCGGGCGGGGTTCCTCCAATCCAGTAATACTGGCGTCCCGAGGGATCGACCCGTTCGATGACGCCCTCCTTGTAGATTCTCCTGCCCAGCCGCGTGCAACTCACACCCCGCAGCGGCGGTAGAGGCACGTTCACGTTGAGCAAGGTGTCGCCGGGCATGCCATGGTCGAGGACCCGGCGCGCGAGGTCCGCGGCGAAGGAGGCGGCGGCCTTGTAGCTTTCCTCCGGATCGGGGAGCCACGGTGGATCCGGCGACACGGAGGGGGGCGCGGCGCGGGACACAGCGAAGGAAGGATACCCGAGCAGCGTTCCCTCGAACGCAGCAGCCACGGTCCCCGAGTAGGTGATGTCGTC
>JAWPNA010000006.1:0-15338 GCA_045402695.1 Acidobacteriota bacterium
TCTTCCGATCTTAACCCCGCGCCCGGCCGATCGGCGGCGGCATCAGGAACACCCTCGAGTCCCGCCAGCCGCGGGCCTGAACCAGGCTGCCTCCCCTCAGGATCTGGATCGGTCGCACCAGCGAATCGCGGAGCGCGCCGCCCGTCCCGGCGGTGGCGGTGACCCGCGAGGCGGGCGAGAGATAAACGCTGACGCGCGCGGGGTCTCTCACGCCGCTTGCACGCACGAGAGCTGCGAGCAAAGTCGTGACAGACGAACAGCTCGTGAGCACACGGATGCCCTTCACTTCGATCTGGGTCCGCAAAGTCTCGATCTTCCGAAAGTACCCCAGGCTGTCGGAGAGATCGATGACGTCGCAGCCGACGTCAAGCGCCGTCTCGATGAGGGCAGCACTGCGCTCCTGGAACGGCCCTGCGGCATCGAGTACGATGTCGCCAGCCAGGAGGGCACGGCGCAGGGCAACCGGATCGTCGGCGTCCACGCGCAGGTCGGGCGGGCTGCCACTGTCTCGGCCGGTCCCTCGGGCCGCAATCAGCAACGCCAACCCTTCCGCGCGCAACAGCTCCGCCGCCGCGCGGCCGAAGAATCCGGTGCCACCGATGACCACGATCCTCCGGATCACGACACCCTCTTTCGATCCAGGATTCCCATCCAGGCAACCCACGGACAGAAGAGGATGAAGAGCAGCGCCATCGATACCGCCATCCCCGTGGTGTTCCCGGTCATGGAGAAGCCGCCTAGCGCCAAACCGGCTGCCCAGATCAGCCAAGCGCACGCACGTGCCGGGCCACGAAGCCACGGGCTCCCGAGCGTGAGAAGGACCCCACAGAGCGTGTAGAGAGTGTTGCCCCAGGCGCCGGTGAGGAGACGCGCCAGGGCCTCAATCCGATCGTGGTCGGCAGGGAGCCAGCCGAGGTAGAGCGACTCAGCCAGGAGGTCACCACACATCCCGGCAATCGCCAGGGTCAACGCAGCAATCCCCAGAGACCGGGAGCGAAGGCGGGCCGCCCACCAACTGTAGAACCCGAGGAGGCTCAACGCGGCGATCATCCAGATGCCCCAGCCTGTGCGCCAGAGCACCGGGTGCGCCGCGATGTAGCCCAGACGCGCCGTACGATCGCGCACCGTCTCCAGCCCGGGGAGAAGCAACAGAGGTATCGCCAGCGCGGCCATGAGGTTCAGCGCCGCACAGATGTACGGAGCCGACGCGCGCAGCCGCGTACCGGTGCGCGTTCCCTCGAGCAGGAAGAGCCCGAACGGCAGCCACCAGACGAGGTCGTTGAAGAGGATGAGCGTGAATGTCCGGATCGGCCACTCACCGGCATGCACCGTCGCGACCCAGCCGATCGGGCCCAACGTCTTGCCCAGCAGGCCGAGAGCGATGAACGGAAAGGCGCGATCGAGCCGCCAAGCCGCGTAGGCATATCCCAGGGCGTACACGCCCACCACCATCCCAAGGCATTGCCAGATGGCGGCGTAGCGGGGCGCGTCCATCCCGAACAGATCGAAGAAGGTTCGCGGCCACACGATCGCCCAGGCTGCGAATGCGACGTTGTAGGCCGCCGCCAGCGCGAAGCACAGGCGGTAAAAGCACGCGCGGGAATCGTCGGGCCCGGTCACGGTGGGTCCCGGACAGCCAGCAGTCCCGATTGCTCGACTCCACGCTTCAGTCCCCACAACCGCTCCCGGATGTCCCGACCAAACACCCATCCAACAATGGGATCGAACAGCCATCGCAACCGCTGCCATCGGGTCTCGAAAACATAGCGGAAGATCACTTCCGTTGAGCCACTCGGATGAGGTTTAAAGCGCCAGCTTCCAGCGAACTGCTGGAGAAAGACAGGCCCCTCCACCATCTTCATCGCCACTACTTCGGGGCGGTTCAGCACGACATACTCCACCACCATCGTCAGACCCGTCCATGCCTTGACCCAGACGCGTACGCCGACGGCTGCTTCTCGAGCATCGTTGAGGAAGCGCATGTCACGCAGAAACGGATCCCAGTTCAAACGAAACCTGTAGTCCTGGGCGAGATCAAACAGCGGCTGCTGCGGCGCGCGGATCAGAAGGGATTCTTCCACCACTGGCATCGTTGACGCTCCGCTCCCCAGGATGGAGCCTGGGAGAAACAAGCTGCATGTTACGCCCAATAAGTTCTCCCGGCGCGGGGAGTCAGCATGCCGTGATAGCTGGCCTGGTGCGCGACGGCGAAAAAACTGGGGAGCACTCCAGAGCACAACGAATTGACCACAAGGCAACGAATTCCCAGGCAGTTCCGGCGAGAGTCGCGCGCCATCAACCAGTTAGCGTCTTGAGGCGGCACGGGTTCGACTCCCGCCGCCTTCACCAGCCAGGTCGCGTACGATCCTCCCGGCCTGTGGCGTCTGGCCATTGCGGCAGCCAGGATGACGGCGAGCACTCATGCCTCTTCAGCGAAGACGTCTCACGTACCGGACCGATCGAAAAAGTGAATTCCCTGCCGGCGATGAAACGGGTCAATCTCATTCCCGTTGACAGCATGCCGCCTGTCTCCGTATGCTTGCCCGCTACTGACAGGTACCCACTCAGGGAGTGGCAAGCGCATGGTCGTACCGTACCAACACCGCCTCTCAAGGACGCTTCTCGTGCTTCTGAGCTCCACGCCCTTCCTTGCCGCCGCGGAACCCGCCGCCCCGGCCAAGGAGAAGGGCGTCCTCTGGGAGATGACCTCCCAGATGTCGATGGAAGGGATGCCGATGGCATTGCCCGCGCAGAAGATGAAGGTCTGTGCGCAGAAGGACCAGCCGCCGGTGAGGGCCGACGAGCGGCACAAGTGCACGAACTCCGACTTCAAGAAGGATGGGACGAAGGTCACCTGGAAAACCTTCTGCGCGGGTCCGCCGGAGATGACAGGGGAGGGTGAAATCACTTTCAGTGACGCCGACAATTACACGGGAACGATCAAGTTCGCCTCCTCAGATGGAAGCGTGACGACCAAGCTCACCGGCATGCGCGTGGGCGACTGCGAGGTCCCACAGAAGTAGCCTCCGATTCCCGAACAGGAGACTGGATGCGTATCGTCATCACGGCTCTGTGTGTCCTGTCAGCTTCCGTCGTCATGGCGGCCACTCCGGCGGCTCCGGATCCCTGGACGAAGGTGCCGAAACCGCCCAGCACCTGCTATACGAGCCAGGACAAGTACAACGAGGAAATCGACGCCGCCATCGAGGTCATGAACAAGGAGATCAGCCGGCAAAACGAGATCAATAACCAGGTGAAGGCCCAGTTGGACAACCTGGATCCGATGGAAAAGCAGACCCGCATGCAGAACTACCTGATGCAGAACCCCCAGGAGGCGGCGAAGATCATGCAGGCGGCCCAGGAGCAGGGAGCCGCCGCCGAGGCGGACATCAACAAGGACAGTGGAGACGAACAGCAGCTCCAGGCCGAGCTGAAGGAGATCCAGTCCAGATACGACGCCGCCCTCAACAAGGTGATAGGACCTTTGTATGCCAATCTCAAATCCCTGGGCATCTCGGAATCAGGTACCCCCCAGAAGACGATCGATGCGGGGATCGTCATCGTCAAGAGGATCAACGCAGAATACGAGAAGCCCTGCTCCGTCCCTGTTGAGATTTCAGACACAAACGGACAGCGACGGCCGTAGCAGCATTTCAAGGAGCCTCAATGGGCACTGATCTCTTCGTTCAGGATCTCCGAGTCGGACTTCGCGTTCTCCTCCGGGAGAGAGGCTTCTGCGCGATGGCGGTCACCGTACTGGCTCTCGGAATCTGCGGGGTTACCACGACGTTCAGCGTCGTGAACGGGGTGATGCTACGCGGGTTTTCGTTCCCGAACTCCTCGCGACTGGTCAGCGTTAATTTCGTTGATCCCACCAGCCGAAACTTCTTCGGCCAGAACGGCCAGGTGTCGGCGATGGACTTCGAGGAGCTGCGAGCGCAGCAAAAATCCTTCGAGCTTACGGCCGCCTACATCAACGGCTCCACCGTCAACGCAACAATCGACGGCACTCCCCGGCGCTATACGGGCGCCTACGTGACGGACGCCTTCCTCCGCATTCTCGGCGTCGCGCCGAGTCTGGGTCGTGACCTGAGGCCGGAGGACAATTTGCCCGGCGCCGAGAAGGTGGCCCTGATCGGCTACGGCATCTGGCAACGCGACTTCGGAGGTGCGGCGGACATCGTCGGCAAGGCCCTCCGCATCAACGGGACGCCGGCGACAATCATCGGCGTCATGCCCCAGGGCTTCGCGTTTCCGGTCAACGAGCAGCTCTGGATCCCGTTATACAGCGAGTTCCCGGTGCGCGAGCGGAACGACCCGCGCAATGTCAATCCGGCGGTGCTGGCATTGCTCAATCCAGGCGTTTCGCTGGATCAGGCAAACGCCGAAGTGTCGACGCTCGCGAAGCGCTTCTCGGACGCGTACCCGGAAACCAACAAGCAATTCAGCACGGGCCTGGTCGAACCCCTTCTCAAGACGTACACGCCGCTTCCGCTGCGCGGCACGCTGCTCACGATGCTGGCATTCTGCGTGGGTGTGCTCCTGATCGGGTGTGTGAACGTGATGAACATGCAATTCGCGCGGGCGAGCCTGCGGGCGAGGGAGCTGGCCATTCGATCGTCGCTCGGCGCCAGTCGAACCCGGTTGATCCTTCAGATGCTCAACGAAAGTCTGCTGGTCTCCGTGGTCGGTGCCGTGATTGGCGTGGGCCTCGCCTATTACTGCACCAACCTGCTTTCGGAAACGGTCCGCAACCTCGACAACCCGCCGCCCTCGTGGATTACGTTCGACATCGATGGCCCCGTCCTGGCGTTCAGCGTGGCCGCAATGCTGGCCGCAGCGCTCGGCTCCGGGCTGCTGCCGGCCTGGTCGGCCTCGCGCGCCAACGTCGCCGGGGTGCTGAAGGACGGCGGTCACGGGGGCACCAGCCGCGGGACCAAGTTGGTCATGCGCGGTCTGGTCGTGTTTCAAGTCGTGGTGACGTGCGTCCTTCTGATCGGATCGCTCCTGCAGATGAAGTCCATCCTCAAGCAGCAGACAATCGACTACGGCTACGACACGGAGGGCGTCATGTCGGCCCGGATGGGGCTGATGGACGGCGCCTACCCGTCACAGGAATTGCGCAAGAACTTTTTCGACCGTCTCGTTCGCGAGCTGCTCACGCATCCTGAGTTCGAGGCGGTGGCGCTCACGAACAGATTCAGGATGGTCTTCTCGGGGAGCGGGCCAATCGAGATCGAGGGCAAGGAGTACAAGGAGAAGAGTGACCGTCCGAATGCCAACTTCGAGCAGGTCACGGCAGGCTACTTCGACGTCATCGGCCAGAGGTTGATCGAAGGTCGCGGGTTCGAGGAAGACGACCTCGACACCAAGCTGCCCGTGGCCATCGTGAACGCGGCATTCGCGCAGAAACACTTCGGCAACGAGAGTCCGCTGGCCCGCCGCTTCCGCGCCTTGGACGGCAACACCCTGCAGCCCGGCCCTTGGCGCACCATCGTCGGGGTCGTGAGGACGGTGCGGATGATGCCGCCGTTCAACGTGCCGAACGTGGACGACTCAGGCTTCTACGTGCCGTTCTACTCGCTCGCAAGCGGCCCGACAAAACCGGGGCCGTTCGTCAGCCAGTTCGCCACGGTCATCGTGAAGCCGCGCGCCGGCCTGCGCGCTGAATCGCTTGCCAATCCGCTGCGCCGCGAGGTAGCCAAAGTGGATGCGGACCTGCCGCTCTACTTCGTCGACACGCCCAAGCGAAACATCGATGGCTTCGTAAGTCAGAACCGTATCGTGGCCATCATGTTTACGATTTTCGGTGTGGTCGCCACGATCATCGCCGGCGTCGGGATCTACGGCGTGATGTCATTCTCCGTCAATCAGCGGACCCAGGAGCTGGGTGTGCGGATGGCTCTGGGCGCGGACAGCCGGCGCATCCTCCGCATGGTGTTGGGCCAGGGATCAGTCCTGACGGGATTCGGTGTCATCCTTGGCCTTCTGATCACGCTGGCGCTGGCTTGGGTCGCAGGTGACGGCATTCAAAGCGTGTTGTTCGGTGTCAGCCCGCGCGATCCGCTTATCTATGCAGCCGTCGTCGCGTTGGTGGCTGTCGTCTCGGTGGCCGCCACGTTCGTCCCCGCGCGGCGCGCCACTCGCGTGGATCCGATGACAGCGTTGCGCGCCGAGTAGGGCAAGCCTTCGCTCAATCGGTGTCCTGTCGTTTCACCAGGGATGGCGCTGGTGGTGACGCTGCGAGCTTCAATGAAGTTGCGAAGAAAGTCGCGCGCCATCAACCAGTCAGCTTTTCGGGGTGGCATGGGTTCGACTCCCGCCGCCCCCGCCACCTCATCCCCGGGCGCTCGCCCCTGGAGATGGGCCAACTGGAAGACTCATCGTCACGCGCTGATGAGCGCGCGAGCTTTCAATGGGCATGAGTCTGACGCGCGGGTTGCGGATCCCCCGAGGGGGCCTAGATTATCCTTCCCGCCGGCCCCGCTGTCGGCTGTCAACCTGGAGCCTTCCATGCCCGAGCAGCTGCTGGTCGCGCGCGTGGTGACGTTGGCGTGCCGAGCCGTGTGGCGGTCGCTCCCGACGCTGCTGCTCTTGTCGGCCGGATGCCCCGGTCCAGCCGCTGGGCCGACAGCTTGCGACGGGCTCGCCGACAAGACGCTGGCGATCACGAAGGCCGACTATGCAAAATGCGCCGGCGAAATCCTCGGAACCCTCGACGAGTTCGAAACATCGCTCCGCCGACTCGTGGAAGGAGATGCTACAGCGAAGGACCCCGCCGACTCGGCCTCAAGGAGGCTCGCGCAATTGATGCGCGAGGCAGGTTTTCAGGCGGACGCTTGGCGAGAAGTGAAAGGGGGGGCGGGCCGCATCATCGAGCGCTGGCCCGACGCCTCCATGCGGGAGTTCAACGGGGAGGTCGTCAATGCCGCGGCGCAGTTCAATGCCGCGTTGGTCTACCCCAATCAGGACAACCTGCAGCAGGGAGCCAGGCGACATGCACAGGCCAGAAGCACCTATTCCCGATTCAGGTAGGCTCTGGATCCTCTGGCTCGTCGTCGTGTGCGTGGCGTTCGGCTGCGCGAGGCAGGAAAGGACCGCGTCGTTCCCGCTTCGGGAGAAAATCCCCTTCGGTGTCCTCGCGGTCTCGGTGGATGGATGGGAGGAGGTCGGGGATGCACACGCCCCGCTTTCCTCACTGCGGACGCCGGAAGGGGAAAAGGCGGTCGCCGTGTTCGTCGGTTGGAGCGGCCTCGAGCCTTACGCCGAGTCGGACCGGCAGGCATTCGCCGAGGAGTTCCTGCGCGGCCACCTGAAGCTCGTCGACTCCGAGGGGTTCGACTACAGATCGGTCACCGCGATGCCGCGGGAACAGTACTACTTCTCCGGCCATGCCTCCTCCATGCCGCGCGACTGGGTCGTCGTTTTCCATGTCTGGGTGGACAGCCGCGGATACACGCTGCGCCTGAGTCATCCCAATGTGGGCAAGGAGTCCTTCGATGTGGCGGTCGTTTCGCTCGGATGAAGCGGGCTTTTCGGCCGCGATGCTAGTGCTCGCCTTCGCGTGCATGACGCCCGCATGCCGGGCGGAGAAGGAGTTCGCAATGCGCCAGCCCATCGAGATGGGGCCTTGGACGTTCGAGGTGCAGAGTGCGACCGAGCGGGACGAGTCTCGCGGCGGTCGGCAAGTCAAGATTGTATCGATCGAGCTGAAGCTGCACAATTACAAGGAACGTCACGAGAAACCGTTCGACGATTTCCTCAACGGCCACACACCCAGCTCCATCATGGCCTTCCCGCACCTGGAGCTCGAGGATGCATCCGGCGCCCAATTCGACGGCTGGCTGGTCCCGTTGACGGGGGGAAGCCTTCGCTCTTCGCTCTGGCGGGCCGAGTTTCCCCTCGTGCCCTCCTCAACATCAGATGGCAACACCGCCGATTTAGCAGCGAAGTACCTGGACACGCGCCTGTCCGACCTCAGGATCGCCATCGACAACCCCGATCGGCGAGGTGGCCAGGCGGAGCGCGTGTTGGTGCCGCTGCACTGATGGTCCACGCCAACAGGGCATCCACGCTCGCGTGGCCGCTACTTCTCTTTCCTCATGCTGACCGGGCGCCGGCTCTCGCGTGTGGTTCATGCGGCAGTGTTCTCGATGCGCCGCTCTTCAGTTCTAGAAGGACGGCCCGGGCAAAGAGGCTGCCGGTCATACCTCCGCACAACCCGGACAGGCACAAGGGGGCAGCTCTGCCCTGGGGGCAGGGAGCGGACGCAGGAGAGTCTGAGCTCGATGCCTGCCGGTCGCTAGTCGGTCGCCGAGCGAAACGCTCGGATCTTCTGTTCCAAGCGATCGGCTCGCTGGCGCGACGCGTCTGATGCGAGACGTGGCTTCAACTGTTGGAGCTCGCTTTCCAGGTGACGCACCTTGATGCGCGCAGCCTCGACGTCCGCCGTGGAGTCCAGTCCCGCCACTCCGGCGGATCGACTCGCCTGCATCATCGATTGGTTCGCCGAGTCGAACTGGTGCTCGAGGTCCACCAGCACGAGTTCGTCCGCCGATGCGGGATGGACATTCAGGAAGTAGCTATAGCCGACGATGCCGCCCGCGACGACTAGTACCAAAAGGAGCAGTTTCTTCATTCTGGGCCCTCCAGGCGGGTCAAGATGATGCGCCACCAGGTCGGGGGCAACCCTGGCCGAAACGCGCCCTGGCGACAAGGGCCCCCGCGCCTTATCGAGCGCGGCGGTCTTCACCGCGCAGGCGTTGTGGGAGAGGGGTTGCTGCTGCGAGTCGGGGTGCCGGCACTGCCCCTATTTCGAGCGGCCTCGCTGAGTTGCGAGCCCACCACCGCGGCCATCCGCGAGGGAAGGGGGGAATCCTTGTGCTAGACTCGCGCGGTTCCCAGCGGCAAGTCGGCGAGGGTTCGACATGAAACGGGCGCCATCGCCTGATCTCAAAGCCACGAGACTGACCTACGCCGGGATCTTCATGGTCGCGCTCGCGACCCTCATGTACGAGATCCTCCTCACGCGCATCTTCAGCGTGACCATGTACTATCACTTCGCCTTTGTGGCCATCTCGGTCGCAATGTTCGGGATGACCGCTGGCGCCATGGTCGTCTACCTCTGCCCGCGCTACTTCACGCCGGCGCGAGCGACAGCCCAGGCCTCCCTCAGCACCCTTCTGTTCGCCCTCTCGAGCGTCGCCAGCTTTCTCGTTCACCTGATGCTCCCCGCCTTCAGCGGCGGGAGGATCGAGGGCATCAACTCCGTCGCGCCGACCTACCTCCTGATGACCATCCCATTCATCTTCAGCGGAATATCGGTGTGCCTCGTCCTGACGCGGTATGTCTCCGAGGTCAGCCGGCTTTATGCCGCGGATCTTGCTGGAGCAGCGGTGGGATGTGTGGGCACCATCCTCACCTTGAAGATCACCGATGGCCCCACCGCGGTGATCGTGGTGTCGGCCCTCGCGGCCCTGGGCGCGGCGCTGTTCTCGGTTGGGGCCGGGCATCGCGGCCTGAAATGGGTCACCATCGGTTGCACGCTGCTGCTCTCGCTCTTCGCGGCAGGCCACACCGTGCTCGTCTGGAGGCAGACGCCGCTGGTGCGCCTGTTCTGGGTGAAGGGCCAGCACGAGCCGTCTCCCATCTTCGAGAAGTGGAATTCATTCTCGCGAGTGACCGTGAGCGGTATTGAAGGATCCCGCCTGCCCCCCAGCGGCTGGGGGCTCAGCCCGGTGTTCCCACTGAACCCAACGACCCGTGAACTGACCCTGAGGATCGACAGTGCCGCCGGGACGCCGCTGACCGGCTTTGACGGCGACCTGGGCGAGCTGGAGCATCTGAGATTCGACATCGTCAATCTCGTGCACTACCTCAGGCGCGATGCCGATGTGCTCGTCGTCGGAGCCGGCGGCGGTAGAGACATCCTCTCGGCGCTCGCCTTTCGGCAGAGATCGGTCGTCGGTGTCGAGATCAACGAGAACATCATCGAGGCGGTCACCGGGCGCTTCGGTGATTTCACGGGCCATCTCGAGAAGGATCCTCGCGTCTCTTTCGCCAACGACGAAGCGCGCAGCTATATCGCACGCCAGCGGCGAGGGTTCGACATCATCCAGATATCCCTGATCGACACGTGGGCCGCCACGGCGGCGGGTGCCTTCGTGCTGAGCGAGAACTCGCTTTACACCGTGGAGGCATGGAAGATCTTCCTGCGGCACGTCAATCCCGGAGGCGTGCTCACCATCACGCGATGGTATTTCAAGGAACGGCCCAGTGAAGTCTATCGCGTGACCAGCCTGGCGAGCGCCGCGCTGATGCAGCTCGGTGTCAAGAATCCGCGTGACCACATCCTGATCGCCCGGTACATGCAGTCAGCCACCGGAAGTTCGAGCCCCGATGGCGTCGGGACGGTGCTGGTGAGCCCCACACCGTTCTCACCTCAGGATGTGAACACCTTCGAG
Organism: Acidobacteriota bacterium; assembly: GCA_045402695.1. Classification (GTDB taxonomy): domain Bacteria; phylum Acidobacteriota; class Polarisedimenticolia; order JACPZX01; family DASXTC01; genus JAWPNA01. Next base: position 10,464 of record JAWPNA010000006.1, read on the forward strand.
ACGATCGCGCGGAACCTGCGTTTCGACCTGGTTCTCAGCCCGCGCTATGCCATCGATGACACCTTTGCGAAGCTGGCCTCACGGGACGATTTGAACCGTGTTGTGGAAAGCTATCCGCTCGACATCTCGCCGCCCACGGACGACAGTCCATTCTTCTTCCACATGCTGCGCTTCAGGGACGTCCTGAACTCGGATTTCCGCAGGTCATGGGAACGGGGGCCCAATCGAGTCCAGCTCAACGCGGTCTCGGTGCTGGCCACCCTCCTGGGGGTGGTACTCGCCCTGACCCTGTCCTGCATCGTCATCCCGCTCCTCCTGGCCGGCCGCGGAAAGAGCCTGAAGGGAGCCCTGCCGCTCTTTGTCTACTTCGCCGGCATCGGGATGGGCTTCATGCTCATCGAGATCTCCCAGATGCAAAGACTGGCCGTCTTCTTGGGCCATCCCACCTACGCGCTTTCGGTGGTTCTGTTCTCTCTGTTGCTTTCCAGCGGGCTGGGTAGCTACGTGACCCGCTGGATCAAGAGCTCCGATTTCACGAGATACTCTCGCGTCGGACTCTGCTGCCTGCTGCTCGCACTGGCCCTCTTCGGCCTGGTGACACCGCGCGTCGCAGGCAGCTTCGAGGCCTCGGCCACACTGGTGCGGATCGCTCTTGCCAGCTCGATACTCTTCGCGCTAGGGCTCTTCATGGGGATGGCCTTTCCGTTCGGGATGAGGCTCGCGACGTCCGTGTCCGCTTCCCTGACTCCCTGGCTCTGGGGCGTCAATGGAGCCATGTCCGTGCTCGCCTCCGTAGTGGCCATCGTGATCGCCCTCAACTCCGGGATCTCCGCGTCGTTCTGGACCGGTTTCGCGTGGTACACCCTGGCTGTGGCCGCTTTCCTCTACCGCATCCATCCGCGGCTGGAGTAATCCCCAATCGCGAGCGCGATCAGGCTCACCAGCTACAGGACGCCTGGGCCCGAAAGGGGCTCCGCAGGATCGCCGGAGCCAGGGTTGCATGCCATCGAGCCAGTCATCGCCGTGAGTCCGGCTGAGACCAACGAGCTGACAACGAACGGTGCGCTGTCGCTGAGTGATTGGTTCGCGGTGACTTCCTGGGGGAGGCGGGCCCCGCCGGCGGCAGGCCTCGAGGACGCGGGTTCGACTCCCGCCGCCTCCACCACCGTTCTCGCTCCACGACGAGAGACGAGGACCCGGCCTTCGTCCTGTCGTACTCACCGAAACGGCTCGGCCGCCCCCGGCCGGGGGTGATAGGATCGTTCCCTCCTATTCCACATGGCTGAGATGGAGCGGCGCGCCGAAGGGAGCGGCGGCGAACCCGGTCCTCGCCGTCGCCGATCCCGCCCTCGATGTCGGGCCCTCGGGGCCGGCGGCCTACAGAGCGGCGACGGTGGCGAGCGGTCTGAGGCAGGGCCCGCTGCCGCGCGCGGGACGAAGTCCGCTCCCTCGCCCTCGCGGCGGCCCTCGCCGCCGTCGTGGGAGCACTGCTCCTCCGGCGCCTCAGGACTCGGCTCCCGGCCCAACCGGCCTGATCCGGCCGCCCGTGCCATCGCCGCCCGGTGGTCTTCCTGGATCCGTGTGAGGGGATCGCAGACCTCCGGTCGTTGTAACCGGTGAAGCCTCAGGGCTGGCCGGCACCTCAAGGGTGAATCGGCCGTCTTCGACGCCGGGGGGAGGCGGCGATCATGGCGAGCATGAGGAAGACCTTTCGGCTGGCTCATCTCCTGAGCCTTCCTTTTCTCGCTGGACCAGGTTACGCCGATTTGGAGTCGGCGCCCGCGGCGCAACAGGCCATGATGCCCGGCACCGTCCCGGCGCATTTCCTGAAACTCGCCGGCTCCCTTCAAGGGACCGACGGAAGTCCCATGTCCGACAAACGCGCCCTCGTCTTCCACCTCTCGCGGCCCGGCGCTGGAACCGCGCCGATCTGGTCCGAGAGACAGGAGGTCGAGGTGCAGGAGGGGTTCTACTCGGCCCTTCTCGGATCCGCGGAACCCCTCACCGCGCCACCGGGAGGGGCCTATTTCCTCTCCGTCCGACTCGAGGGATCCAACGACCCGATCGAAGTGCACCAGGTCTCGATCGTCGTCCCCGCCGGCGGGGATGGAGTCGCCCGGAGCGCGGGGACCCCTGTCTACAGGCTCGTCCCCTCGCCTGACGCCGGCCGACGTCATCCCGGCCGAGAGGTCTTTGAAGCACCGGGCCTGGCTGGGTCTGAGCTGGCTTCCGAGGGGACGAGTCTGACAGGGGCCGAGGTAACTTCCGCGACATCGGGACCGTGGCTTCTCCCCGTCGGCGTCGAGGTCCAGGAGACTTCCGGCAACGCGGGCGGCTCGCTCGAGCCCGGCGAGACGGTCAACCTCAAGGTCAAGCTCTCTTCAACGCGAGCACCCTCGCCTGCGGCACGGTGCTTCCCACGACGGATGGAGGGTTGTTGGGGTGTGTCAATTCGCTCGGTCGCTGAGCAGCGAGGGCCATTCAAGTCAAACGACAAACCAAGGTCTGCCGAACAAGAGAAGGAGGCACCATGAGATCAACTAGGCACGATAACAACAAAAAGCAGCAGCGCACCAAGACACCGCTGAAAACTGTTAGAAAACGGCACCAACGGTTTGCCAGGAATCGATTGCCCCTGGGCGTCGCGGTCGGCGTCGTTGCCGCCGGCATGGCAACGGCTGTGGCATTCGCGGTGACGCCGTTCAGCGGCGGCAGCATTGGCGGCTCGAACACAGCGGTTGACACCTCCCCGGGCGAACAGACCGATCCGCACGTCAGCGGGAACCTCGCGGTGTACACCGACCAGGTGACCGGTTCGGGCGTGATCCGCTGGTACGATTTCCTCAACCCGGCCGGTTCCGGATTCATCCCCGGCGGAGATGTGTGGGACGTCGACCAGCTCTCCGACGTGAACGGCAGCCACATTGCGTTCGCCCGTCAGCACGCGGACAACAGCCGCTCGTGCATGGTCTTCGATGCCTTCTCGATGAGCACCATCGAGATCGGGCAGGGCCAGGGAGCCGTCGCGTCGGCGACCGCGCTCGGCTCGGACACGGTCGCGTTCGTCAACTCGGCGATCAACGATGGCGACATTGTCGTGGGGAGCATTGCGGCTCCGGACGCGCCGCTGGTCAACCTCAGCAACTCATGGAGGAGAGACGACAGCCCTGCCGTGTCGCCGCTTGGTTACGTGGTGGTCTGGCAGAGCTGCGAAGCGCCCTCCGTAAACTGCGACATCATGAAGTCGGTCCGTTCGGGTGGAGTCTGGGGCGCTCCCCAGTCCGCCTCGGACACCACCGCCGCCGAGCGCAATCCCGACACCGACGGCATTACCCTGACTTACGACTCGAATCGCCCAGGCACGCTGGGTGGGCAGGACATCTTCTTCCAGGCGATCTCGGGCGGCACCGAGACCGAGGTCGTGTTCGATGGCCTTCAGCGCAACCCCAGTATCAGCGGCGGGGTGATTGCCTTCGAGAGCAAGTCCCCGGGCTCTACGACGTGGGACCTGTTCCTCTACCAGATCTCGACGAACACCGTGTTCCAGCTGACCAGCACTCCGAGCACCAACGAGATCCTCAACGACGTCACCACGCTCGACAACGGCGACGTCCGCGTGGTCTGGGCTGCGGACGACGATTTCTTCGTCGGCGAGCACAACATCTACGCGCGCACGTTCACTATTCCGGAGGTGACCTTCCCCGATTGGACCCCGCCGACGATAACAATAACGACGCCGGCCGACGCAGCGAGTTATGTGTTGGGCCAGGTCGTGAGCGCGGAGTTTTCGTGCCATGACGGGTCTGGAGGATCAGGCCTGGCGACTTGCACCGGAACAGTCGCGAACGGCGATCCGATTGACACGTCAGGTATCGGCAGCCATTCGTTCGCCGTGACGGCAGCCGACAATGCCGGCAACTCCGCGACGGCGACTAGCATTTACAACGTCTTCCGCAACTTCAATGGCTTCTTCCAGCCCATCGACAATCCGCCCACGGTCAACATCGCTTCAGCCGGTAGCTCCATTCCCGTGAGATTCTCTCTTGGTGGTTATCAAGGTTTGTCCATCTTCGCCCCTGGTTACCCGGCCTCAGGTCCGATTCAGTGCGATGCGAGCGAGCCTGCTGCAGCGATTGAGGAAACAGTCATGGCGGGCGGCAGCAGTTTGAGTTACAACGCGAGCACCGACCAGTACATCTACGTCTGGAAAACCAACAAGGCGTGGAAGGGAACTTGTCGAATGCTCGTTGTCGGATTCAATGATGACAGCCAGTATCTTGCGAAATTCGCGTTCAGATAACTGATCGTGTCGAGATCCCGGAAACAACATTTGTGACCTCACCCCCGAACACTGGTCCAGCCGGGCCATGACAGTCGGGCGCAGAATACGCCCGAAGGGGGTCGGGATGAAGAGGAGTCGATTCACCGAGGAGCAGATCGTCGCCGCGCTGAAGGAACACGAGTCGGGTGGTGACGCGGGATGTGTCGGCGTCTGGGGGCCAGCCGGACGACATTGTACGCGTGGAAGAAAAAGTTCGGGAGGTTGGACGTCAGCGAGGCCAAGAGGCTGCGCAGACTCGAGGAGGAGAACGGCCGACCAATTTGTGCCGTGGCCGACCTCACGCTGGATAACCGGATCCTCAAGGAGGCCGTCGCCCGAAAGTGGTAACGCCCTCCGCCGCGAGACCAGGCGGTGACGGGGCGGTGGGACCGCGGGTGAGAGGTCCTGTCGAGCGTCTCCAACATGTCTCCGTGCGCCGGTCAAAACCGGCGAGGTGTTGCGAATGGAAGTTTCGTACGGTGAAGGAGTAGCGACCCACACCGGCCCCGAGTCATGCGCCAGCGGTCGTGAGGCCGGGGGTGAAGCGTTGACAG
>JAWPNA010000172.1:0-5327 GCA_045402695.1 Acidobacteriota bacterium
CACTCGATGAGCGATCCCCTCCGTGCCAGGGAGGTGCTCTATTGATCGGGGCAGGCATGTCCTTGGGGCTCGAGCACCTCCACCAGAGGTTCGAAACGGTCAGTCTCTGAGTTTTTCGGCGTCATTCGTCCTGCGCCTACTATCGAGGGGGTCGCTCCGATCAGCTCCGGCGATGACTAAAAGTTCGCTCGGCTGGACGCGGGTCGGAGCGTCGGCGCACCCGTGAGGCTCGCAGTGCGAGATCCGTCTCGGAGCGAGTGCGATGAGTCACGCTTCTGCGCGGATCCGCGATCGATCTGCGTTCCACTGCGGGGCACTCAGCGGCAATGGTCGAACGGGACCTGAGCGCTGGCGTCGACCGTACTCGGGTGAGGATGACGCGAAGTGCCGTTGTGCTCGCGGGGGCCAGCTTGCTCGCGGGTGCCTTCCTCCTCGTTGGTCGCCACAGTTCATTGGCATCTGCCCTTCGGGATAGCACGCTTCCGGAGTCCGCGCGTGTGGTCGGTGGAGTGGACTTGGACGAGAGGGCTATGACACCGCTGATGTTTCGGCGCGAGTTGCCGTTGCGTTGGCACGAAAAGCCGATGCTCTTCGCTAACGCTTCTGCGCTATATAAGAGTCGCGTGGTAGGTAAAGCCCTACTTGCAGCCATCTTCTGCGCAGCGCTCGCGGCTGGAGTGTCAGGTGCAGCCACGTCCACGATTCCATCCGCATTCGCACGAGCGCCGGTGGCGAGCGATCAGCTGCCTGGGAACTTCCAGGGCGTTCCCGACGGAGGACTCGCTCACGACAGCCGCCGAATCGCAACTCTGCAAGGCACGAAGCGTTCGTGGAGCGTCTACATCTTCAAGCAGACGATTAGGAACCGTCTCCTCAACCCATCGGTCCGTCCCAACATCTGCCTGTTCATCTTCACGTCCGGCCAAGGTGCGGGAGGAGGTTGCAGCCCCACCGACTTGTTCTTCGGCCCACGACACGTCAGCGCATCAGCCACGGGCCGTGTTCTCGCCGGTGTTGCGTCTGATCGGGTTGCCCGAGTCGTCGTCGTCGGCTCTCGTCGTGTCGTTCACGAAGCACCGCTCAGCGCCGATCAGGGCTTCATTTTCAACTGCCGCGCCTACAACGGCTGCGCGTGCGTCGTCTCGCGCGTTCAGGCATTCGACAAGTCGGGCAAGCGGATAGCGAACCAGGACTGGCGTTCCAGCGCCCGGAACTGTCGGCGGCAATGAGGCGACCCGAGGCACTCGGCGTCGTACTCGCGGTCGTCCTCGTGCTCATGTCCGGCTGCGGAGGGGACGACTCCTCGGTTGTAGTTCCGTACGTCGTCGGCCTGAGGGAGCCGCTAGCGACTCAAGTGGTCGAGAGGGCGGGACTGGTGCCAGAGATCAGGCGCGCGCCCGACGCCGACATCCGCAGAGGGTTCGTGTATTTCCAGTCGCCCCGAGAGGGTTCGACGGCGGACGAGAACGACGTGCTCCGGATCAGTGTCTCGACCGGTCCGCCCTCATGACAAGTTCCGCCACCGGGTAGCGAACCAGGACTGGTGTTCCTGCGCACCTCGTCTGAGGTTGGTGCGCCGAGCCTGGCTGCCTGAACACCGTCTCCGGTTCCCACCAAATTGGCGACCCGACGCAGGAGGATCGTAAGCACTCCGAGCACGCCCGACTAGATGTCCAAAGTGGACGTGTCGCTCACGAGCGCGGCGAGTCTAGTTGAAGGGGTACGCTGTCCCTTGTTCGCTTTGGTGCGTATTTGCAGGGATTTTGTGGTCGCTACTTACCGTCCGAGGACCGCTTCATGCTGTAGTCAGTGGAGTGGTACATCTTCGATTCGGAAGGAGGGATGGCAGAGGAAAAGATTCAGCACAAGGCGACGGAGCCGACCGCCAAGCGAGGCGTGACGACGGACATAGCTCTTGCGTACGGCGTGGGTACGGCAACAGGCGCAGGCTTGGCGACGGGGAAGGTGATCGTGGACAAGATCGTCGGCCACGTCTCGAAGCCTCAGGAGGCGGAACCGCAGCAGGTGATCTTGCCTCCTGGTGTCGAGAAGGAGTAGGAGCGATGTCAGATAGACGAGTGGTCTACAAAAGGGCTGACGGCAAGTGGGCGTGGCGCTTGGTGGTTAACGAGAACATCGTGGCTACCGATGGCGGCCAGGGTTATGAGAACGAAGCCGATGCGCGGAACATGGCGGACCGCATCATCGGTGGCGAGTTCAAGAACGTTGAGAAGAAGAGGTCGCCATGACCGATCCCGGTCACGCACTCACGATGTCCGAACTTAGCCAGTTCCCTCGACGCGCGAGAGGCAGTGGGCAGAACATCTTCCGGATGCTCCTCTGGTCACTGTTCCGCAACTTCTATAGCTCCAAGCGCCGTTCAGAGTTGCCTACCCGTGACTCCGTGATCGAGTACGCGATCTCGAAGACGCGCGAGTATTTTCCGGGCTTCGTGCCCGAGAAGGAGGCCAGTCATGGCAGAGAAGAGGCACGTGGTTCCTAACCCCGATGGCGGATGGGATGTGAAGAAGCCCGGAGCGGACCGAGCAAGTTCTCATCATGGAACGCAGCGGGAAGCCGAGAAACGAGCCAAGGAGATTCTCGGCAACGTGGGCGGCGGCGAAGCAGTCATCCACGACCGCGAGGGCAAGATCCGCGACTCGGACACGGTGGCACCGGGGCGGGACCCAAACCCGCCCAAAGACAAGAAGCACTGACGCGCGTCTTGACCGCTTCCGGCGACCGCGCCAACATCTAACTGTGCTTCGGCGGCTGTGGATCGGTGTACCTCTTGCGTTGTGCGCGTTCGTGCTCGTTGGTTCAACGAGTGCCGCATCCGAAGCGGACGTGCAATTGACGATTGCGCTCAATGGCAAGGGCACCCTCACAGGCGCTCCGCGACGCATTGAGTGTCGCGCTACCTGCAAGAGGTCAAGCACGGTCTGGACGTTCAGGGTCAAGCCCGGAAGCGCATTCACTCTGAGGGCGCGCGCTGCGCGCACCTACAAGTTCACGGGCTGGAAGGGTGCCTGTCGTGGGAGTAAGCCGACGTGTGTCGTCCGAGTCCAGCGCACGACGAGGGTGAGCGCAACGTTCGTCCCTCCGGGTGCGAAGGTGAATCCGATCCCACTCGGCAAGGCGGCTGACATCGGAGAAGGTTTCAGGCTTCGCGTGGCCTCAGTGACGCCGGACGCCTCCACACAGTTCCCCAGCATGAAGCCACCACCCGGCGCGCAGCAGTTCATGGCGTCGGTGAGCGTGACGTACACAGCCGGAGGCAAGGGGAGTATGGAGTTCTTCCGGCAACACCTCTACGCGCAGGGATCTCACAACGTGAGGTACGAACTCGATGACGACTATTGCGGCACGTGGCCGGTTCCGAGTCTCCAGTACACGGGTGACGTGTTCTCGGGCCAGTCGCAAACGGGGAACGTCTGCTTCATGATTGCGAGCAACGAAGCGGCGTCGCTCATGTTCTTCACCGAAACCGAGTATCAGCAACAGGTCTGGTTCGCACTTCGCTGAGATTCCCTCAGGGAGCGCCCTAATAAGTAAGGCGTAGCGGGGCCGGCTGCGGGTCGAGCTGAGGATCTAGCCGCCGCCCGCGTCGCGGCCGGCGGCACGGATACGACTCGAAGCTGAGGATCAGCCGTCGGCCTGGAGCATTGCGCGCGGGTCGCGTAGCTTCACACGTTGTCGCTCGATGAGCGGCAACTGTACGACGAGGCCGGCGCTCAACGCGTCGGCGAAGGCAGCGAGTTGACCGAGCGTCATGTTCGCACGGCCTGTCTCGACCTTAGCCACATACGCGCCGGAGGTGGCGAGGCGTTCGCCGAGTTCAGTCTGCGTGAGGCCACGTGCACGGCGCGCCTTCGCGATTTCCTGGCCGACAGCCTTCGACACGATAGAAGAGCTGGCAGTCCGCGGCATGGCTAGCGAATGCTCTGACCGAGCCGCTCGCGCAACCGAACCTGATGCCGGTCGACACCGATCTCGGCCTGTGCCAGTTCGTCGTCTCGGATCGGGTTATCGTCGTGCAGGACGTTCACGATGACGTCGCCGGTGCGGTAGGCGGTGGGTAGGCTGCGCGCCCATTCCTCACGGTCGTCCTCGAACCGCACTTGGTCGCCTGTCCGGAGGCTGACCACGGGCATGTCGAAGTCGAGGACGTTTCGGTCGCCCTCGACCTGGACGTTGTGGGAGTCGACACGCAGCCGGACGAGCGGACGCCACTCGGGCTCGTGTCCGTGCCCGTCTACCGCTGCCAGGATCTCGAGTTCGACCATGTCGTCCTCCTTCGGGAGATTCATCGACCCTTCGGTCTTACCTCTTGAGTTAAGAGTGTAACCTAACCTGGTGGGTTAGCGCAAGGTCTACCTGCATCAGAAATCTGCCGCAGGCAGGATCGAGCGGGCGGCGAGCATGCGCTGGGCCCTGCCCTCGAGCTGGTCGGCCCGGTCAGGAAGCATGAACGCGCGAAGGCCGAGAAGATCCCCACTCTGAAGGAGACGGTCGACGGCATCGGCCTCCGCTTGTTCCAGCCCTTGTCGGCCCACGTTCCACCGCCAGCCGATGAACCAGGCGGCATTCAGCAGGTGTCCGGGCAGCGCGAACGTATACCCGTGGTCGATTAGCCCGAGCTTCCGATTCGCGTGATCCCAGCGCGCGTTACCACCGTGTCTGTCCTGCTGGGCGATCAGCGAGTCGATGAATGCCGCGGCCAGCGCGAGCTCCGGGGCGGCGAAGAAGAGGCGCTGGTCGTTGGGAGTCCCGACCTGTTGGGCGCTCAGCGAGCCGGCCTCGCCGTTGATCTCTCGCAGCACGGTCGGCGCCACTACCTCTCGAAATGGCGCGCCGAGCCGAAATGCAAGCCGCCAGGCCGCGCACTCGTTGATTGGCAGCTCGTCAGGATGGTGCTGGAACGCCGACGCGTGGACGGACGAAACGCCGACGAACGGCTTGTGGTAGCCGACCTGGCCGGTCTCCAGCACGGCCTTGAACGTCTGATTCACGCCGGGATTCGTCCCCGCCGGTGCATAGGCGATGACACGCTCGTAGAGGAGGTGATTCTCGTCCGGCGTTCCCTGCTGATTCTCGAGCTCGCGGATCCGATCATCGAACGTCACAGCGAGCCGAGCCTAACTGCGCGTGCCGACGAAGCTGCCTGTCGGACTTCGCCCGCATCCAGGTTGCCAGGACGGTCAATCTCTCAGTTTTTCGGCGTTATCCGACCGGTGCCGGATCAGACCGATCCTGTAGTCAGAGAGCAGCACGGCTGAGCATTTGACTCCGGCGCTCCAGGATCGAGCAGAGAGACGGTAGGCGCC
>JAWPNA010000482.1:0-5390 GCA_045402695.1 Acidobacteriota bacterium
TCTCTCCGGAGACCGCAGTAGCTGAACTTGTCGGCGTTGAGCCAAATGACATCGCGGATTTGCCGTCCGAGAGGGCCGAGCGCGAATCAGCATCGGTTGCGGCACCCGATCCCCTGCCTCCCGTGTGAATGATAGGGCGTAGGCCCCGCCAGCTTCCCGAGACGCAGGTCGCGCAACATCAAACCCCACCTAACTGATGCTGTTGAGGTTCCAGGTCCCACATGGCCCCTACTCCAACTAGCAGGGCCTACGAACGGAGATGTTCGATGAGTACCGGCCGCTTCTCGCGGGGGTGTTCTCGCGAGCCGGTCAGCACTTTCGCTGACGGAATAGGTTTGTGCAGTTGGACACGGAAGAGCGGCTGCGGGCGATGCCTCGACAGTTGAATCCAAGAGCCCATGCCTCTCCGATGCCACTTCACGGTCATCCTGCCGAACAATCAGCCTCAACCTGTTCTCATTCACCCACACCTCTGATGATGGATTCGACGTCGTCCAGCCACGCACTGAGTTCCGACTCGGTCGGGGCCAGCTCGTAGGCGTGATGGTGGCAAGCTCGACTAAGTGCTGTCCAGGTGTAGCGTGCACGCGACGCGATCTCCGCGTTGCCGGTGACATCAGCTAGTGCAAGGAGCTGCGCCCTCGCGGAGCACGAGAGCATCTCGGGCTGATGTTGACGCCAGATGTTCCCGATTGAGTCTTCCAGAGCCTGCCGACCAAGGAATGCCGCTGCTCGGGGCCACAGCCCGCTTGTCGCAGGGGCCGCCTTCACCAGCATCTGTCTACCAAGGTCCAAGAGCCGACTCGGATCCGTCACGCAATCTCCCGCAGCTTGGTCGCAAGTGATTTGGTGTCACGCACGAGGTCCAACAACCTTCCACCATATTCGCCGTGGCTACCGGCCTTGCAAGCCTGAAAGACGTCCCCTGCCCAGCCCCCCCACCTGTTGAGGCGGGCTAATACATCGCCGCCGCGCGCCATGTCATCGAACAACGCAAGAGAGGCGAGAAGGTTCAATGTTGTTGCATCCTCAAAGGCGCGTTCTAGCTCCTCATGCGTTTCACCTCTCCGCAGGCGACGTTTCCGAATCACCTCGACGCAGGCCGCCTCGAGCGCTGACCGGCAGAATCCTGGCACGACATTCTTGCCGACGTCCGGTGGCAGGTCTTCCGTCAGCGATAGGGCACGTGCGTCGTCCAGGTAGCGTTCAACAGGGTCAAGGCTCTTCCGGACCTCGACGACCGAACCAGAACGTCGGGTTACTTCGAAGATCGTGGCGTCGATTCCCAACTGGCGCACCGCCATCGGGAGGCGATCGTCGTGCGTGAAGACTATGACCTGCCGCGACTTCGCCACTTCCGCAAGTACACGCGCCAGGCCATCGACGCGTGATGGATCCATCGATTGCACGGGGTCATCAATCACCAGGAATCGGAACGGGCTCTCAGGAAGCGTGGCTCGAGGGAAGAAGAGGCTGAGGGCAAGCGAATGGAGTTCGCCCTGAGACATAACCCCTAGGGCGGCTCCAGCGACTCCGTCGACCCGCACGTCCAGGCTAACCCGACGCTGTGTGCCAGCCCCCTTGAGCTTCACTGCTGCGAGCTCAACGTTGCTTCTTGTACGCAGCAACTCCCAGATCCTCGTCGCCTCGCCGGCGATTGGCGCGAAGCGATCGTCGCGGATCTGCGCGGCAGTATCCTTGACCCACTTCTCGGCGCCTTTGAGAGCCGGCACCTTCTCCGCGCCGTCGGCTGCCGAGCGCGCAGCCTCTAGCCAAGAGGCGATCTGGACCGCGATCGGCCTCCATGCATCTTCCCGCTGGTCGAGGAGCGTTTTTGCCTGGGCGCGCACCACATCTATCTGTTCGTTGAGGTCAATCACGCCCTCCTCCATGTGGGAAGCAAGAGCGTCCGGACCATCGGCCGGCGCCGCGATCGACCATGCTTTCCACACGTGGAGCAGGGGCTCCAGCTCGACCCCGAGATCCGAGGCTGAGGCATCGACGACGAACGTCGGCGGTGCAAGGAAGCATGCGTCTGCCTGGTTCATCGCTGCGCGAACGGCGCCTTCTACGTCATCAGCTTCGGCCGCCGCACCGCGCAGCTTTCGAGTCGTCAACTCTGCCTGCCGTCGCCACTCATCGTCAAGCGCACCAGGTGCGCCGCATACGGGACACTGGCCGTCGCCGTGATGCTCATGGAAGCTGAGCGCTGATGAGAGGAGGTCAGCAGACTCGCGTGCTCGCTGCGAGGCCGTAGCGACGATCTCCTTCTGCCGCCGGGCAGCATCGCGGAGATCCTTGATCGCGGCCTCGACCTGCTGGAACGGGGCGGGCGACTCGAGGGTCGAGAGAGCGCGCAGTAGGGCGAGCTGCGTCTCGGCGCCGACGGCCTGATCGATCCCGGTGACGACGGCTTCGGCCGTCTCGAAGTCCCAGGTTTGCCCGGAGAGCGCCTCATGGCAACTTGTTGCCCGTTCGTCCGTAGACGCTTCCAGAGCAATGACGATTGGCTGAAGTTGCTGCCTGACCTCGCGGAGCGTCTTCTCTCGCTTCTTTCGCTCGTCCGCAAGTAACTGCTCGACTGCGATGAGATCCTCGAGCCCCAGAATCGAAGCCAACGCGTCGTAGAGCTTTGATGGACCCTCATCCAGCAAGGAACCGAGTTCGTTGTAGGAGAGGAACGGACGGTATGCGACGAGGGCGTCCTTCCAGCCAAGCGCGGACAGAGAGGTCTTTGGCTTCCCGTGGGGTTGCACCTCGGACACGCCATCGTCCAGATCGGCATCGGGAGTCCAGGTTCGACGGATCGCAGTAGGGCCAACGTCGCCTTCGGCAAGAAAACGCCCCTCGATCTCGACAGGTTCGTCGTGGTGAAGGTTTCGCCACCCCTCTTTCCACACCACCGCACGACCGGCCCACCGTCTGTTGTCTCCTGTAAGCAAGACTTCTAGGGCCTCGGCGAAGCTCGACTTTCCCGATCCATTCCGACCCACCACGAGTGTCAGCCCGGGGCCAGGAGTGAAATCGAGAGCGGCAGACGGACCGATTCCACGGAACGAAGTGACCTGCATCCCGTCTAGGAATGCGCCAATCGGCTCTCCTGCCGGTGGCGCTGGCGGCGGTGCCGAGGCTGATGGGATTCGGCTCTCTGCCAGGACTTGTCGGAGTGGTGTCGCACCCTCACAGGCAGCGAGTACGAGGATCCCCGCCTCATCGTCGAGCGATTGGTCGCCCTCGAGGTGGGTGTAGATGATGCCCTGCAAAACGTGATCCATTCATGGCTCCCGCTGGCTACTAGGTCCCATGTCGTGTTCCAGAGCGCAAGTCGGGCGAGGGACATCTGGGACGGTCCCATGCGGTATGCGGCAATACTCGCTGGCCTGAAGCTCGAGATCGATCCCGAGGACTTCGGCGAGACGCTCAGCGTTAGAGAGCAACCTTGGCGTGAACTCGTGAGCTTCGTGAGCCCAGACATCGCGTGGATCCAACTGTGTCAGCTTGCTCAACTCTCGCACTTCAGCCCCCAGTCTCACGGTCCTGAGGTAAGCGTAATGGCCCCGTCATCTGGAGGCCGCCTCGCTATGCGCTGAGCGCGAGGGCACCGCCATCCGTCAATCGTTCCCAGAATGCCAAATGGTCACCATGCCCGCGGCCCACCACGTCGGGGCGACCAAGCGGCTGCTCGGCCGAGGGGATGTATTCGTCGAGAGTGCGGGAGACGTGGTCGCGAGAGATGACGACGAGTCCGGCCCGGTGGCGGGACGCCATCACGCAAAGACGCCCGGTGCTCAGGTCGAATCCGTTTGGTGCGCCGACACCCGATAGCGGGTGAACTGCGACCATCACCTTGCGCTCAAGACCCTGCCACCGCTCCGGAGTGTCAACACGGACCACCGAACGGAGTCCTCCCAACGCATCCGCGATCGCTGTGTTCATGACACGGTGGGTCGCCGCGATCCCGATGTCCTGGGGTTCGATCGTCGCCTCGGTCAGACCGTCGGATACGTCCGCTCCCCGGTCCAGCAGTCGGGAGACAAGGTCGGCGGCCACACCCGCAACCGCTTCATCGACTTCGAACGGTGGGCCCTCTGGATCTGTACGGACAGTGATTGCCGCGATGGATGTCTCGCCGAGGCGTTCCAGGGCAGGATCAAGCGGGTGGGCGTGCCCGTTCCCTCGGGGCTTAACAAAACGTTCGCCTGGCTCGGCAACCGGGTCGAACGCGAAATCGTAGAAGGGCCGGACGAAGTCGACGGCATCGTGGGGGAGTCTCCGACAGACATCGATCGTTCCCTCGAGCCGCTCGATCACGGGATCCTCGAGGATGAGAGTCGGCGCGGCGAGGTGAGGTGCGCGGGGCGACGTCTCCCAGCGCTCAACCGGGATGGTCACGACTGGTGCGATCTGGCCCGGATCTCCGATCAGCACGAAACGTTCTGACACCTGGCCGGTGAGCATGAAGTCCGCCCAGGCCATCTGCCACGCCTCGTCGACGAACAGCAGATCGAATGGTTCATCCAGATCCACCAAACCCCACTTCGCGACGGTCCCCACGATCACGGATGGGCCCGCAGGGAGATCTCGACTCGATGTCTCCCAGAGCACGCCACCACCGAGATTTTGGGGAGAGGCGGACGCGGAGGCGAACCTTACGGTTGCGACATCTGCGTGGGTGAGTGCGAGGCGCCGACAAATGTCGTCGGCCTGCGTGTTCGTCTGCGCGCCGATCGCGATGCGCATTCCCCGGTCGACCGCATGCACGGCGACCTCCAGTAGCAGGTGTGTCTTTCCGGACCCCGGGGGTGCTTTGATGATTGCGAGCCGATCGCCAGAGTCCACGTGTTCGCTCAGCGACGTTGTGATCGGAATCATGCCTCATCCCGCCCGATCCAGGTCGAGGTCTTCACTTCGCGGAGATTCCGCAACAGGTCGAGCGTGTGTGAGCCAAGCACCCGGAACCTCGCGATCCCACAGCTTCTTATTGCGTCTGATCGAGAGGTCGGTCGCGGCTGCCGCGAATGTGACCCGCTCGCCGATCCAGCCCGTTTCCACGGGCGGGGTGAGTAGCCTACCTACCGCATCCCGGGGTGCTCGCTTCAAGTTGGTGATCTCGATTTCAAACGTCCGCCGCGCCTCATCGTCCACAGTGATGCGTCTAATCTCGCCGGTGCGACGCGGCAAGCCGACCACGCAAATCCGGCTCCCCTCCCGCAGGCGAAGGGGTCCCCCGGTCTCCTCTTCCACCCACCAAACTGGAACGGTCGTTCGACCCACGCCTTCGTCGGCCACACTTACAATCCTGCCCGCCAATGCGTCACCTCGGGTCAGTGCTTCGGCGAGGAGCTCGCGATCGTCGTGGAGCAGCCGAACGGCGAGCCGATCCGCGGACG
>JAWPNA010000227.1:0-14292 GCA_045402695.1 Acidobacteriota bacterium
CGTGGGCAGGTAGGGAGATCGGTGAAGAAAGAGAAACTCCGATCGGTACAGCCCGATCCCCTCGGCACCATGGCTGACGACCGAGTCGAGCTGCTCCGACAGCTCGATGTTGGCGTGGATCTCCACGCGGAACCCGTCCAGTGTCTCGGCCTTGAGATGGCGCGAGGCCTGCAGGCGCGCCTCCTCCCCCCGCCGGAACTCGTCGCTGAGTCCCTGGTACCGCGCCACGTCGGCGGTCACCGGGTTCACCACCACGACGCCGCGCGAGCCATCCACCACGGTGATGTCGCCCGAGCCGACTCTCTCACTCAGATCGTGCAGTCCGACCACTGCGGGAATGGCCAACGCCTTGGCGACGATGGCGGTGTGCGACGACGGCCCACCCTTGTCCGTGGCCAGGGCCACGACGTGCGGTACCCGCAGGAGCGCCGTCTCGGAGGGCGAAAGCTTCGATGCCACGATGACGACGTCCTCGGTGAGTTCGGAGAGGTCGTGATGCTGGCCCCCCGCGAGGTTCTTCTGGAGGCGGTTCTCGATGTCCTCGATGTTCTCGAGCAAACGCTCCCTCTCGGGCACGCCGGCGAACGATTGCGTGAGATGGTGCAGCTCGGTGCGCAGCGCCCACTCCGCGTTGATCTTTTGCGATCGGATGGCCTGTTCGGTGCCACCCATGAAGGTTTCATCCTCCAGCAGGACGCGCTGCGCGTCGAAGATGGCGGTGGCGGACTCCCTCTGCTCCGCTCCAAAGGTCTGCTGGAGTTGCTCCATCTGCGCCTTCGCGGTATCGACCGCGCCGCGGAACCTCCTGACCTCAGCCTCGACCTGAGGGCCCTTGATTGTGACGCGGAAGATCGTGAGATCCGCGCTCTCCAGCACCAGGCACGGAGCGATTGCGATACCTGGAGAAGCGCCAATGCCACGCAGAGTCTTCGAGGGCCTGACCGTGTGCGATCTATCCGCCCGCTCGCTCATTGCTCCTCTCCGAACTTGCTCTCGATCAGACCTCTCAATGCCTCCAGCGCCTGTCGTTCGTCAGCTCCCTCGGCCCTCAACAGCAGCATGGAACCGCGCGCCGCGGCCAGGGTCAGGATGCCCACAATCGACTTGCCGTCTACGGCGATGCCGTCCCGCATGAGGCTGACTCGAGAGCGGAAGCTGCCGGCGAGCTTCGCGAACTTGCCCGCCGCCCGCATGTGGAGGCCGAGCTGGTTGACGATTGTGATTTCGGCCTCGATCACCGGCCTTCCTCTTTGCCCGCGCTTTTCGCGAGATCCTCGCGCGATCTGGTTCTCAGAGTGCGGGAGGGAATCTGGATCGACTCACGCCCCCTGCCGCACACCGCTTCGGCCAGATCGGCAAGATTGAGGCGCTGCGTGGCGGCGTTACCCAGCTTCAGGAGCATCGAGAGATTGACTCCCGTGACCACCTCCACTCTTCCGGGCTCCAGGAGCGTGAGGCTCAAGTTCGAGGCGGTGCCCCCGAACATGTCGGTCATGATCAGGACGCCGGCCCCATGCTCCAACCGCTTGATCGCCTCCTCGATCTTGCGTCGCGCCGTGGCCACGTCCTCGTCCCATCCGATGCAGACAGCCTGCAACGCCGGCGTCTCCCCGATGATCCGGCAGGCCGCGCCGACGAGCTCCTTTGCCACATCCCCGTGCGTCACCACCAGGGCTCCGACCATCGTGCGTCGATCCTCCATCCTACGTCTTCCACAGATCCCGGTGCGTCGTCTTCACACGATATCCCTGTCGCGCCAGCTCCTCGCCCATCTTCTGCGACATGCTCACCGAGCGATGCCTCCCACCGGTGCAACCGATGGAGATCGTGAGGTAGGTCTTCCCCTCCTTCACGAATCGCGGGACCAGAAACAGCAACAGGGAGAACACCATCTGGAAGTATTTTCCGTAATCCTCGTTTGCCTCGAGAAACGAGAGGACCTCGGGATCCAGTCCCGTTTTCGGGCGGAGCGACTCGACGAAGTGAGGGTTGGGAAGAAACCTCACATCGAAGAGGAGATCGGACTCGGGCGGGATTCCGTACTTGTAGCCGAAGCTCAACAACGTGATGAACAACGAGCCGGCCCGCCCCTCCTCGGAGAAATTGTCGAAGAGGTAGGCTCTCATCTCGTGGACGTTGAACGCGCTCGACTCGATGATCTTGTCCGCCCTGTCTCGGATCGGTTTCAGAATCTCGCGTTCCCTCTCGACACCCGCTTCCACCGAAGCGGCTCCGGCCAGCGGATGAGGCCGGCGCGTCTCCGAGAACCGCCGCAGAAGCGCGTGACTGCTTGCCTCGAAGAAGAGCACCGACACCTCCAGGCCCTGCTTCCGGAGCTGGTCGAGGATTTCCGGGAAGTCCTTCAGAAACCCTCCCTCACGGATATCGATGACCAGCGCGACCTTCCGAACATCACCCGGCGTGCGCCAGATCAAATCGATGAAGACCGGTATGAGCCTGATGGGAAGGTTGTCCACACAGTAGTAGCCCATGTCTTCAAAGCAATTCGCGGCAAGGCTCTTGCCGGAGCCCGAAAGGCCCGTGATGATGACGAGGCGGTTGGATTTGCCCGGGTCAGTTCCCGTCAACGCCATCGGTCAGCCGCGCCTCCAGACGCGTGGCAAGTTCCCGCGCCGGGTCGTATCCCTTGGTTTTCAGAAGGTGGTTCCGGGACGCCACCTCGACAAGCACCGACAGGTGCCGCCCGGGGGCGACCGGCATCTCGAGGAATGGGACATTCAAGCCGAGGATCTCATAGGTTCTCTGGTCAAGGCCGAGCCGTTCGTATTCCTTTCCTTCCTGCCACGGATCGAGCCTCACCACCATGTCGAGGTCCTTCTGGCTCCGGACGGCGGCCACACCGAAGAGATCCTTGATGTTGATGATGCCCAGCCCCCGGATCTCCATGTGGTAGCGCGTGAGCTCGGGCCCGGTGCCATTCAGCCCGTCGCCCCGCCGTTTGATCTCGACGATGTCGTCCGAGACCAGGCGGTGACCGCGCACGATCAGATCCAGAGCGCACTCGCTCTTGCCCACGCCGCTGTCGCCCAGGAGAAGCACGCCCACGCCGTAGATGTCGAGCAGGACACCGTGGATGCTGATGCGCGGCGCCAGGTGCTCCTCGAGGAAGGAAGTCAATCCGTCGATGGTCACCGATGAGACCAGACTCGTCTTGAGCAGAGGAATGCTGAACTCATCGGCCGCCGCGGTCAACTCCGCGGGCGGATTGAGATCCTTCGTGATGACGAAACAGGTCACCTCGCACGCGCACACCTGACGGAGAATGTCCCGCCGTCTCTCTGGGGGCTGGCCGTTCAGGAAAGTGATCTCACTCTGGCCGAGGATCTGCACCCGCCCGGGATGTATGTACTCGATGAAGCCGGCCAGTGACAGTCCGGGCTTCTGGATGCGCGGGACGGTGATCTCTTTCTGCACTCCCGCGGCACCGGCTATCAGGCGCAGCTCCAAGTGCGCGGCGTCAGCGAGCATCAGGTCGCGCACCCTGATCTTCGGCGTCAGGGTGGAGGTGTTCTTCACGAGATTCGCTACTCCGGGTGTTTGTGGTGATACTTTAGGATCTGGCCAAGAAGTTACAGCCACATAAGCCCAAAGCTTATTCGCCACCCGCGACGCTGTCAAGGGAAGCTGTTGTAACGGCGGGCACTTAGGAGAGCCGGCCGCCCCTTGCCGCGTTGACTCGGCCCGCTCTTGAAGATAATGTAAGGCCGTTGCCGGCCCAGAGGTGGGTCGGAATTCGTGAAGCATCACTTGAGCAGTTTTGCCCGCACGAGCCAGGCCGGATCATTCACGGAGGTCCGGCGCCAGGGGGCCTTCCTGAGCAGTGGTGAGGGCCGGCGTGTGGGCGATCCTTCGGAGCTGGACCATGCCCGACAAGAAGATTGTTCACGTCATCGGCACCGGAACCATAGGCGAGCCGCTCATCGGGCTTCTGGTGGCCATGAGAGATGCCCTCGGCATCGATGAGGTCACCTTCCATAAGCGCACGCCGCTCCTGACTGATCGATCGAAAGTCAGGGAACTCACACGCCGCGGCGCCAAGCTCGCAGTGAATGACGACTCGGTGGAAGGCTTCAAGGAGATCGGGCTGGAGCCGACGCTCGAGGCCGTCGAGGCGTTGGAGCGCGCATCGGTGGTCATCGACTGCACGCCCGTCGGCAATCAGAACAAGATCGAGTTGTACGAGCAGCACCGAAAAAACACCCTCGGCTTCATCGCCCAGGGAAGTGAGTTCGGCTTCGGCAAGCCGTATGCGCGTGGCATCAACGACCGCGCCCTCAAGCCCGGCGACGACCAGTTCCTCCAGGTGGTCTCCTGCAACAGTCACAACCTCGCCGTTCTCATCGACAATATCGCGCTTTCGGACGGCGGCGCCGACAACCTGGTGGAGGCGCGGTTCCTGTGTATCCGCCGGGCCAACGACATCTCGCAGGACGGCTCCTTCTGCCCCTCACCGCAGGCCGGAAAGCACAAGGACGAAAAGTTCGGCACGCATCACGCGCGCGACGTGTGGCATCTGTTCAACACCATGGGCATCGATCTCAAGAACGTCTTCTCCTCCGCCCTCAAGGTCAACACGCAGTACATGCACAGCATCTGGTTCAACATCAGGCTGAAGAAGAAAGTCACGGTCGAGGAGGTCATCCGAAGACTCACGGCCAACGACCGCGTCGCGCTGACCCACAAGATGTCGGCCAACTCGATCTTCTCATTCGGGCGTGACTACGGTCACTACGGCAGGATCCTCAGCCAGACCGTCGTGGCCGTGCCAAGCCTGGCCGTCAAGGACGGGACGGAGGTGGTCGGAATCTGCTTCACTCCACAGGACGGCAACCCGTTGCTTTCATCCGTGGCGGCCGCCACATGGTTCATGTACCCGAAGACCTACGAAGAGAAGATTCAGTGCATGAAGCCGTACTTCTTCCAGGAGGTGTGATGCTCAGCCCTTGAGTTTCTTGATCTCTTGCACCATCAACGGGACGACTTGGTACAGGTCGCCGACGATTCCGTAGTCCGCGAGCTTGAAGATCGGTGCTTCGGGGTCCTTGTTGATGGCGACAATCACCTTCGAGGAGGACATTCCCGCGATGTGCTGTATCGCTCCCGAGATGCCGCAGGCGATGTACAGATTCGGGGAAACGACCTTCCCAGTCTGACCGACCTGATGCTGGTGATCGATCCAGCCGGCATCCACGGCTGCGCGCGAAGCGCCCACCGCGCCACCCAGCGCTTCGGCGAGGTCCTTGATGTACCTGAAATTGTCCGGACCCTTCATGGCCCGCCCGCCCGAGACCACCACACCCGCTTCCGCCACGTCCAGTTCCGCGCCCTGCTCGGTCTTCACCTCAACCGCCGCGCAGCGGAAGTGTCTCTGCTCGAAGGGGACCTGCAGGTCCCTGCTCCCGCCTTTCCCCTGCCGCGGCTCGGCCAGCACCGGGAAGACGTTCGGACGCAGGGTCGCCATGGCAGGCCTCGCCTTGGCGAACACGACCTTCGCGATGGCCTTGCCCGAGTAGACGGGCCTGATAGCGGCAAGCGCACCGTCCTCCAGGAGCAGGCCCGTGCAGTCCGAGGCCAGCGCGGTGCGCAAGCGTGCCGCGACGCGCGCAGCCAGATCACGGCCCATCGCCGAGGAGGTCAGAAGGAACAGCTCGGGGTCGACGATCCTCACCGCCTCCTCGGCCGCGCGCGCGTAGGCCTCCGGTGCATAGAGCCTGAGGCGCGCTTCCTTGACACGCAGCACACAGTCGGCGCCCAGCCGCGCGATCTCGACGTCCAGCCCGGACAAGTCGTCGCCGATCAACATCACCGTCAGGTCGCCCGACAGTTTGTCGGCCATGCGGCGCCCTTCGGACACGGCCTCCAGGACCGGCTTCTTGAGCTTGTTCTCCCTCTGTTCCGCGAATACCAGCACGCCGGCCATCAGATCACCTTTGCCTCTTCGTGAAGGAGCCGCACCACCTCCCTGGCGGCGGTCTCCATGTCATCCTTGAAGATCTTTCCGGCCTGCTTGGGAGGCGGCATCTCCAGCCGCATGATCCTGACCTTAGCTCCGGAGACGCCGAGCGCGGCTGGATCCAGGCCCAGGGCCGCTGCACCCTTCTCCTCGATCGGTTTCTTCTTGGCGGCCATGATCCCCTTGAGGCTCGAGTAGCGGGGCTCGTTGAGTCCCTTCTGCGCCGTCACCACGCACGGCAGTGGCGCATGCACCACCTCGTAGGCTCCTTCGATTTCGCGGTGTGCCGTGAGCCTTCCCTCCTCGACGGACAGCTTCGTCACCACGGAGACGTGGGGCAGGTCCAGGAGCTCTGCGATCATGGGGCCCACTTGCCGGCAGTCCGTGCCCACGGCGTATTGGCCGGCGAGCACCAGATCGGGAGCCAACCCCTTGATCGCCGCCGCGAGGATCGTAGCGATTCCCAACGAATCGGAGCCTTCGAACGAGGGATCGTTCAGGTGGATGCCCCTGTCCGCGCCCATGGCCAGACAGGTGCGCAGCGCGGTGGCTGCGCGTGCCGGCCCCATGGTCAGCACCACCACTTCGCTTCCGTCGCTCGCCTCCTTCAACCGGAGCGCCTCTTCGAGGGCGTACTCATCGTAAGGATTCACGATCCACGTCACGTTCGATTCGTCGATGGAACGGCCATCGGGGCGGATGACGATCTTCACCTCGGTGTCCGGGACCTGCTTGATCGCAACCGCTATCTTCAAGCTTCGAACCTCTTGAGCAGGATGCTCGCGTTGGTGCCGCCGAAACCGAACGAGCTGTTGAGCGCATAGTTGATCTCGCGGCGGCGCGCCGTGTTGGGCACATAATCGAGGTCACATTCCGGATCGGGCGTCGTGTAATTCGTCGTCGGCGGAATGATGCCGTGCCTCACGACGAGGGCCGTGATTCCCGTTTCGAGACCACCGGCGGCGCCCAGAAGATGCCCCGTCATGGACTTGGTGGAAGAAACCGCCAGCCTTCGTGCGTGATCCCCGAAAACCTTCTTCACGGCCAGTGTCTCGATCCGATCGCCTATCGGCGTGGAGGTGCCGTGGGCGTTGATGTAGTCCACCACGGTCGGGGGGACCCCGGCGTCGGCCAGAGTGTTGTGCATCACCCGGATCGGTCCATCACCGTCATCCGACGGCGCTGAGATATGGAAAGCGTCGCTGCTGACGCCGTAACCCGCCACCTCGGCGTAAATGAGGGCGCCCCGCTTCAGCGCGTGGCCGAGTTCCTCCAGGATTACGATGCCGGCGCCCTCCCCGATCACGAACCCGTCCCGCCCGGCGTCGAACGGCCGGCTCGCCGTCGCGGGCTCGTCGTTGCGGGTGGACAGGGCCCTCATGGCGGAGAAACCGCCTACAGCCAGCGGAGTGATGACTCCCTCCGCGCCGCCGCAGATCATCGCATCCGCATCACCCCGTGCGATGAGACGGGCGGAATCGCCGACGGCGTGGGTGCCGGTCGAGCATGCCGTGGAGGTGGCAAGGTTTGGGCCCTTGGCGCCGTAGCGGATCGATACCTGGCCCGAGGCCAGGTTCACGATCAGTCCTACGATGAAGAACGGCGAGATTCGCCGGGGGCCCTTCTCGAGCAGTTCCGCGTGCTGCCGTTCGATGGATGGAAGGCCTCCGATGCCTGACCCTATGCAGACGCCGGTTCTTGTCGCGTTTGCCGGCGTGATTTTCAGCCCGGAATCATCAACGGCGAATTTCGTGGCGGCGAGCGCGTAGTGGATGAACAAGTCGCTCTTCTTGATCTCCTTGGGTGAACTGTAGAGGGCCGGATCGAACCCCTCCACCTCCCCGGCGATCTTGACGGAGTGGTCGGTCGTGTCGAACCGAGTGATGCGGCGGATGCCGCTGCGCCCCGCAAGGAGCGCCTCCCAGTTCGCCTGCGTACCGATTCCGAGGGGGCTGACGAGGCCCACGCCCGTGATGACGACACGTCTCTCCATGGCTGCGCCGCGCTCGAACACGGCCCTCTGATCCACTGGGCCTTTCTTCTCTACTTGTGCGAGGTGATGTAGGTGATGGCGTCCTGGACAGTCTTGATCTTCTCGGCGTCTTCGTCGCTGATCTCCAGCTTGAACTCCTCCTCGAGCGCCATGACCAGCTCGACCTGGTCGAGGGAATCCGCGCCCAGATCATCAGCGAAGGAGGCCGTCGGGGTGACCTCGCTCTGCTCAACGCCGAGCTGCTCGACGATGATCCCCTTGACCTTCTCCTCGATGTTCATTCCGTTCCTCCGGTTTCCACTTCTTTGATGAGGGCGGCCCGGCCGGGCCGCGTCAAAAAGGGACGCAAGTCTACCACACTGGATCGCGAGCCCGTCCAGCAAAAAGCCGGTGGGCCTGGCGACCCTTACATGTACAGCCCACCGCTGATATTGAGGACGGCCCCGGTCATGTAGGCGGCGTCCTCCCCCAGAAGGAAGGCCACCGCGCCGGCCACCTCCCCCGGTGTTCCCAGGCGGCCCAACGGAACGTGCGCGATCATCTCTTCACGCCGCTTCTCCGGCAGCGCACGAGCCATATCGGTCTCGATGAGGCCGGGCGCCACGACATTCACCGTGACGTTGCGCGAGCCGACCTCCTTGGCCACTGACTTGGCGAAGCCGATCAGCCCGGCTTTCGACGCTGCGTAGGCGGCCTGTCCCGGGTTTCCCATCAGCCCGGCCACGGAGGAGAGGATGACGATGCGCCCGTATCTCGCCCGCACCATACCGCCCAGCGCGGCGCGCACCAGACGGAAAGTTCCCGTCAGGTTGACGGCGATGACGTGGTCCCACTCCTCCGGCTTGAGTCGCATGGTCAGTTGATCGGCGGTCACGCCCGCGTTGGCCACCAAGTGGGGGAGTCCCCCCATATCGGTCTGGATCTTCTGTACGGCCGCCTCCATGGCTGTTCCGTCGGCCACGTCCGCGGCGCAGACATAGGCGTTCACGCCGCATGCGCTCACCTCCGCCGCCACCTCGGCCAAGCGCGCTTGGTCGCGCGCCATCAGCGCCAGATCGGAGCCCTCCCGTGCCAGGCGCAGCGCGATCGCCCGCCCGATGCCACGCGAGGCCCCCGTGACCAGTGTCACCTTCCCTTTCACGACAGAAACTCCTTGGCGAAAGCAACGGAGGCCGAATCACCCGCGGCGGCGCACACGATCCGCGGCTCAATCTGCTTGATGAGACCCGAGAGCACTTTGCCCGGTCCCACCTCCAGAGCCTTCACCACCCCCATGGCAGCGAGTGTCCTCACACTGCCTTCCCAGTCCACGGGCGCGGTGACCTGTTCGATGAGAGATCTTCTTGCCGACTCTCCGCTTCGGATCGCCCTCGCATCCACGTTGGCCACGAGAGGGACCTGCAGGTCGCTGAACGTGACGTCCTGGAGGTCCGTGGACAGTCTGCGGGCAGCGGGAGCCATGAGCCCGCAATGAAACGGTGCGCTGACTTGAAGCCTGATCGCGCGGCGGGCCCCGCGTTGCCGACACAGCGCGACAACCTTGTCCACCGCATCCGAGTGTCCGGACACGACGGTCTGGCCCGGAGCGTTGAGGTTCGCGGGCGCCACCATCCAGTCCTCACCGTTGGTGACATCGCTGCAGATCTGTCCGACGATCTCGTGCTCCAGCCCCATGATGGCTGCCATCGCCCCCTGACCGACGGGCACGGCCTCTTGCATGTACAGGCCTCGCTTGTGCACGAGGACCACTGCATCGCGGAATTCGAGCGCGCCGGCGGCGACCAATGCCGAGTATTCTCCGAGGCTGTGGCCGGCGACCACACCGGGCCGCAGGCCGGCTTCGCTCAGCGCGCGCAGCGCGGCCACGCTGGCCGTCAGTATCGCGGGCTGGGCCGTCGCCGTGAGCCGAAGATCGGATTCCGGCCCCGTGAAGCAGATACGGCTCAGGGAGAATCCGAGCGCCTCGTCGGCCTCCTCGAATGTGGCGCGGCAGGCGGAGAACTCACGGATGAGTTCCAACCCCATGCCCACGGCCTGTGAACCCTGTCCAGGGAAGACGAAGGCGTGCACCAAGTCCCTCCTCAGACGGCCTGAATCGTCTGATGCGCCAGCATGGCTTCCTGGATCCTCTGGTTCACCCGTCTGTTGACGACTTCAGCGGCCACCCGCACTGCGTTCTTGATGGCCTTCGCCGAGGATCTGCCGTGGCAGATGATCGCGCTGCCCTTTACTCCAAGAAGCGGCATTCCGCCGTACTCCGCGTAGTCGATCTTCTTCTTGAAGCGCTTGAAGGCGCCGCGGGCGAACAGATACCCGACGCGGGAGCTCCAGGAGGAGGCCATCTCGTGGCGCAACAGGACAGCGAGCATCTCCGCCACGCTCTCGATTGCCTTGAGGCTCACATTTCCCGTGAACGCGTCCGAGATGATGACGTCGGCGTTGCCATTGAAGATGTCCCGCCCCTCAACGTTGCCGATGAAGTTCATCCGGCTCCCCCGCAGCTGCCTCAGAACCTCCTTTGTCACGGCGTTGCCCTTGGATTCCTCCTCGCCCACGCTGAGGATCCCCACGCGGGGCTCCTGCACCCCCAGGATCTCGTGCGAATAGCTCTGTCCCATCACGGCGAACTGGAGGAGATGCTCGGGACGCGGATCGATGTTGGCCCCTACGTCGAGCCAGACCGAGCGGCCCTTCAGGTTCGGCAGCACGGCCATGACCGCCGGCCGGTCGATGCCTTGCAGCATCCCCATCACAACCTTCGCGGTCACCATGACGGCCCCCGTGTTGCCGGCGGAGATCATCCCGTCGGCCCTGCCCTCCCGCACGAGGTGGCACGCCACGCGGATCGATGAGTGCTTCTTCTGTCTCAACGCCAGGGTGGGTGCTTCGTGCATTTCGATGACGTCACGGGCGTCCACGATTGAAAGCGTCTTGCTGCCGCCGGCGGGCGCCCCGTGCCGGGCGAGTTCCCTTTCGATCTCCTCCTGCCGTCCCACCAGGATCAGGCTGTGCGAGTACTCTTGAGACGCCATGAGGGCGCCCTCGACCACGGAGGCGGGTGCATGGTCACCGCCCATCGCGTCGATTGCGATGACGACTGGCATCAGAGGGTCTTCACCTCGATGACCTCACGACCCTTGTAGTAGCCGCAGTGCAGGCAGACACGATGCGGGAGCTTCTGCTCGTGGCACTGGGGGCATTCGGAGGCGGCGGGCACGGGCAGCGCGTCGTGCGTGCGGCGGCGATCGCGCCGCGCTTTGGAGTGTCGTCGCTTGGGATTCGGCATCTCTGGCTCCTTCGGTTCGTTGGCCGGCGATCACCCTCGGCACGACAGGGTATGGCCGGATCATGATGGAGGGATTTTACCTCAGGCCGTCGCCGTACAGCGGCAGCGATCGAGGTTCAAGTTGGAGCCGCAACCCACGCATAGTCCCTTGCACTGCGGGGAGCAGAGGGGTTTCATTGGAAGCTCGAGGTAGATCTGCTCGGCGGCGAGATGATCCATATCCAAGGTTCCCCGTTCATCCAGGTATGATACGTCGAGATCATCTCTCCTGATCTCGATTTCGATACCGCCTGGCTCCACGCCGGACGGCGCCGCCAGAAACGTACCGTCGAATTCTCTGTCCACCCGTAGAGCATAGGGCTCAAGACAGCGCGCGCACGGAGGGAACACCGTCGCCAGCACCTGGCCGGAACAGTGGAGGCCTCCCCTCGCCGGATGGACGTGGGCCTTCATCGTCGCCCTCCCCACGCCGATCTCCAGGCCACTCTCGTCGGTCAGCACGCGGATGTCCACCTGCAGGTCGACATCAAGGCCTTCCGGCGCCACCTCGTCGGCGCGGACGATCACGCTCATCCCTCGTGAAAATGGCCGTCAAGTATAGCACTGGGGGATGCTCGGTCAACCCGGGTGGACGGGCGTCAGCGACCCCGGCCCCGGAGCGCCTCTTTGGCCACGGGATGTGAGGGCAGGATCTCGAGAGCCTTCTCGAACTGCCTGCGCGCCCGAATGTCCAACCCCTGGTTCTTGTAAAACATCCCCAGGGCGATGCAGTAGTCGGCGTTCCAGGCATCCAGCTCATGCGCTCTGAGGTAGGCCTCCTCGGCCATCTTCTGCCATCGCGTGTTGGGATTCTTGGCGAGCGCCTCCGCCATCAGCGCGTAGACGGGGGCCTGGGCCTCGTCGAACTTGATCGCGAGCCGGCAGAACTGGATACAGTTGTGGAAGTCCTTTTCGAGAAAATATTCCCGCGCCTTCTGAAAGTACTTGCCGGCGAGCTTCTCGGTCTGCTCTTTCGCGGCCTGGGCTTCGGTCTTCACCATCTCGCGCCGGACCACGAGGTCGTTGGGATCGATCTCAGAGAGTGGCACGTCCCCGCCCACGATCCTGCCCGTCTGCTCCAACCGCTCCACCTGCAGCTTGAGAAAGGCCTCCGCGTGCTTGCTTTCGATGAGCGATAACTCTTTCTTGTACTTCTCGCGCACCCGGTCGGAGAAGCGATCGCGGCGGAACGTGGCACGGGCCTGCTCGAAGGCGGCCTGCGCGCGCGGGTGAGCGGCGTTGGGCGGGACTCCCAGGATCTCGGTGGAGCTCTGCGTCACGATCCGCGCGGCGGTCTCCTTGATGAGGGCGGCCTCTCGCTCCTCGCGCGCGGATGCCTGATGGTAGTCCTGCATGATCTCGCGAAGGCTGAAGGGGCCCGCGTTGACGGGAGGCACGAACTCGACGATGCCCAAAACAGCCAGCCCGTAGAGGAAGTGCAGCGACTCCTCGTCCTCCCCAGGCGGCATCAACATGGCAATCTCGTCGAGGCGCAGGGAACCATCGATGCGCGAGAGGATGTAGCCATGGTGCGGCTTCAAAGCCAGTCGGTTCACGGGTAGGAAGACCTTCTCGCACAGCCGCGCGCGCCCCGGGAGCCGAAGAAGAACGTCCTTGAGCGGACCGAAGTAGGCCATCGCCTCGATCCCTTTCAGGATGCACTCGAACGTGAAGAGGATGTCGGGATCGAAGAAGTCCTGGGCCGCGTCGCTCGACGTGAACTCGTACGTGCCGCTCGGCCAGGAAAAGGCGCGGACCACCCCCTGCTCCACCAGCGTGCGGATCGCCGGCGCGAGTGCGGCCTTTGTGAGCGTGCCGGTCGCGATCAGCCGGGCGGCCATCTCCAGAGGCTGCGTGGTGGCGCTCTTCAGCTTCGCGATCACGGGGGCCGGGAGTACCCCTGCAGCGGCCATGTGAGCTTCGAGGTGGTCCTTGTCCTCGCTGCCTTCGGCGAAGTAGAGCATCCCGCGGTCGAAATGGAGCCGGACGGTGGAGCCTGCCGGATCATGAACCGCCATCTCACCGGTGAGCTCTTCGAAGAAGAGGTCACGTAGCAGCTCGGCGAGGTAATGAGACGTGTAGTGCCCGTTCATCCCATCTCCCGTGATCGCGGCTTTGCTTCCCCGGTTTCCGCCTCTGGACGTTTCTCAGGCTGGCTGGGGCTGGGTGAATATATAGGCCGTGTCAGGGCGAGTCCACGCGGCGTGAAGGACCAGGCCCCAGCGAGTATTCCATTTATTCTCAGTCGCTTGGGGAGATCTCGCGCCCTGAGTCTTGTCTGAGTAGGGACCGTGGTTACCCAGGGTCCCTTCCACAGATCCGGACGTGCGGCATTACCGCATCCGGTTCCTGCGTTGGGTCATGGCGGTCGGCACCTCGATCCGAGTCACCAATTTCGCGGCTCAATGGCCAGCCCAGGCCTACCCCTGTCAACGCTTCGCCAACGACCTTCCGGACGACAACGCTTGACCCGGGGCCGAAGCGGGCCGCTACTCCTTCTTCTGTATGGCTCTTTCATCCACATCATCCCGGTGCGGCAGCCGGGCTCGGTTCGAGATTCCCCTTCCATGAGCGTCACCACAGCCAGCACGAGACCTGGGACCATTCATGGAACTCCCGATTCACCACACGGGCCCCGCGCGGTCACATCCCCGGCCGCATCGCGCGAGCCGGCCGGCGAGAGTCGGCCACCGGCTGGCCCGGGGCCAGCAGCTGTTCCTTCAAGACCTGCTTGAGCACCTTGCCCGCAGGGTTGCGGGGAAGCGAGTCGACCACCCGGAATAGGCGCGGCACCTTGTATCGGGCCAAGCTGGTCAAGCAGGCATGCCTCAGGTCGGACTCCGAGATCGCTGAGCCCTCCCGGGGCACGACAAACGCGCAGGGGACCTCTCCTCTCTTTTCATCGGGAATGCCGACGACCGCGGCCTCGTGCACCGTTGGATGGGCTTCGAGGGCCGCCTCGATCTCCCGCGGGTAGACGTTCATGCCGCGGTAGATGAG
>JAWPNA010000042.1:0-4667 GCA_045402695.1 Acidobacteriota bacterium
CTCCACGCGACGGCCCCCGTGTGGCGGGTTCCCGACACGGACCTCTTCGTCGTCAGCTCGTTCGAGATGGTGGCCGAGGCGACGTCGCGCATCGCCGACTTCTCCTCGAACATGAAATGCCTCCTCTACCGCGATATCGACGGGACGCCGGCGACGTGCGTGCTCCTCGGCATCAGCGGGATCTTGTCGGAGCGGCCGCACCTGGTCGTGTCGGGCACGAACCACGGGTTGAACGTCGGACCCAGCACCCCGTTTTCCGGCACGGTGGGGGCGACGATTGCAGCCCTGCGCGCCAACCTCCCGGCGATCGCGTTCAGCAGCGACCCCCCGAACGACGACCCCGCCAGCCCCGCCTTCATCCAGCACTACGCGAACGTGGCGAACTTCGCGGTACGTCTCGTCCAGCGCGTCAAGTCCACCAACCCGACGCCCGGCGTCCTCCCCCCGCGCACGGCGCTGAACGTGAACTACCCGACCCTGGCGCCCTCCGACGTTCGGGGCGTCATCGTGCGAGTACAGGGGAGGGCGGCCGCCGGCATCCTGACCTACACGGAGGTCTCTCCGGCCCTGTTCACCCCGAGCGTCGGGCCGCCCCCGCCTGGCGAGACCGAAGCGCCGGGCGCCGACGGTCCAGCGGTCGACGCCGGCTTCGCCACGATCGTGCCCATCGACGGGAACTACACCGCGGGCAACGGCATTCTCTCGCTGATAGCGCTGCTGATCGGCGGCCTGCAACCGTGAACAGGCGGGCCGGTGCGAGGAATGGCGTCGCGGTGAGACTGATTCCGGAAGGAGTCAGCCAAAAGACCGTGCCGCCGACGATCACCGCGTAGTACCAGTCCATCGGGGCCACGGAGTCCCCCTCGTCTCTGGCCAGGGTGACCTGGAACGGGCCCGCCGGCGCGGCCACTGTGATCCTGCACAATCCCTTCTATGCGGGCGCCTACTTCTACGGGGAGCGACGAGCCGTCACCACGCTGGATCCACAAACCCGAACGAGGAAGACCGTCCTCCGGCACCTGCCGCGGGACCAGTGGGAGGTGCGCTCTACCTCTGCCGCCGCCACACCGGCACGGGAGAGCAGATCCGTTGCCAGAGCGTGGCCGCCTCCGGGGTCGATACGTTTGTCGAGCAACGGCTCCTCGAGGCAAGTCGCCCGGCCGGCATCGAGGCCGCGATCGCGGCGATCGAGGAGCTGGAGAGACGAGCCGAGGATCTGCGACGGCAGTGGCGGCACCGCATCGCGCGAGCGGAGTACGAAGCGGGACTGGCCCGGCGACGCTACGAGGCGGTGGATCCGGACAATCGCCTGGTCGCCGGCAACCTCGAGCGGGACTGGGAAGAGAAGCTGCGTGAGGTCGAAGCGCTCAACACAGAGTATGCAGAGCGCACCCGCCAGCCTCCACTGCGAATCGACGACGCGGATCGGGTCGGCTTCACGAGCTCGCGAAAGATCTGCCCTGGCGGTGGCGTGCCCGGACCACCAAGTGGTCGGACCGCAAGCGTGCGCCTCCTGGTCCGAGAGGTGTGGCTCACCCAGCACGACGAGCCACGGCTGACGAGGGTACAGATCCACTGGCAAACCGGGGCGGTCAGCGAAGGGCAGGTGGACCGTCCGCTCCCCATCGGGCTTCGCTTCGGACACCGCGCAGCGTGGTGGCGCGCGTTCGAAGCTCGCAACCGCACCCCAGGAGGCAGCGCGATGAGTCAACCGAACAAGGATCGTGAGTCTGGGTGCATTACGGGCGTCACAAGCCCGGATGTCTCCAAGCCATGAGCTTCGTGGCCAGGTCCTGCGAGAGGGCGTGTCTAAGGACGAGCCGCGCCAGGAGCCGCTCGCGGAAGAGCCGCATGAGGGCCTCTGCGTGACGATGCGCCGCGAGCTGGCCAGGGAGCCAGATCCAGCGGGCCTTCCATGTCTGGTCCGCAGCAACCGGTGCCGTTTCTCGAGCCGTGATGGGAGGGGCGAGCCGAGGCGCCGCCGCCGTGACCCCACCAAGAAGCAGGAACTCTCGACGATCCAGCTCAATCAGTCCGACGGTTCGTCGGTGAAGACGTCGGCGGTGACCTGGAGGGGTGAGAACGCCGCGCGCAGCGCGGGGATCGCCCGCTCCGCGATGCCCTCGGGCGACCAGTCGCCTTCCCCCCGCACCGAGCCCACCGGGCGCGGGGGCGCGAACAGCACGATCTCCGAGCCCCGCACCGCGAACACCTGACCGGTGACCTCCCGCGCCTCGTCCGAGACGAGGAAGACCACGAGGGGCGCCACCTGCTCCGGCCGCAGCCTCTTCAGGCTCTCCAGGCGCTTCCGATCGGCGTCGGTCGCGCCGACGGGGATCGTCTCGGTGATCCGGGTCCACGCGAAGGGCGCCACCGCGTTGGCCCGGACCCCGAAGCGCCTCATGTCGAGGGCGATCGACCGGGTGAGGGCCACCACCCCGAGCTTGGCCGCCGCGTAGTTGGCCTGGCCGTAGTTGCCGATCAGGCCCGAGGTCGACGTCATGTTCACGACCGCGCCCGACCCCTGGGCCCGGAAGTGCTCGGCCGCCGCCCGCGAGACGTTGAACGCGCCCTTGAGGTGCACCGCGGCCACGGTGTCCCAGTCCGACTCGCTCATCTTGTGGAAGATCGCGTCGCGCACCACCCCGGCGTTGTTGACCACGAAGTCGATGCGGCCGAAGCGGGCGACCGCCTCGCCGACCATCCCGCGGGCGTCGTCCCACACCGCCACCGAGCCGGGATGGGCGACCGCGCGCCCCCCCTCGCTCCGGATGGCCGCCGCCACCGCCTCCGCGGGGCGCTCGGAGGTGGCCGAGCCGTCCACCGCCACCCCGGCGTCGTTCACGACCACCGCGGCTCCCCGGCGGGCCAGGG
The DNA here is from genome assembly GCA_045402695.1 of Acidobacteriota bacterium. GTDB lineage: Bacteria > Acidobacteriota > Polarisedimenticolia > JACPZX01 > DASXTC01 > JAWPNA01. Next base: position 2,875 of record JAWPNA010000042.1, read on the forward strand.
CGAGGGCCAGCTCCCGGCCGATCCCCCGGCCGGCCCCGGTGACCACTCCCGCCTTGCCGTCGAGTCTCAGTGGCCCTCGATCGTGGTCTTCCACGCGGGCAGGGTGTCGAGGGGCAGGGGCCGGTCCCGCTCGACCTGCATGAACTTGCAGATCTCGAGGATCTCGTCCTCCGAGAGGACGCGGTTGCGCTCCTTGGCGGCCCGGAAGATCTCCTGGACCAGGTCGTCCTTGGCCTCGATCCCGTGCTGGTGGAGCCAGTACACGACGTTGGACAGCCCCGACATGAAGCCGACCTCGATCTTCTGGTGGAGCTTCACCATGCCCGCGGGGACTCCCGAGTACACCCGGTCGGCCAGCCAGTCGTCCCCCTTGTTCTTGGCCTTGATGATGGCCGCCGCGTGCACCCCGGTGGCGGTGCGGAACGCGTCGTGGCCGAACACCGGGTAGTTCGCGGGGATCGGCACCTCGGTTCCCGCGCTGGCCACCCGCACGTAGTCGGCGAGGGCCGACAGGTCGTTCGAGATGTACCCCATGAGGCGGAGGTTGATGAGGAGCTGGTCCATGGAGCAGTTGCCCACCCGCTCCCCGATCCCGAGGGCGGTGGCGTGGACGCGGTCCACTCCCGAGGTCCAGGCGGTGATGGTGTTGATGACCCCGAGGCCCCGGTCGTTGTGCCCGTGCCAGTCGATGGCGATGCGCTCGCCCGTCTCCTGGATGATCTGCTTCACGTAGGGGATCAGGTTGCGGACTCCCCGGGGAGTGATGTGCCCCACGGTGTCGCACACGCACACCCGTCGGGCCCCCGCCCCGATCGCGGTGGTGAACAGCCGCTTGATCGTCTCGGGGGTGGCCCGGCAGGTGTCCTCCGTCACGTACATCACGGGGAGGCCGTTCGCGGTTGCGTAGGAGACCGCCTCCTCGGTGAGGCGGAGCATGTGGTCGAGGGTCCAGTCCTCGGCGTACTGGCGGATCGGCGAGGAGCCGATGAAGGTGCAGGCCTCGATGGGCATCCCGACCTTCTGGGAGATCTCGATGAGGGGCGTGATGTCCGCCTTCACCGTGCGCACCGCGCAGTTCGCCCGGATCTTGAGGCGGGCGTTCGTGATCTCGTGGCAAAGGGCGGTGATGTCGGCGCAGGCCCGAGGCCCCGCCCCCGGCAGGCCCAGGTCCACGGTGTGGAGGCCCAGCTCCTCCAGGAGGTGGAGGAGCCGGATCGTGGTCCCGATGTCGGGGTCCCGCACGGAGGGCGACTGGAGGCCGTCGCGAAGGGTCTCGTCGTCGAGCTCGATCGGGCGGTCGCGGTGCGGGTAGCCGTTCCCCGCGGTGTTCCAGTCGTAGATCAGCTTGGACACCGACGGGTCCTCGGCCATGGGTCAGCTCCTTCGAGCGAATCCCCGGGCTCGCCGCCTTCGCTCGTCCTCGTCGAGTCGATGCTAGCACGGGGGGTCAGGTCTTGAATCATCACATCGGAGCACGGCCGGTGCGGGCCCGTCCGCGTCAGGCTAGGATGGCCGCCGGTGTCACCTTCCGGCCCCCTCGGACGTGAAGGAAGGGTCGGGCAAGCCCGGAGGGAAGCCATGGGAATCGCAGTGGTGGGGGGGGGACTGGCCGGCCTGGTGTCGGCCCTCGATCTGGCCCGGGCCGGCCGCCCGGTCACCGTGTACGAGCGTTCGCGGAGCCTCGGGGGACGGGCCCGCACGACCCGTCACGGGGAGTTCACGTTCAACCAGGGGCCCCACGCGCTCGACCGGGCGGGGGCTGCCCGGGCGGCGTTCCGGGACCACGGGATCGC
>JAWPNA010000330.1:0-16012 GCA_045402695.1 Acidobacteriota bacterium
GCTCGACCCCGACACCTGCACGCCTCAGCCCGACGGAACGGTCTGCGACGACGGCGTCGCCTGCACGGCCAACGACGCCTGTGCCGACGGATTGTGCGTCGGCGTGAACCAGTGCTTCATGCAGATCACGGGGCCGGCAGCGACCTGCGACGAGTTCCGGAGCGGGACCGCCGCTGATCTGACGACCGTGAGCTACAGGACCAGGGGCCCCGGTATCAACTCCGTGGCGCCTCGACTGTTCCTCGACTACAGCTCGTTCGCCGCGCTGTCGTCGAGCTTCATCATCGTGGTCGGCCAGACGCACTCGCCGGTCAGCCCGAACTGGCCGCCGCTGGAGATCCAGGGGATCGCGCAGGTCGTCCTCTACGACGCCACCTGCACGAAGAGCGCGACAGATGTACGGTCGAGCATCGATCCGGTGAGCGGCACGGTGACGATTCTTGTGACGGGTGCAATTCCCGACGAGATCTACGTGCTTGGGGTCAAGTACAAGGCGACCTCCGTGGTCGGGACAATCGTCGGCAGGCCACATCCCACCGTCACCTACACCTTCTCCACGCCGGGCAGTGGCTCGGACTCGGTTCGGTTCGTTCCAAGGAACTGATGGGCGCGGCAATGCTCCAGGATGGTGGAGCAGTGCCTCCGAGACGTCTCGCCGCTCGGAAGAGTCGACCGATGCGAAGGTTGATGGCGGCGGTCGGTATCATCGCCGCGATGGCATGGATCCCGGCCCACACTTCGAGCGCGACGGACATGCAGGCGCGCGTCGCTGCGCAGCGTGCCATCGAGGGCGTCTACTGGAGGCACCGCGTCTGGCCCGCCGCCGACTCGAGCCCGAAGCCATCGCTCGATCAGGTGCTGCCGGAGATCGCTCTCCGGGCCAAGGTCGAGAACTATCTTCTCGAATCGGATGCGCTCGAGCGGCTCTGGGGCCGTCCGATTCGGAGCGAGGATCTCCGCGACGAAGTCGCCAGGATGACCGCGTCCACGCGGGCCCCCGATGTCCTGCGGGAGATCCTCGCGGCTCTCGGGGACGACCCGTCCGTCGTCGCAGAATGCCTGGCGCGGCCGCTGCTCGCGGATCTGTGGATCCGCCGGGCGTATGCGCTGGACCCAAGGTGGCACCTCTCCCTGAAGAAAGCGATCGAGGAATCCCTTGCGCGCGGGATGTCCGTCGCCACCGCCAGAGAGACGGGAGGCGACTACCGGGAGACAGTGTGGCTCTTGGGTGAAGGGCGTCCCTCGCGCGGCGGCACGCGCTCGAACAGAGGCCGTGAGATCCGGCTGGATTCGGGAACCTGGCGCCGGGAGGTCGCGCGACTTCGCGCGAGATTCCATCTCGAGTCGCCGGCTGAGGATCTCCCACTGAAGGTTTTCACCGAGGTTCAGGAAGACGACGAGCGCTTCTACGTCCAGGCCGTCCTCGAAAAAGACTCATCGCGCCTGAGACTGGCGACCGCAAGCTGGCGAAAACGACCTTTCGATGCATGGTGGGCAGAAACGAAGGCGGCCCTCGTGGAGGGACGACGCTTCGATCGCGCGCCACTCCCGGGAGATGAACTCGCCGGTTCCACCGCGGGAACGCCACCCCTCTCCGCCGCAATCACGTCCACTTGCCTGAACAACACGTGGGCCTCGGTGTCTGCGAGCGGCGCCCCGACTCCCCGCGAGGCGCACACGGTCGTCTGGACCGGCGTGGAGATGATCGTCTGGGGCGGCTACGACGCGAATTCGAATCTGGACACCGACACCGGTGGTCGGTACGACCCTGCGACGGACAGTTGGGCGCCAACATCAACGATCGGCGCACCCGATCCCCGGGATACTCACACGGCGGTTTGGACCGGCACGAAGATGGTCGTCTGGGGTGGCGGCAACGAGGTCTTCGTCCCGAAGAGCTCTGGAGGTCGCTACGACCCGACGGCGAATAGCTGGTCGCCGACCTCGATGACCGGAGCGCCCACCGCCCGCGAGTACCACGCCGCCATCTGGGCAGGCTTCAGCGCCAGGATGATCGTGTGGGGCGGCTGGGACGGGAACAGGGATCTCGCGACCGGAGGGCGTTACGACCCGGCGGCGGACACCTGGTCAACGACCGCGAAGTCTGGAGCGCCCGACGCACGGGACAGCCACACCGCGGTCTGGAACGGAACAAACATGGTGGTCTGGGGAGGTGAGGACGATTCCGCCGTCACTCTGAACACCGGCGGGCGCTACGACCCCGCTGCGAATGCGTGGTCGGCAACGTCGATCGTCGGCGCTCCCGTTGGCCGGCAGAACCACACCGCCGTCTGGACTGGCTCCAACGCCAGGATGATCGTGTGGGGCGGCTATGACGGCTTCAACGACCTGGACACCGGAGGGAGCTACGATCCCAACTCGGACATGTGGACGCCGACCTCGACCACGGGGGCCCCGGCCGCTCGGGACCAGCACACGGCTGTCTGGACGAACGCCGACGCAGAGATGATTGTCTGGGGCGGCCAGGACGACCTCGTGGTGCAACTGAACAGCGGCGGCCGATACAAACCGGCAACGGACGCCTGGACGACCATGTCCACGTCCGGAGCTCCGGCCGGCCGGAGATTTCACACGGCGACATGGACCGATTCCGTGATGGTGGTGTGGGGCGGGTGGGATGGGGCGGATCTCGATTCCGGGGGACGCTACTGCGTGTCCGTCTGCACGTCGCCCCCACCCACGGGAATACCTTCTGTCTCCGTGAGCATGGAGATGGGCGGGGAGCGCATTTCCTGGAGCACGGCTGAGGGCGCGACTGGATACGACTTGGTACGCGGCGGGCTCAACTCGCTGCGCAGCACCGGGGGCGATTTCACGACGTCAACGCAACTCTGCCTGACCGACGATCAGATGACGTTGAGCTACGTCGATCCCGCCCTGCCGGCGGGCGGAGAGGGCCTCTGGTACCTCGTGCGCGCCGTGAGCTGTGGCGGCGCTGGCAGCTATGACGGCCCCGGGGCCCAGGTCGGCAGTCGCGATGCGGAGATCAGCTTGTCGCCGAACGGCTGCCCGTAGAGGGCCCGGCTCCCGGTCATGGTCCAGCCATGACCCGGACTCGACTTGGCGGTAGAACTCGCCGAGGCTGCGATGGTTGTCGCCTGACTTTCTGCCGCCCATGCCTCGACACGACATCTCGTGTCGTGCTGAGGCAACCGGATAGGCAGGAGCCTGTCAACCGTCTCGCTTGCGGCCCGACTCGTCCCAGCGGTAAAACCCCTCGCCGGTCTTCTTTCCGAGCCGGCCTTTGCCCACCAGCGCGTGAAGGATTTCGGGCGGTCTGAACTGATCGCTCCCCAGCTCGCGATGCAGGATCTCCGCGATGCCGAGGCGCACGTCCAGCCCGACCAGATCGCTGACGGCGAGGGGTCCCATCGGGTGGCCATAGCCCAGCTCCATGGCGCGGTCGATGTCGGCCGCCGACGCGACCCCCTGCTCCAGCATGCGCATCGCTTCCAGCCCCAGCGCAAGACCGAGCCTGGAGGTGGCGAAGCCGGGGCTGTCGCGCACGATGATCGCTTCCTTGCCCAGGGTGTCCACGAAGGAGCGCGCCCGGGCGAGGGCGGCGTCCGAGGTCTGACCCGCGCGCACGATCTCCACCAGCTTCATGATGTGGGGCGGGTTGAAGAAGTGCAGCCCCAGCACACGCGCGGGGAGCGCCGCCGCCGACGCAATCTCGGTCACGGACAATGACGATGTATTGGTGGCGAGGATCGCCGACGCACCGCAGATGTCGCCCAGCTGGACGAACGTCCGCTTCTTCAGCTCCATCAGCTCGGGAACGGCCTCGATCACCAGGTCGGACCGCGCCGCCGCGGCCGGCAGGTCGGGAGCCGCCTGAAGGACCGCGCGGGCGCGGTCCGCCCGCTCGGGCGCGACTTTGCCGCGCGCAACCCCTTCGTCGATCCGCGCGAGGGCGCGCCTGAGCCCACGATCGAGCGCGGAACCGTCCACGTCATGCAGCCAGACCGGGATCCCGGCGAGCGCGACGGTCTGCGCGATCCCCGCGCCCATCGTGCCCGCGCCGATGACGGTGACGGATCGGATCGGTTCCATGGCGCGCGATGGTATTACATGCCTCCCCTCATTGACAGCCACGGGGCCCATCTCATACCATGCGCGTCAAATTGCAGGAGGGATGGGGGATAGAGGCGCTCGACCGCGGCAATGGCCTGCTTCCTCCAGTCCCCGCGATCATCCTCAAGATCCTGTTTCACCACCGAGAAAGGACCGCCATGTCCAGCATGCTCGCGCCCACCAAGGCCAAGGTCGAGCCGGCGAAGCTCTTCATCAACGGCCAGTTCGTTGACGCGGCCGACGGCCGGACCTTCAACACCATTAATCCGGCCACAGGCTCGGTCCTCACCACCGTTGCCGAAGGGCGGGAGGAGGACATCGACCGCGCGGCGAAGGCGGCGCGCGCGGCGTTCGACTCGGGGCCGTGGACGCGCAAGATGTCGGCCGCCGACCGAGCGCGCATCCTCTGGAAGGTGGGCGATCTCCTGCTGGTGCACGCGGAGGAGATCGGGGAGCTGGAGACGCTCGACTCGGGCAAGCCGGTCACCGAGAACGTCAAGATCGACCTTCCGATGGCGGCCGACTGCTTCCACTACTACGCCGGCTGGGCCACCAAGATCCATGGAGAGACGATCCCGGTGCGCGGATCGTTTCTCAACTACACGCTGAGAGAGCCGGTGGGAGTGTGCGGACAAATCACCCCCTGGAACTTTCCGCTCCTGATGGCCGCGTGGAAGGCGGCCCCGGCGCTGGCCTGCGGTAACACCGTGGTGCTGAAGCCGGCCTCGTACACGCCGCTGTCGGCCCTGAGGCTGGCCGATTTGTGCCGCGAGGCGGGCCTGCCGGACGGCGTGCTGAACGTCGTGCCCGGGTCCGGATCGATCGCCGGCATGGCGCTCGTGCGGCACCCGATGGTGGACAAGATCGCCGTCACCGGTTCCACGCCCGTCGGCCAGCAGATCATGCGGGAGGCCGCCGGCACCCTCAAGCGCGTCTCGCTGGAGCTGGGCGGCAAATCGCCCAACATCATCTTCGCCGACGCCGATCTGGATGCCGCGGCCCGCGGAGCGCAGACCGGGATCTTCTACAACAAAGGAGAAGTCTGCACGGCGGGATCGCGGCTCTTCGTGGAGCAGGGGGCGCACGACGCCCTCATGGAGAAGCTGATCGACCGCGTGAAGAAGACCATTCCGTCCGATCCCCTCGATCCCAAGTGCCGGTTCGGTCCGCAGGTCTCCGAGGCGCAGATGAACTCCATCCTGAGGTACATCGGCATCGGCAAGGAGGAGGGAGCGAAGCTGGTGGCCGGCGGCGGCCGGGCGAAGGTGGGGGACGGCAAGGGGTTCTTCGTGGAGCCGACGGTGTTCGACGGCGTGCGCAACGAAATGACGATCGCGCGCGAGGAGATCTTCGGGCCTGTCCTGGCGGTCATCCCATTCAAGGACGTCGAGGATGCCGTCGCGAAAGCCAACGACTCGATCTACGGCCTGGCTTCCGGCATCTGGACCAAGGACATCAAGAAGGCCCACCGGGTGGCGCGCGAGCTGCGCGCGGGCACCGTCTGGATCAACTGCTACAACGTCCTCGACAACGCGTCGCCGTTCGGCGGCTACAAGATGAGCGGCTTCGGCCGCGAGCTGGGCGCCGCCTCAATTGAGATGTACACCCAGATCAAGAGCATCTGGGTGGATCTGTCCTGATCACCACGGAAAGGGAGAACGTCTGATGCCTGAGATCCTCATCAACTACACGGTGGACAGCGGGCTCGCCGTCATCGAGATGAACGACCCGCCGGCCAACACCTACACCTACGAGATGAACCGGCAGCTCGATGACGCGATCCTGAAGGCGCGCTTCGACGAGGCGGTGCACGTCGTCATCCTGCGCGGCCACGGCGAAAAGTTCTTCTCGGCCGGAGCCAACATCAAGATGCTGGCCACGGTGAACCCGACCTTCAAGTACTTTTTCTGCCTTCATGCCAACGAGACGCTCAACCGGCTGGAGCAGACGCCCAAGCTGGTCATCGCGGCGCTCAACGGGCACACCGTGGGAGGGGGACTGGAGATTGCGCTGGCGGCCGACCTGAGGATCGCGCGCAAGGATGGCGGCAAGATCGGCCTGCCCGAGGTGACCCTCGGCGTGCTGCCCGGCACCGGCGGGACGCAGCGGCTCGCGCGCGCCGTGGGCAAGTCGCGCGCCATCGAGTTGATGGTCACGGGGCGGACCTTCTCCTTCGAGGAGGCGGCCGAGATGGGCCTCGTCAACCACATCTTCGAGACCGAGAACTACTGGCAGCAGGTGGTCGAGTACGCGCGACAGTTCCTGCCGCCCCACAAGGCCAGCAAGGCGGTCGGCCGAATCAAGAGGGCGGTGCAGTCGGGCATCGAGATCTCCTTCCAGGAGTCGCTCTCCCTGGAGCGGGAGCTGCAGCAGCAGCTCTTCCAGAGCGAGGACGCCAAGGAAGGGCTGAGCGCCTACAACGACAAGCGCCGCGCCGAGTTCAAGGGGCGGTAGTTCAGCGGAGGAGACGTGGCTGGCGGCGGTACCTCGGGTGCAGAGCCGATCCTTCACCATCGTGAAGGGCGCGTCGGCTACATCACCATCAACCGCCCGCCTCTCAACATCCTCAACATCGCGGCCTTCGACGCCTTCGAGACCGCCCTGCGGAAGCTCGACTCCGCGGGCGAGGCCGACATCGTCGTGATCCGCGCGGCGGGCGAGCGCGCTTTCTGCGCGGGGGCCGACGTCGGCGAGCACACCCCTGAGATGGCGCCGAAGATGCTGGAGGCCTTCCACCGGGTGGCGCGCAGGTTGTGGGCGAGCGGCGCGGTTTCGGTGGTGGCGGCGCGCGGCCTCGCGCTGGGGGGCGGATTCGAGCTGCTGCTGTGCTGCGACATCGTGGTGGCCGCCGACGACGTGCAACTGGGCCAACCCGAGATCAAAGTCGGCTCGTTCCCCCCGATCGCGGCGGCGCTTCTTCCGGACAGCATCGGCAGGCAGCTCGCGTCAGATCTCGTGCTGACGGGACGGCGCCTGTCGGGCTTCGAAGCGCTCGCGCTGGGGCTCGTGAGCCGGCTGGTCTCTCCCGAGGAGTTGGACGCCGAGCTCGAGCGGGTGGTGCGGGCGCTCGCCGACAACAGCGGCCCCGTGATGCGCCGGGCGGTCAAGGCGCTCAGGGGCGCGCGAGCGGTGACGTTCGCCGCGGCGCTGGCCGCCACGGAGAAGATCTACCTCGAGGACCTCCTGCCCCATCCGGACGCCCGTGAAGGGGTGGAGGCCTTTCTGCAGAAGCGCAAGCCGAAGTGGAGCCAGCGGGGCTAAACGGCATGGAGACGACGCCATCATGAAAGCAGTGGTCATTCACGAGCACGGCGACCTGGAGAAGCTGCGCATCGAGGAGGTGGAAACACCCATCCCCGCGGCGGACGAGGTCCTGGTCCAGGTCAAGGCGTGCGCGCTGAACCACCTGGACCTGTGGGTGCGCAAAGGCGTGCCGGGACAGAAGATGCCGCTGCCGATGATCCCGGGAAGCGACATCGCGGGCGTGGTGAAGAAGGCGGGCCCCTTCGCCAAGGGAGTGAAGGCGGGAGATCGCGTGGTGGTCTCTCCCGGGCTCTCGTGCGGGCGGTGCACCCGCTGCCTGAGCGGGCGCGACAACCTGTGCGCCTCCTACGCGATCATCGGAGAGAACCGCGACGGCGGCTGTGCGGAATACGTGTGCGTCCCGGGCGTGAACGTGATCCCGATCCCCGGCAAGCTCACGTTCAACGAGGCGGCGGCCATCCCGATGGTCTTCCTCACGGCGTGGCACATGCTGTCGTACCGCGCGCAGGTGAAACCCGGCGAGGACGTGCTGATCCACGCGGCCGGCAGCGGCGTATCAACCGCGGGCATCCAGATCGCCAGGCTGCTCGGGGCGCGCGTCATCGCCACCGCCGGGTCGGATGCCAAGCTCAAGAAGGCACGCGACCTGGGCGCCGACGAGACGATCAACTACCGGAAGCTCGACTTCCTCGAGGAGGTCAAGCGCCTCACGCGCAGGCGCGGCGTGGATGTGATCTTCGATCACATCGGGGCCGACACGTGGGACAAGAACATCCGCAGCCTCAAGATGGGGGGGCGTCTGGTGATCTGCGGCGTGACGTCGGGCTACGAGGTGGCCACCGACATCCGCTACATTTTCTTCCGGAGGCTGTCGGTGCTGGGCTCCACCATGGGCTCCAAGGGGGATCTCCTGCAGGTCATGGACCTGGTGGGGCAAGGAGCGCTCAAGCCGGTGATCGACTCGGTGTACCCCATGTCGGAGATCGCCGCGGCGCACCGGCGGATGCAGGACCGCAAGCAGTTCGGCAAGATCGTCATCAATCCCTGAGTCCTGCCACGAGGGGCGCTTGGCGCGGCCGCGAGACGAACTCCCTGGGGCCCAGCTTGCGCGCCCTGAGCTTCTTCACGTCCCGCGCAAACCCTGAGCCCCCCTCCGGAGAGGAAACGTGTAGCACCCCTCCATGCATCTCGGTCGCCACTCAGTTCAGATCAAGGAGCACCCTGCCGCTGACCACTTGATCCTGCAGCTACGGCCGGTTCACTCGAGTGGCGACAAAATGGGGAAATGGTGAGCTCGAAGTCCAAGTGTCGGTGAATCCCAAAAGTTTGACTACGAGGAGGTGGCGCGGTTGCTGGAACTTTCAGAAGGCGCATCAGTGTGAAATCTGAGAAGAACCCTCGCGAAACCGCCTCTCCGAGGCGCGACATCCAGGGAAATCGCCCCGAACCGCACACTCAATCTGCGAGTGAGCTTGGCCGACCCTGATCCCGTACCCGCATGACTTGATGAACGCGAGGATCCACTGATCTCAGCCCAGCGATATGCTAGGTTGAACCACTCTGCAGCGGAGGACCTCCGTGAAAGACTCCCGCGAGACGCGATTCCAAGTCCTCCTTGATTCCGTAAGTGACGCCCTCGTCCTAACCGACCGGGCTGGGCTCGTCGAAGCCTTCAACGAGGCCGCCGTGCGCCTTTCCGGCTACCAGGCCGAGGAACTCCACGGGAAGCCCGTCTCGCACTTGGTTCCGCTCGACCAGCCCAGCGGACTTCGGGAAGCCTTCGAGCGCATCCTGGCCGGCAAAGCGCAGGAACACCTCGATACCTTGTGGTTGACAAAGGATGGCCGGCGGATCCCTGTCTCGCTCTCCATCTGCCCGGTCAAGGACTCGGAGGGGGATAGTGCCGGAGTCTCGATCATCGCTCGTGAGATCGTCGAGCGAGATCGATTGAAAACAAACCTGGGTGAGCGTGCGGTTCAGCTCGACGAACGTATGTGCACCATCATCGAGAGCGCGCTTGACAGCGTGGTAGTCATGGACGATCACGGAGTGATCACGTTCTGGAACCGGCAGGCGGAGATCACATTCGGATGGGCGCGCCAGGAAGCGGTGGGCCGGCGTATGTCTGAAATGATCATCCCCGAGCGATACCGGGAGGCGCACGAAGCGGGGCTGAAGCGCTTTCTTGCCACCGGCCAAGGCCCCGTACTGAACAGACGGGTCGAGCTGGCGGCCCTCCATCGTGATGGTCATGAATTCCGGGTGGAGCTCACGGTGTCACCGATTCGATGGGGCGAGGCCGTTACCTTCAACGCGTTCGTGCGGGATATCACCGAGCGCAGGCGAGCGGAGCAACAATGCTCCCTGCTTGCCGCCATCGTAGCGTCCTCAGACGACGCCATCATCGGCAAGACGCTTGACGGGACGATCACCAGCTGGAATCAAGCGGCCCAGGAGCTCTACGGCTACACGCCCGAAGAGGTCCTCGGGCGGTCGATCGTGATCCTTGTCCCCCCCGAACGCAGTAGCGAGCTGCCCCAGATCCTTCGTCGCCTCGTGGAGGGAGAACACCTCGGGCGCTATGAGACCGTGCGCGTGAAGAAGAACGGAGAACGGGTCGACGTCTCCCTGACCGTCTCCCCAATCAGGGACGCTGCCGGGGCCGTGGTGGGTGCCTCAGCCATCGCCCGCGACATCACATCACGCAAGCGAGCGGAAAAAACGATGGTGGCGCTGAATCGGTCGTTGCAGGAAAGAGCCGAAGAACTGGCGCGTTCCAACGCGGAGCTGGAGCGCTTTGCCTACGTGGCTTCCCATGATCTGCAAGAGCCTCTGCGAATGGTCGCAAGCTACGTGCAGCTATTGGAACAACGTTTCAAGGGCAAGCTTGGTCCCGATGCGGACAAGTTCATCTCTTACGCCGCGGAAGGCGCGAAGCGCATGCAACGGTTGATCAAAGATCTTCTCGTCTACTCGCGTGTGGGGATAACCAAGGAAGCTCTGCAACCGGTAGAATGCTCGAACGTTCTCTCAACCGTCCTCGCGAACCTGCACCTGAGCATCGCCGAGACGGGCGTCCAGATCTCCGTGGAAGAGCTCCCGAGGGTCGTGGCCGACCAGGCGCGACTCACGCAACTGTTTCAAAACCTCATCGAGAACGCCATTAAGTTTCGAAGCGAAGCTTCGCCCAAGATTCGCATCGGAGCTGCCCAAAGTGGCGACGAGTGGGTGATATCCGTCTGCGACAACGGGATCGGGATCGAGCCACGGCACGCGCAGCGCATCTTCGAAGTATTTCAGCGCCTGAATGAGCGGGACAAGTATCCCGGCACGGGAATTGGCCTGGCCATCGCCAAGAAGATCGTCGAGCAGCACGGTGGCCGGATCTGGGTAGAATCGAAACTGGGCCGTGGAGCGACCTTTACTTTCACGATGCCCCTCCTTCATGAGTATGAGGTGAGTGAATGCTAGGAAGGCAGATTGAGATTCTGCTTGTTGAAGACAACGCCGCTGATGTGGACCTGACCAGGGAATTCTTCAAGGACCTCAAGGTGCTGAATCGCCTCCACGTCGCGGGTGACGGCCAGGTCGCCTTGGCCTTCCTGCACCAGGAGGGCGCTCATGCCGACGCACCGCGACCGGATCTCATCCTGCTTGACCTGAATCTTCCGAGAACGGATGGTCGAGAAGTTCTGGCTGAGATCAAGCAGGATCCCAATCTGAAGCGGATTCCGGTTGTCATCCTAACCTCCTCTGAGGAGGAAGCAGACATCGTCAAGAGCTACGATCTTCATGCAAACTGCTACATTACAAAGCCAGTGGACCTCGAACAGTTCGCGCTAGTCGTGAAGAGTATCGATGAGTTCTGGCTGACGGTCGTCAAGCTCCCGTCTCGGTAGACTTCGGCTCAGTTTCATAGCAATTGAAGTCAGGAATTGCGACTTCCTGGGGGACCAGGAGGCCATGCGAGAGCTGTGATCCTGGACGGCCAAGGGGCACGGCCATCGGCCGGCCTCGCTCCGGCAGTCACGTCGCGCGGAGTTCGTCATCAACCCACGCCCCTACGAATGGCACAGATCATCGTAAGCTGCGACGGTTCATACTTCACAGGATCCTGGGAATGTATCGTCGCCGCTCCACTCTGATCGCCGCTGTCTTCAATCATCTAGGGGCATCCCAGAAACCAGGTGTCGCAGTCTGCGGGCACAGCGGCCACACGACCACTACAGCCCGCGAAAAGTCGGGTGCTGTCTGCTGCCCTTTCTTTGATTTCTGCGGAATCGGGCAAATGGGCCTGAGAACTCTGCACGAACAGTGAATCACGCTGTTGTCAGAAGCAGATAATGCATTATATTCGTCTTAATTCTCCAGCCCCGCAGAAGGAGCCCGAGTATGCATCAGCCGCCCGCGTTGTCCAACCGTTCTTCCAACATCGATGTCCTGCTCGTCGAAGACAGCGCCGCTGACGCCGATCTTGTTCGGGAAGCTCTCTCCGACTCCAGCGTCAATAGTTTTCAAATCACCCAGGCCGGCCGTCTCAGCGATGCGCTGGCGCGACTTCAAGACCACGACTACGATATCGTGCTACTCGATCTTTCGCTCCCCGACCAACAAGGCCTCCGTACGCTGCAACAGGCGCGAGGAGCGGCTTCCGGCGTTCCTATCGTCGTGATGACAGGCCTTGACGATGAGGCCATAGCCCTGAAGGCGGTCCAGTCTGGAGCTCAGGACTACCTCGTGAAAGGCGAAGTCGAGTCCCGCAATCTCCCGCGCACCCTGCGTCATGCCATCGAGCGGCACCAGATGTTCATGGAGCTGAAGCGCTCTCACGAACGTGAACATTATCTCGCCACGCGCGATCCCCTCACGGGACTTCCGAACCGACAGCTTTTCTTTGATCATCTCGGCCAAGCACTGGCTCATGCGGATCGTCGCCGCCAGTCATTTGCGATTCTGTTTCTTGATATCGACCACTTCAAGAACATCAACGACAGTTTGGGGCACGCAGTAGGAGACCAGTTGCTCCAGCAACTGGCCAGGAGGCTGTCATCGTGTCTCCGCTTAGGCGATGCGGCTGCGCGGTTGGGGGGAGACGAGTTCACCATCATGATGAGCGACCTCCCGCGGGTCCAGGATGTGGCCAGGGTGGCGGAGAAGGTGATCGGTGCGCTCTCCCAACCATGCGTGATCGAGAACCACGAGCTCTGTGTCACGGCCAGCATCGGGATCGCATTGTATCCCGGCGATGGCCAGGACTACAGGACCCTCATCGAAAACGCCGATGCTGCCATGTACACCGCCAAGGACCAGGGGCGCAACACATATCGCTTCTATACGCCTGCGATGAACGCTCTGGCGCGCGCACGACTTCTGCTGGAAAACAAATTGCGAGGGGCCCTGAAACGTGACGAGCTACGGGTCTACTACCAGCCAGAGGTCCAGGGCGTGACCGGAGAGATCATCGGCGCAGAAGCGCTCCTTCGCTGGCAGCTTCCCGGCCGGGGTGTTCTGCTGCCCGCGGACTTCATTGTGTTGGCCGAGGAGACGGGCCTCATCGTGCCGATAAGCGAGTGGGTCCTGCGTATGGCGTGCGCGCAGAACAAGGCCTGGCAGAGAGCTGGCTACCCTCGAATTCGCGTCGCCGTCAATCTGTCGGCTTGCCAGTTGAGGCGGAACGACTTGGAGGCAACGGTCGCAAAGGCGCTGAGTGAAAGCGGGTTGGATGCTGCAAGCCTCGAACTGGAGGTCCCAGAGAGGAGGATGACGCAGGAGGCTGGACTCGACGCCGAAAGTTTGCGCAGACTCAAGAAGATCGGCGTGAGGCTCGCTATTGACGACTTCGGCACGGGTTACTCCTCATTCAGTGCCCTCAAGTCCCTGCCAGTTGATGTTCTGAAAATCGACCAGTCCTTTGTTCACGACATCACAAGTGATCCACAGGGCGCCGCGATCACGGCAGCCATGATCGACCTGGCAGGTGCGTTGGGTCTGGACTGCGTCGCGGAGGGTGTGGAAACGCTCGATCAACGTGAGTTCCTAGAATCCCACAATTGCAGCCATATGCAGGGCTATCTCTTTAGCCACCCCGTTCCTCCAGAGGAGTTCACAGGGTTGTGGACGCGGAACATCGAGCGATCTCGATCTAACCCATCAACCAAAGTCCATCGGCACCGCAAGAGCCTGTTGATGAGTGACTCCTCGTAGCGGGCTGACGCACGGAGACGCGTCCGTGAACGTAGCCTCGGCAAGCCTCTCGAGCGCATGGTGGATGAGTTGGCCCGCTATGTGAAGGGCGGGCACGGCTACTTCGCGTACTGCGAAACCCCGATGGTGCTGAGGGACTTTGACTCGTGGATGCGGCGACGACTGCGCTGCGTTGTCTGGAAGCAGTGGAAACGGGGGCCGCGGCGGTTCGCGGAACTGAGCAGCCGGGCAGTGGGCAAGGACCTGGCGGCCCCATCCGCTGGCAGTGCCCACGGCCCGTGGCGGCATTGCCGCAGCCCGGCTCTGAGCTTCGCGCTGCCGAACGCCCACTTCATCTCGCTGGGCCTTCCAACACTGGCCGCGAGGATGGGCACATGACCAACCGAAACGCCTTGTACGGGTCCGTATCCACGGTGGCGTGGGAGGGGAGGAGCCGTGAGGCTCCCTCCTATCCCGATTGGTGGTGGTGCGAGATTCGGGGGATCGGGGCGTCGGTCGGGCGACTCTCTCCCTGTTCACAACGACCTCCCGAGGCGCCCCCCCGGGGGCTGAAACCTCGGCCCCGTCTCTGGGCACTCTCCCCGGAGCGTTCACGAGCCTGAAAGATCGCCGCTGCTCGCTCCCTCAGATCACGCAGCCTCGGAATCGTTGTTTGATCGGATCAACATGCACGTGGGGGCTTCTGCCGTCGCGTACCGGAGCATTTCGTCCGAAGATGGGGGGAAATCGTCGGAGGCGATCCGCCTTTGCGTCATCGCCGCGCGCACGACCGCTTCCTGAAGGTGGCTCACACGCTCGCGGGCCTGGCCGGATCGGAGCGGATCCTGAAACAGCATCTGAGGGAGGCGATCCAGTACCGGGGGCTGGACCCGAAGCACTGAGGCAGCCAGAGCGTGGTAAGACAGCCGACGACAGCATGATCTCGGCCAACATCGGCCAAGGGAATCCGCTAATCGTCGAGGACTCGTATCGGCAGGACGATTGCTTGGATGCCGTTGAAATGCAGATGTCGCTGAAGGTCCAGGGCCGTCTCATTGTGAAGAAGTCCCTGGAGCTCTCCTTCCTCCCTGAAGAGGAGCTTTCCCATGAAGACGATGGAGCGCGGGTACTCGTGGACGAGATCCTGACAGAGCTCCTCCAGCGCCGGGACCGCCTCGGTTGCCAGCGTCATCCGATAGCTGGCTCGAAGTCCGTGCGAGGCGGCCCAGGCGACGTACCGCTTCAGATCCCGCTCCGTGGCTTCCTTGAGCCGGTCAACCTCTCCGGCGCCCTTGAAGACGCCGGAATCGAGGACGGCTGCGGACACGAAGATGAAGTTCTTGAAGTGGCCGGGGAATAGCTGGTGCACGCCAAGCACCTGGTGGAGCCCGAAGCCGGAGAACGAGCTGACACAGATGATGGCCGTCGGGGCCTTGCAATCAAGCTGATTGGTGGCCGGTGCGACCGGGCGCTCCTCCGGGAGCGGTTGTTCGATCAGAACATCATCCAGGCGTTGCAGCCTGCGGCGCACCTCGTGATAGTGGAAGCGCACGGCGTGCGAGAGAGCGATGACGGCACAGGTTATGGCAAGCGTGATCCAGCCGCCCTCGAGGAACTTCTCGTAGATCGTGACGGTCAGGATCGTGACGCACATCACGAGGCCCGTTCCGTGGATTGCGAGCTGTCGCCGCCAGCGCGGTTCTTTCGTCCGCGTCTTGATCCAGTGGCGTGCCATGCCGAGTTCCGTGAGCGAGAATGTGATGAAGACGTTGATCGCGTACATGACGACAAGCGTGCCGACACTCCCGCCGGTGTAGAGAAGCGCCGCCGCTGCCGCGAGGCCCATCATCAGGACGCCGTTCTGGACGACGAGCCGTTCGGAGAGCTGGGCGAACCGGTGGGGCATCCACGAGTCCAGGGCCATGTTCGCGAGAACCCTTGGGCCGTCGAGAAAACCCGCCTGCGCCGCCACGAAGAGCAAGGCGGCTTCCGCGAGCAGGCTGACGATCACGAGGGCTGAGCCTGTCGCCACACCGCCGAGCTCCCAGGAGCCGAACAGGTTCGAGAGAAGCACGGAGTTCATCGTGCGTCCGGGCAGTGGCTCCGCGCCAATGAGGAGGTAGCCGAGGAGGATGCCGCCGGCCGTGAAGGCCAGCGAGAAGGCCATGAGAGCCATCGTTCGCCGGGCCGTCTGGACCCGTGGTTCCCGCAATGTCGCCACACCGTTCGAAACGGCCTCGATTCCAGTGTAGGTCCCGCCGCCGAGCGAGTAGGCGCGAAGAAGGATCAGGAGCACCGGACCCCAGCCCAGGGTGGCGACCGAGGACCGGAGGTCGGCGGCGGCGTCGCGGACCACCCCGGGGATCGCCGGAGCGTGGCTCACGAGCGCATAGAGGATGGCGAAAACGTGGGTCACGATGAACAGCAGGAAGACTGGAGCGAGGATCGTCACCGACTCCTTCACGCCACG
>JAWPNA010000133.1:0-11281 GCA_045402695.1 Acidobacteriota bacterium
GCCCCAGCTTCACCAGGAGCAGGCCGGCCGACAGCCTCTCCTTCTCGCGCGTGGGCTCCAGCTCCAGGAGGCGCAGCAGCCACGTCGCGGCCCTCGCCGGCTCCGGCTTCTTGACGTAGTAGCCGGAGAGCTGCTCGACGGAGGCCAGCAGGTACTGGCGGTACACACCTGCCGCGGACTCCAGCGCCGGCACCGCCTTCTCGTACCAGGGGATCGCCTTCTCCTCCTGGCCGGCGAGCGAGTACAGCCGTCCGACCTGAAAGAGCGTCTCGCCGTCGGTGGATTTCCTGAGGACGCCCCTCTCCGCCAGCTCGACCCCGCGCTTCGCCGCTTCGGTCCCCTTCACACGGTCGCCCAGCTCGTTGGTGTAGATGGCCGCTAGGTAATAGAAAGGAGCCGGCCTCTTGCGCTCCTTCGCCGCCTCCGCTTCCAACGGCGCAACCGCCATCTGCATGTACCGCCGGCTCGCCTCCAGGTCGCGCCGCGCGGCCTTGTAGCAATATCCGGTCTGGTAGTACAGCTCACCACCTTGCGCGCCCGCCTTGATCGCCTCCTCGAACTTCTGCAGTGCGGACTCGAGCTGCCCGCGCCGGTAAAGCTCCCGCCCTTCGGCGGTCAGCTCGGAATCCGGGGATGAGGCGGCCGCCTGGGAGGCGGGCAGCAGCGCGAGCAGGCAGGAAGCGGCGAGAGGAAACAGCTTCGGCATGGCGGTGCGATTATACGCTCGCGATCGGCCGCTGTAAAAGGAAAAGGCCGCCGGGGTTTTGACCCCGGCGGCCACTATTTCCTGACGTGCAACCGTCGAACGTGGTTACTGGGTTACTCGATCGGCAGCTCGTTGCTCCGGGCTCCCGAAGGCTGCGTCACGATCAGGACGCTCTTGGCGCCCCTCACGTCACCCGCGGGGATGACGGTCGAGTAATGAGCGCCCCGGCCGGTGCTGCACTCGGTGCAGCTCACCTTGCTGATGACCCTCTCACCCTTCGCGTCCTTCCCGACGACGTTGAACCCCGTGACGTCAAGCTCGCCTGTGGTGTCGAACTCGATCAACACTGAGTTCTTGTTCTTCTCCGCCACCTTCAGGACGGCGTTGGAGCTGACCAGCGCCTTGCCGATCAGCAGAATGCCGCTCTCCACCGTGTATCCCAGGTCGCCCATCTTTCCCTGGTTCGCGTCGAGCGGGTTTGTCAAAATGAGCGTGGCCGGGACCTTCCCGAAGATCGTCCGGAGCCGGACGCAGCTATCGCGCGCGACGGCAACCGAGCTCACGCTGGTTCCGGTCTGCGCGGCGCCCAGGGCGACGAAGTTGGCGCACGACCCGGCGCAGTCGGAGTTGACCGAGCATGGTCCCCCACCGAAAGAGCAGGTGCCCGGGTGGGGAGCACCCGCCACCCCGTCGCCTCCTACGCAGGTTCCGCTCGATATGACGTTAGCGCGCTGGAGCTGGTACCGGACGAGCCCACCGCAATCGCGGGCCCCCACGCCCGAGCAACCGCCCAGGCTGGTTTCCGCCGAAGGACGGATGCTGCCGTCATCCACGAGCCGCACCCCCGACCAGGAGGCCGTCAGGCGCGCCGTGTTGAGTGGGTCGACCCCATCCAGCACCGTTGACGCGACGAAGTTCGGGTCGGTCTGCGGGCCGGGGATCCTCTGCCAGGGGATGATGTCGAACGCTCCCGGCTTGGTGGGGTCGGGGTTGGGATTTCCCCGGTTGGTGGCTCCCTTGCCGATAGCGTCCATCTTGTAATCGCCGAACGTCACGTCGCTGAAACTCCCGCCGCGGCTGGAGGTGGCGAAGAAGGCCAGGGCGAAGTACTTCTTGTTGGTCTCCGTCAGCAGCGCCCCCATCGGGGCGTCGGCCTGATACGCCAACGTGAACTGGGGGGCAGGCACCAGGCACGGGCCGTAGTACTTGTTGAGGCGGTTGTCGTTCATCGGCCCAAGGCATGCAGTCTCGCCGCTGCTGCCGCAGTCGCCGTCCACGCTGCAGGGTCCGCCGGGCGTGGCGCCTCCCGTGCAGGTGAACTGTGTGCAATCCGCGTCACCGCTGACGGTGCAATCGTTGCCGCCGGCGACACAAAGGCCCGTGGAGGTGTCGCAGGTATCCGGAATGTCGCAGGTGCCCGGACTGCCCGGCAAGTTGGGGTCCGGGTCGTTATCACGCCCGTTGTCGCCGCAGCCGTCCGATCCCGCGCTGCCCCAGTTGCTGGTCGAGCCGAAGCAAAGCGAGCCGGGAGGGCCGCCCACCGCCGTGGCGGAGGCCAGGTCGATGGGGGGAAAGGCGCTGTTCGGGTCGTTGACCCTCAGGCCGCTGTCGTTGCCGATGAAACCTGTGCAGTTGCCGACTACGGTGCATCTGGTGCCGACCAAGCCCGCCGTGCATCGGCCGCAATCAAGATTGCCATTGGTGCTGCAGTCCGCGCCGATGACCGGACCCGTCGTGCATACGCCGTTGGTGCAGGCGCCGACGGTGCAGGCGCCTGCCGTGGTGGCCCACGCGCCGCCGTCCGCCGCGAGGTCGCCTGTGGACAAGGTACTCCTCGACCGCAGGTTGTTGCCGAATCCGAGCTGCCACCAGACGCCGTTGACGGCGCCCGCGTCGGCCGGCACGGAATCGAACCACGCCTTGACGCCGCACTGGATGATGGGATAAGCGCCGTCTGGAGACTGGCAGTTGGCGAACGCGCTTTGCGTCGCCAGCCCGGCACAGGCCAGGACCGCCAGAATTGCTAGAAACTTGAGGCCTCTTCTCATGCTACCTTCCCTCCTCTCGAGTTAAAAGTCTTTAGAAGTGCGGCACCACGACGCCGATAATATTACCCGACGTCTGGTTCGTGATCCGGACGTATTGACCCAGCACGAGGGCGAACGGGAAGGCAAGACCGCAGTCATGGGTTGAAATCCCGCCCAGACCGTCCCGTGCCTCGAGGTGCGCGGCGGCAGCGGGAGGAGGACCCGGGTCCAGCCCGAGCTGAGTGCAGACATCCTGCGCGTCGGCCGCGGTGCCGTGGTACAGGACCGGGAAATCGTTCACCCCGAAGGGTGCGGTCGCCGCGGTGCCTGCGTAGATGTTAACTCCGGGTGCGCCACCCGCGTGCGAGCCGACCAGGATTCCGGACGTTTGAACGGGCGCGTCGAAGATTTCGACACCGATCCGAAAGTTGTCGTTGGCGATCGAGAACTCCCAGGGAGCGGCAGTGTCGCACGAATAAGGACCGAAAACCGTGCCGCTGCCACCGTGGGTCAACTGCACCTTCGCCGGGGGGTTGAGGCCCAAGGCGTCGCAGATGTCCTGGGCGTTCTTGTAGGGGTTGCGGAAGGGCAGAGAAACGTAATTGAACCCGTCGGGGTCGACTCCCCCCGCCTGGATGACCCTGTTCATCTTGAAGCCCATGTTCGAGGCTTGCAGCACCCCGCCTGCAAGCAAGGCCATCGAGGCAGCCACCAAGGCCACCACGAGAACCTTCGAATGACTGGAAAGGCTCAGTTTCATTAGCTTTCTCCTCCCTCTTGACGAAATGACCGTTGTCTTGGACGGCCTGATACGATCAGAAACGCTCCCGCTCCCCCTTGCGTTGGCGCTCTGGACAAGCTGGGCAGGCTCCCCCGCGCTGCCGGGCGTCTGAGACCGTCCTCCTTATTACGGCGAAAAGACGCCCTGTCAAGCCCAAATCGCGCGAATATCGGGACTGTACGGGAACCTCAAGCGAATAACACTCATTCAACAACGTAGTAAACGATCTCGGAATCGTCGGAACTCCTGTCCACCCAGCGCTCCCCCGTGACCATCTCCCCGGGGATCTCGCTCACACGGGCCAGATCGCCACGGTTCGTCGCCCGTACCACGCGGTGGGCCCCCCCGCCATCGCTCCAGGTCAGGACCACATGCCCATCCTGGGTCGCGACTTGCAGGTCGGCGACCGGCCCGGACAGGCGCTGGCCGGCCCGTTCCAGCAGAAGTGCCGGCAAGGCCAGCACAATGAGGAGAGCCGCCATCGCCGCGATGGCAAGCGGTCGCGTGAAGGCAGGGCTCCAGACGAAAGAACCGGCCTGGCGTGAGCTCTGGCGCGGGAGAGTCGCCTCGAGGATGCTCTCACGGGTGGAGGCCCTCAGCCCGTCGGAATACTCCCTCGAGATTCTTGTCAGCAAGTTCTTGATATCGGATTCGCGCTCTCTCATGGACCGGACCCCCGTCTTCTGCCTGGATATACCACGGCGAAAACCGGGGCGTTCAATCGCGCCCGCTTTTCATGGGGCCGCCGGGGCGGGCCGAGGGGATGGAACCACCACCTCCAGACCGCCGCCGGCGGCGCGCAAGGCTCCAGCCACGGCCTGCAGCTCGATCCCTTGCGCCTTCACCCTGAGGGGGGCTTCGGGAGTCACAGTCCTGGGCGTCCTCTCCGGCCGGTAAGGCGCTTGTCCCACGGTCAAAGAGACCCCATCCGGGAGGATCAGCGTGATCCCGGTCAGCTCGTCCCTGCGGGCCTTCGCGCGCGTCAGGACCCCGGTCCGGAAAGGATCGCGGCCCGGCTCCAGCGTCAGATCCACACCCGGACCATGGATCTCCAGCCGCCCCCGATGGACCACCATGCCGCCGCCCAAATCGGACGTCGTGGCGAGATCGTCCTGATAGACAGTCAGCCTGTCCCCCGTCAGATGGATCTCCAGCCGCCGAGGGCCGGGAGGAAAATCACGGGCAAGCGTCTCCTCCCGCTGCTTCACGCTCCTCTTCAGGTCCTCGCGGGCGAGACGCAGGGCAGCGTGATAGAAGTTCCGCCTCTTGGCCGCCTCCAGGTCGGCGGCCTCCCCCTCCGCCTTCAACCCGGACTGACCGGCTTTCAGCTCGGTCTGCTCGGCCAGCATGTCAATGAGGGAGGAGTCGCCCGCCTCGGCCTTCTCGTACCACTGCCGGCTCACCCGATCCAGGAGAAACCCCAGGCTCCCGCCGCCGTACGCCACCTGGGCCCGCGTGAAGGTCGGGGCATCGGGTGTGAATGTGAGTGGATAGTTGGTGATCATCAGCCTGAACAACATGCTGGTCGCGGCGAGGCCGGAGTAGGTCGGATCCAGATGAGAAATCGGGATCGGTGAGAAGGTCCTCGAGAGCGCGTTGCGGTAGACGAGCGCCGCCACGTAGAGGCGCAGGCCGTCCCAGTTCTCGATCGCCTGCTCGATCGACGCCAGCTCGGGCCCCATCAGCTTCCAGCGGGCGTGCCTCACGGCGATCAGGTGGCGCACGAGGCGAACAAACTCCTCGAAGTTCGTCTCGTCGAAGGGCATCACGATCGCCTGCTGCAGTATCCGGCGCTCGAGAGTGGTGAGCGCCATCAGATCGGCGCTATCTGGATAGGTGGCCGCCCCGACGGCGAACGTCCGGCTCTCTTTCCTTGAGCCCGCGAGGTACGCCAGGAACGCGTCGCCCACGAAATCCGCGATCCATTCCTCGGCCGAGCGCCTGCCAAGGAACCTGCCGTCGGGACCGGGGGCGGGAGGATCGATGCGAGACACCACCGCCCACTCTCCGGACACCCGGGCCGGCGAGCCCCCGGGGTCGTTGAACACTCCGGGCGCCGCGCGGAAGACGAGCTGATCGGTCCGCTCGATCAGTTTCATCAGCTTGAAGCGCGCGGGGGGCTCGGCGAACCCGACCGCCATCGCCCCACCATCGGGATCGAGGATCACGGCCGGGATGGCGGACGGGTCGAACCCGAGCCAGGTCAAATCCTTGAATGCCCGTCCCATCGCGTGGATCTCTTGCAGGCGTCCGAGGACCATCGATTCATAGGCGCTCGGCTGCCCGGCGGCCAGCGGCGAGACGGCCGTGCCGTCCCCCAGGGCCCCCAACGCCCCCAATGCCGGCAGCAGGAGAATCGCCCCGCGTTGAATCAACCGATTCACGCGCATGACCGGTGCTCCACAAATGGCTTGCATTTGAATTGACCGGAGGCCGTCAGTATAATCCCCGCGGTTTTCATTCCCAGCGGAGCTCGCAGATTCTAAAACGCCCGTCCCACCCTGTCCAGGCCGCCCGGGTGGGAACCTGGATCCTCTGCCTGCCTCTGGCCCTCAACGCGTGCAGCGCGTGCGGCCCGCGCGGACCCGGACGCGCGCGGCCGAATCTGCTCCTGCTGACGGTGGACAGCCTGCGCGCCGATCATGTGGGGTTCGGCGGGTTCCCCTCTTTCGTCGGCGCCCAGACTCCCAACATGGATGATCTGGCCCGGCGCGGGGTGGTTTTCAGCACGGCGCTGACTCCTTCCCCCGAGGCGCTCCCCGCGCTGGTGTCGCTGCACACCGGCATGTACCGCCGCACGGCCGGAGAGACAGGCGGTGAGGCGGAGCCGCTGCCGCGGGAAGCCACCACCCTCGCCGAGATCCTGAAGCCTCTCGGGTATCGCACCGCGGCGTTCGCCGCGACGCTGGAGCTGCATCCCAAGTACGGCCTGGACCAGGGATTCGACGTCTACTCTCTCGCCTACGCCGAGGCTCCGCGCCCCAGCCAGTCGCCCGAGAGGGGGATCCTCGCCGAAAAGGTGGCCGACCAGGCCCTCGAGTTTCTCGAAGCCGCCAGGAAGGAGCCGTTCTTCCTGTGGGTGAACTTCTACGACCCGCACTATTTCTACTCGCCGCCCGAGCCGTTCGCCGCGAAGTTCGCGGACAGGCCGTACGATGGAGAGGTGGCGTACGTGGACCGCGAGATCGGCAGGATCCTGGCCACGCTGAGGGACTACGAGCTTGAAGCCGGCACCATCGTCGTGCTGGCGGGCAGCAACGGCGAGGGACTCGGAGATCACGGTGAGGAGTACCACGGCGTCACGCTGCAGGCGGCCACGACCCGCGTGCCGCTCGTGATCGCCGCGGGGCGGAGCGCCGGCGCCGCGCTGTCGCCGGGCCGGCGCCTGCAGACGGCCTCCTCCCTCGTGGACGTCGCGCCCACGGTGCTGGATCTGATGGGTCTGCCGAAGCTTGAGGGAGCGGACGGTGTGTCGCTCGCCGGCCCGGTCGAGGCGGATCGCCCGCTCTTCCTGGAGACCTCCTTGCCGCAGAGGTTGTTCGGTTGGAAGCCGCTGGCGGGGGTGGTCTCGGGACGGTGGAAGTACGTGGCCGGATCGCGCGAGGAGCTGTTCGATCTGTCTGTTGACACGCGGGAAAGCAACGACTGCTCGGCATCCCACCCGGACGAGCTGAAGAGGCTGAAGGCGCTCGTCGCCGGCCACGCCGGATTGGCCGGTCCGCCGCGCGCGATGGACGATCAGGTGAAGAAGGAGATCCTGGGGCTGGGGTATGCGCCCGTCGCGGCCTCGCGAGCCGTCCCGGACCCGCGGGACATGACAGGCGTGGCCAACCAGGCCCTCAAGGCGGAGCGCTCGCGGCGCCGCGGCCAGGTCGAGGCGGCGGCCCTCCTGTTCGGCGAGGTGCTCAAGCAAGAGCCGGACAACCTCCTGGGTCTTCTCGGGATGTCGCAGATCCTGGCTGCTCGAAGAGATCCCGCCGCCGCTTTGCGCTTGCTGGAGCGGGCCCGGGATCTCCAGCCGGAGGCGGGCGAGACCTATCACCAGATCGGCCATCTGGTCCCCTTGCTCGGCTCCGCGAACGACACATCGAGCGCGGATCGGGCCAACCGTCTGTTCTGGGTCGCCACGCGTCTGGATCCGGCCAACGAGGAGGCTCTTTACGACCTGGCCTGCGGTCTCGCCCTGCGGGGGGAGCGCGATGCCGCCCTCGATGCGCTGGAGCAGGCGGTGAGGATGGGTTTCCGCGATTTCGGGTGGATGTCCCGTGACACCGACCTGAACAGCATCCGATCGTACCCGCGTTTCGAATCGATCACCGGCATCAGGACGAAGCGACCCTCGCCTCCGGCGGAGGCCGTGGTCCCTCCGGCGCCCCAGGCGCCCCGGCCACAATGAAGCGCCGTGTCCCGCGGATCGTCCTCGCGGGCCTGGCGATGGCCGGCGCCGGGGCCGTGGGGTGGATCGCGTGGTCGTCCCTGACGGGCGGCGCCGCTCGCCCGCCCCGCAACGTGCTGCTCATCACCATTGACACGCTGCGCGCCGACCGCCTGGGCTGCTACGGATCCGACAAGGGCCTCACCCCGGCCCTGGACGCTTTCGCCGGCGACGCGACGAGCTTCTCGACAGCGTACACGCCGGTGCCGCTCACCGCGCCGTCGCACGCCACGATCCTGACCGGACGCTACCCGATCAGCCACGGCTTGAGGAACAACGGGGGCGAGGCGCTCTCAACGGAGGAGACGCTGGTGTCCGAGATCCTTCACGAGAGAGGGTTCCGGACGGCCGCGATCGTGTCGAGTCTCGTGCTGTCCTCACAGTTCGGCCTGGACCAGGGGTTCGATCTCTACTACGAGGAGGGAATCAAGGGGACCGCTCACGGCGAGGGCCTCTGGTTCGACCAGAGGCCGGCCGACAAGACCGTGGACCGCGCGCTGGGATGGTTGAAGGCCGAGGCCGACCATCCCTTCTTTCTATGGGTGCACCTGTTCGACCCCCATGACCCGTACGATCCGCCGCCCCCCTACAAGAAGACATACGCCGCGGCGCCGTACAACGGCGAGGTCGCCTTCACCGACGCGCAGGTCGGCCGGCTCCTGGGCGCGTTCCGCGCCATGGGGCTGTATGACGATTCGATCATCATCGTGGTCTCCGACCACGGGGAGAGCCTCGGAGAGCACGGGGAGATCTACCACGCCATCTTCCTCTACGATGCCACCACCCGCGTCCCTCTGATCATCCGGGTGCCGGGCGGCCGGCGAGGGAGAACCATCACCGACCTGGCTTCCACGATCGACATCGCCCCGACGATCCTGGAAGCCCTGCGCATCCCGGCGCCTCCCGGCATGCAGGGGGTCAGTCTCCTTCAAGCGGCCGCGCGCGGCGCGCGCGTCGAAGCGCGGTCGCTGTTGCTCGAGACGATCTTCCCCACGACGTCGTACGGATGGGCCACGGTGCGCGCGCTCGTCGTCCCTTCGTGGAAGCTGATCGATCTGCCGAAGCCGGAGCTCTACTCCATGGCATCGGATCCCACCGAAACCAAGAACCTCCATGCAGTGCGCTCGGCGCAGGCCGCCGAAATGCAATCGGAATACGAGCAGCTCTCAGCCGAGCTCGAATCCTCGGCACGCCAGGCCCCGCCGGCATCCATCGATGACGAGACCCGCGACAGACTCCTCAGCCTGGGGTACATCGGAGGCCAGCAGTCGAAGACCCGGGGCGCGGGCAAGGCGGACCCGAAGGACATGGTCTTCATGACGACGCCGCTGCGGATCGGAGCGGCCCTCTCGAGGGAGGGCAAGTACGCCGATGCCGAGGAGGTGTTCCGCAAGGCGCTCGAGGTGGATCCAGACAACCGGTTCGCCCTGGTCGAGATCGGGCTGGCCCTCGAGAAGGATGCAAGGCTGGATGAGGCGATTCCGTTCTTCGAGCGTTTGGTGACGATCTACGCGGACGTGGAGGAGTTCTACCGCCTCTACGGCTCGGCCTTCATGCGCGCCCGGCGCCTCCCGGACGCGGAGGCGGTTTTCCGGAGGGCGGCGGCCGCGCTGCCCGAGTCGGCGCCGATGCACTTCATGCTGGGATACACGCGCTTCCTCGTGGGACGATGCCCCGCAGCCGTGCCCGAGCTTCAGCTTGCCGCGCGCCTCGACACGAAGTTCGGGAAGCCTCACTACCTGCTCGCCGTCTGCGGGCTGCGGTCGGGGGATGAGCCGGGGGCGCTGTCAGCCCTGGAGGAGTATCTGAAGCGCGACCCTGATGTGGAGAGCCTCTTCGCGGACCCCTTCTTCGCGGAACTCAGGAGGAAACCGGTCTTCGAGGAGCTGCTCAGAAAGCACCTCTGATCACTCCGGGTGCGCGGGGCACAGCAGTTTCCTGAGGTGGGCCAGGGCGCGGCTGGAGTGCCGGCGCACCGTGATGGGCGAGATCATCAGGATCCTCGCCACCTCCCAGGTGGACAGCCCCTGCAGGTCACGGAGGATGACCACCTCGCGCTCGCGCGCCGGAAGCTCCTTCAGCGCGCCCCGCAGCAGCTCGAAGTCCTCGTACGAGGCACGGCCCTCGGGGGCCGAGGCCACCTCTTCGATCTCCTCGAGAGATGCCTGCCCGGCGGGGGCCATCCGGCTCAGATGGTCACGCGATGCGTTGATCACGACCCGGTGGAAGTATGCCTTGAAGCTCCGCCCGGTCCGGTAGGAGGCGATGTAGCGGAACAGCTTGAGGAAGCTCTCCTGGGCGATGTCCTCGGCGTCCTGGCGAGAGGCCCCCATGCCGCGGGCGATCAAGAGTGCCCTCACCTCGAAACGATCCAGCAGCTCCGTAAACGCCTGCGCCTCCCCCGCCTGCGCGCGGCGGATGACCGCATCGAGCGCCTCGAGCGCCTCGGCGGCGGCCAGATCGCCCGGCAGGGCGCGGGAATCGGACACCACGTTTGCTCTTCCGCTCCGCTAGTTGGGGCTCATGTTGCCCCGCACGTCCACGACGATGACGCTGTAGTAGGTCACCGCCTCGGCCGGCACGGGGACGTTGGTGGAGGTCCCGCTGATGAAAGGCACGAGCGGCGCAAGCGAGTCCAGCCGCGTGCGCCCCACCGGCTGCGTGTCGGCGTACAGGACATAGTGGCTCACCACCGTGCCGTTGCCGTCAACATCCACGGCCACGGGGGACCAGCTCAGCGCCAGGTTGTTTCCGTTCCTCGCCACGTCGAGATTCGTGATGCCGGCCGGAAGCTGGCGGCCGACTCCCGAGTCGAAGCCGTCCTCGTCCCGGGCGCCGATCAGATAGTAGAAGTTCGGCGCGGCCGCGTAGGCGCCGGGATCCACGTACGACCCCGCGCTGGGATTCCCGATGAAGGCGATGTCGTTCTGCGGGGAGGGAACGAACCCGGGGAACACGTCGCGGTAGATCGTGAAGGAGGAAATCGTCGTGGGGCCGCCGTGGATGTTCGTGCCGGGAGGGGCCCAGAGCAGCTCGATGGAATCGGGCGAGCTGCCGGAGCGGCGCACCTCCAGGCTGGAGATGAAGTCGGGCGGGCTGATCCCCTCGAAGTACGAAGGCATTCCGGACCGCTGCGAGGTGAAGGAGCTGGTCAGGCCGGATGTGTTGGTGGCCGAGGCCACGAAGTAGTACATGATCCCCGTGGTGAGGTTCATCACGTCGGCCCCCGTGGCGGGCGCGACGACTTCCACCTGGTTCGGGTAGGGCCCGCCGTCCGTCACGCCGTAGCGCACGGTGTACTTCATGATGTCCGGCAGGGATGCGGCCGCCCA
>JAWPNA010000110.1:0-3876 GCA_045402695.1 Acidobacteriota bacterium
ATGTCGGTCTCCACCTGTCCTTTGCCTTGCCCCCATTGATCGCTTCACTCCTCAACGTTGAGCAAGAGTCCAATCCGGCGCCATCACCATGCCGCACACGGTGTTCGACTCAAGCGCGGCAACTGCCTCAGCCCGGCCCCACGCGCGACGGGTTCCGGCGAACTTGTACGCTCAGGCCATCGGCGCGCCCGACATTGGCCCAGGTAGTTTACCGTTACGAGGTAGCGCCAGCCGCTGTCGAGCAGGCGGCGCCGGTCATCCGTCGATCACGCCGTTGCAGTCGTTGTCCTTCCCATCATGACGGTTCGCCTTCGGAGTGGTCTCGCTTCCGCGCGCGTTGATCGTTGAGTCGGCGTCGTTGCAGTCGCCGCAGGCGCCGCCGTAGGGGAAGGAACCGGAAATCGTCACGCAGTCTCGGAAGCCGTCCGCGTCGGCGTCGGGGCAGGGCGTGAGGAGGGGGCCGGGAGGGCCTTGAGGACCGGCAGGACCCTGTGCCCCTGTGCCTCCCGTTGGCCCGGTCGGTCCCTGCGGTCCTTCAGGTCCTGGTGGACCCGCCGGAATCAAATCAAGGATGGTGGGAAGGCCAAGGATGCGGATGATGCCGTTGAAGGACTCCTGGCGAATCCCGTAGGTCCATGAGATCACCGCAAGGTAAACCGATCCTTGAGCGGGATCGACCAAGAGGTTGTAGAGTTCTGTCAGTTGTACATCCCCGTCCTGCTGCCCGTATCGCCAGCACCTCGGTATCCGGGCGACTACTTCCAGTCCGGAGGTTGTGAGTCGCTCAATCTCGAAGGCTTCCGCAAGGGGCAGGCCGCACTGGATGCTGTTGCTCGGGATGTGTGTGATCGCGATCTGGTAGAAGTTACCGAGTCCGTCCGCGCCAGCGCCGATGCGCGCGGCCGGGGGCCCGGGTTGAAGCCACTCCGAGCTGCAAACGAAACCCGGAGCGGGCGACGTAGCACAATCTACGTTTTGGCCCACGGCAGTCGAGAGTCCCGGTAGAAGTAGCTGGAACTGATCGTCAGCGAACTCCTGAGCGGAGGCCGTCGTGATGGTGAAGGCCGCCGCAAGCAACGCACACGTAATCCCCGCACGCATCATCCCCTCCCGCCGGTCCCCCGGCTCGTGGTTCGAATCACGCCGGATCATACGCTGGAAGGTCCGCGAGACCAAGCCGGAGCCGCATCAGACCGAAGAGGGGACGACTCGGAGGACGGACCGTACGTCGGGAGAGTTGTGGATGGGAAGGATAATCACTGACACCCCGGCAGCGCCGCCGCGTTCCTCCCCTGCAGCGTCCCGGTCATCAACTGCGGGCGCGCCCGGCGCTGGCCCTGGTAGTTTACTGCGGCGAGAGCGTCAGCGATCACCCCAGAGGTCGCGTCGCGCCTGCCTCGCCTGCCGCTCCAGCCGCTTGAACTCCTCCATCCGAGGTGCCGTAGTGGCTCGACCGACCTCCTCTTGAGTCGTGTGTGGAGACTGTGGTATACGTGCGGGTGGGAGGCATAGCATGAGGCGATCGATTCTCTTCACAACGAGCTGTCTCTTGCTCCTGTCGCTGATTAGTTCCGCGTTCGCGCAATCCACAGCTGTCGCGATCACCCGGCTTGGGCCACTGACACCTGACGGTCGTTCGAGAATCAACCTGAAGGCGGGGGAGGAGTTCTGGGGCGTGGGTATGGTGGAGAATGTAGGTGGCAGCCTCGCCTCTCTGACGTGGACGATGACGTTGGATGGCATCCAGATATCCTACGGAGGCTGGACGCTGCCTCCGGCAGGGCTGGCCTTGTTCACGAGCATCGCTTCCACGACCGCGGCGCGCGGTATACACGATCTGAGCCTCGCCGTGTTCTCCGATTCGATCCTCGTGGTCCAGTCTACGACGACGATCGTCGTACGATAGGGCTTCCAGAACGCCGTCAGGTGCTCACTGACACCCCGGCAGCGGCGCAGCGTTCCGGCCCTGCTGAACCCCGTTCTCATCCTGCCGGCCGGCGCGACACTGTCTCTCGTAGTCTACCGCGGCGAGGTAGTAGCGCGCGTCACCGGGAGCCGGGTCGCCGGTCATCCGTCGATCACGCCGTTGCAGTCGTTGTCCTTTCCGTCGTGGCGGTTCGCTTTCGGTGTGGTCTCGCTTCCGCGCGGGTTGATCGTCGGGTCAGCATCGTTGCAGTCGCCACACGCGCCACCGTAGGGGAAGCACACCTGGCTCGTCACGCAGTCTCGGAATCCATCCGCGTCGGCGTCGGGACACGGGGTCAGGAGGGGGCCGGGAGGGCCTTGGGGACCTGTCGGTCCTTGAGAACCTTCGGGGCCGGGCGGTCCTTGAGGTCCCTCAGGAACTACGTCGAGGGCGGAAGGCAGGCCGGAAAGCTTCACGATGATGTAGGCCGTCCAGGAGCCGACGGAATACACCTCCGTCCCCACATACATCGAGCCGTCAACCGGATTCACGTCGATGCGCGATACGCGAACCGTCCGGACGTCATGCGGGTCGCATCGCTCCACAAACGTCCCAAGAAGTTCGGTCTGGGCCATCGGGTTGATCCTGTAAAGCCGCACCTCGAAGACGTTTCTGTTCATGGAAGGACAGAACAGGCCGGTATCGATGGTCCCGCCTGCTGGGTCCAGGTAGAACGCGCCGATAGCGTCGAGATCATGCCGAGACTCCAGCACGAGACCTCCCACACCGGGAAGGAGGCACATCGAAGAGGGGCCCACGCAGAAATCCGTGGCAGCCAGCCCCGGTATGGATGGCACGAACAAGTCGGCGGCGCTCATGGGGGACTGGCTGAAGCAGAAAGTGGACAGAATTAAGGAACAGACCAAGGTCCCCAAGATGGGAGTGATCGAGCTTCTCAGCATCGTGCAACCTCCTGGTGCTGATGACGTCGGAGCTGGAGGGAAAGCGTGCTCCATCATACCTCTAGATCGGCAGGAGGCAAAGATGCCACGACAACTCAAACTGAGACGCTTGCGGGTCGGTGCTCGCGGTAGAGGCGCACGCCCTCGCGGCCGTCGGCGGCCTCCAGGACGGAGTAGCCTTCGGACTCAAGGGCGACGCGCAGAACTGCGCAGACGTCGGGGGAGTCGTCGATGAGGAGGAGGACGGGACGCATCTGTCAGAGCTGCCTACGACGTCGGCCTGGTTGGTGCTTCTGATATTCCGGTTCGTACACCTGTGTCAACACTGTCTCCAACATGCGGATGCGCTGGTGGTCCTGCAACTCCAGGGTGGTGGTTGTAACTAGAGATCGAACCTCTGCGGCCGGGAGAAAGGACACCTGGACCGATGGAGGGACCGCCAGGCTTTCAAGGAGCCTGTAGATGTGGCGAGCCCCGGATCCCGACTCCGTGAACTCTCGGCGGAGCCTCATTCCGAACGACATTCCTGGGGCATCGGTTTTCCCGACGTACTTCAGCGTTCCTGCGTGATGGATCAGGTAGACTCCCCGCTCAGAGGCAAACGTACCCAGACATGTCGCAGACCAACGTTGGCCGCGGCGAGCCAGAGAAACCGATGTTCCCTTCGCCAGGAGTTCCGCGAGCGGTGGAATCCGAACCTCCACATGTCTGCCCGCAGGCTGTTCCGTTCCTGTAGAACTCATTCACACCCCGCCAGCGGCGCCGCGCTCCTCCCCTGCGGCGTCCCGTTCGCCGACTGCCGGCCCGCCCGGCGCCAGCCCTGGTATTCTACCGCGGCAAGGGAGTGTCGGGCGTCACTGGGAGGACCGAGTGGTGCTCAAGTGTCATCGCCTACTGCAGGAGGGCACGGATGTCAACCAAACGGGATTCACCCCCGTGAATGAAAGGCGAATTGACAGAAGGGGTTAGGGACGACACGAGCCAGGTGCAGAGACTTTTTTCGAGAAA
>JAWPNA010000225.1:0-8909 GCA_045402695.1 Acidobacteriota bacterium
TTCATGGACATGGACTTTCTCTTGACGCTGCCCGACCGGGAGTTCCGTTCAGGGCTCGCCGAGGTGGTCAAGGCGGCGGTGATCAGGGACGCGCCGTTGTTTCATCTCATCGAGGTGCAGGCCGGGCGCGTCTGGGCCCGCGATCCCGACCTGGT
Organism: Acidobacteriota bacterium; assembly: GCA_045402695.1. Classification (GTDB taxonomy): domain Bacteria; phylum Acidobacteriota; class Polarisedimenticolia; order JACPZX01; family DASXTC01; genus JAWPNA01. The sequence goes on from JAWPNA010000225.1 coordinate 156, forward strand.
GTCGGAGCTCATCTCGCGGGCCTGCCGGATCAAGGCGGAGGTGGTGGCGGCCGACGAGCGCGAAGGCGATCTGCGCAAGATCCTCAACTTTGGCCACACGATCGGACACGCCCTGGAGGCGATTTCCAGCTTCTCGATGCTGCACGGCGAGGCGGTGAGTATCGGCATGGTGGCCGAGGCCCGCATGGCGGAAAAGCAAGGGATCCTCTCGAGCGGTTCCGCCTCGAGGATTGAGTCGCTGCTGGCGGCGCTGGGGCTTCCGGTCCGCCTGCCGGAAGGGGAGACCTGCTCCCCACGGGCCATCCTCGAAGCCGCGCGGCGCGACAAGAAGGCTCGCTCGGGGCGCATCGAGTACGCGGTGCCTCGCGCGCTGGGCGAGATGGCCCGTCAGACGGGCGGCCACGGCATCCCGCTGCCGGATCGGCTGGCCGGCGAAATCCTGGACGAGATGGTATGACGGTCCGACTCCGGCCCGGTCCGCTCAGCAGCACCACCGCGGCCCTGCTGCTTCTCGTCCTCGCGCTGCACGCGCCGGTCTTCACTCGCGGCGCGCTCGTGACCCCGGCCGGCATGCACTTGGCTCAGTGGCCATGGAAGGCTGTAGCTGGCGAAGCCCGGGCCCGCGGCGCGATGCTTGAAGAGAATCCCGCGCTGAGCGATCTGCTGTTTCAGGTCTATCCCTGGCAGCTTTACATCACCCGAAGTCTCTCCTCGGGATCGGTGCCGTTGTGGAACCCCTACTCGTACTGCGGCGTGCCGTTCGTGGCCAACGCCCAGTCGGCCGTCTTCTACCCGCTGCACTGGCCTGCATGGGTCTTCCCCTCGATGCGCGTCTTCACCATCGCCCTGCTGCTCAAGATTCTGCTGGCCGGCCTGTTCATGGCGGTCTTCCTGAGGGGGCTCGGTTACGGGACGATGCCCTGCGTGCTGGGCGCCGTCTCGTTCGCCCTGTGCGGATTCATGACGTCGTGGCTCGGCTACGCCCACACCAACGCCGCCCTCCTGCTGCCCCTGCTCATGCACGCCGCGCGGCTGCTCGCGCTCAGCCCGGGCACGGGGCCGTTTCTGCTCTACTCCTTCGCGAGCGCCGCGCAGTATCTGGGCGGCCATCCCGAGACATCGCTTCACATCATGGGGGCGTCGGCCCTCTACTTCCTCTGGACCATGCGGGGCGCCGGCAGACCACGGCTTGCGTGGGGTCTGTTCGCCTTGGGCGGGCTGCTCGGCTTCCTGATGGCCTCCGTGCAGACCTTCCCCTTCATCGAATACCTCGCGCGAAGCGCCCAGCTCGAGGACAGGCGAGCCCTCGCCACCGTGGACCCGTCGTTGCCGCCCGGAGCGCTGATGACGCTGCTTGTGCCTGGATATTACGGCCTGCCCTGGAGGTTCACCTACAGCGGGCCCGCCGCGTTCCAGTCGGTGGCGGGCTACGCCGGCGCGGGGGTGCTGCTGCTCGCCTTGATGTCGTTGCGCTGGTGGCGCGAGGGGCGGTTCTTCCTGTTGCTGGCGGCGCTCTCCGGGGCCGTCGTGTACGGGCCCTCCTGGATCCGCTCCGGGCTGCTGCGGCGAATTCCGCTCGTGGGGATCTCGTCGAACAACAGGCTTCTCCTGCTTGTATCCTTCAGCCTCGCGGCGCTGGCCGCCCTCGCGCTGCACCGGATCCTCGACGCGGGCGAGCCGCGGGCGCACCGTACAGTGGGCCATCTCGCGTGGCTCGCGCTCGCGGGCGCGTCGCTTGCGGCGACGGCGTGGTTCATCCCGTCGGCCGATCCGGCAGCCTCGCGTCTCACCGCGGCCACCGTGTCCGGCACAGCGCTCCTGCTCGCGTTCGGCATCGTCCGGCCCCCGCTCACGTCGCGCCGAGCGGTCTATCTGGGCGCCGTCGTGCTGCTCACGTGTCTCGACATGTTCCTGTTCGCCTTCCGCTTCAACCCGCACGCGGATCCGGGCGAGCTGTTTCCTCCCACCAATCTCACCGAGTTCATCCGCAAAGACTCCTACAACGACATGGTTCGTGGCGGCCGACTGATGACTGTGGGATGGACCATGCGCCCCGAGATCCAGATGGTGTACAGACTCTCCTCGATCGAGGGGTACGACGCGATGGAGTTCGCGCCGTACCGCAAGCTGCTGGAGAGGGCGAAGGTGGCCTCCATCCATGAGACGGGAGACGTCCCAGCAACGTCGAGGCCTCTGCTCAATCTGCTCGGCCTGCGCTACCTCATCACGCCCCCCGGGGGCGTCGTGTCGGGCGAGCAGATGACGCTGGCCTACGATGGGCCCGACGGCCGCGTCTTCGTCAACGAGCGGGCGCGTCCCCGGTTCTCTTTCGTGGACTCGGCGCGGCCAGGTCCGGCGCCTGGAGGTCCCGAGGCGCTCGAGATCCTGGCGTCGAGCGGCATCGACCTGTCGCGCACCGTGCTCCTGGAACCGTCCCGTGGCCGGCTCGCGGCGCCCCCTGCGGGCAGCGGGACCGCCTCCGCGGCCGTGCCCGCCGCTGTGCCCGCCATCGTGGTGGAACGCAATGCCGAAGGCGATCTCGCGGTGACCGTCAGGGGCCACGGCCGCCCCGGATACCTCGTGGTGGCCGACGTGCACGCGCCCGGCTGGGAGGCAAGGGTCAATGGGAAGCCGGCCGAGGTGCTGCGCGCGAACTCGCTCTTCATGGCGGTGGAGCTTCCCCCCGAGGATTGCGAGGTTGCTCTGGTCTATCGCCCACTCTGGTACAAGGCCGGGGCCTGGACCTCGACGCTGTCGCTGTTGATTGCCCTGGCGCTCGGCCTCGTTCATCTGGGCGGATCGAGGGAGAGCTGAGGCCTTTCCCGGGGATCGTATCGGCGAGGTTGAAGAGCGGCCCCGCGGTCTGTTACCTTCCCGCCCATGAAAATCATCGCTCTTGGAGACATCCACGGGAATCTGCCGGCGCTGGAGGCCTGCTTCGCGCGGGCCGAGTCAGAGGGGTACGACTGGATCGTCCACACGGGGGACGTCGCTGGCTACGGCCCGTACACGAACGAGTGCGTCCGGTTCCTGCACGCGCGCAACATCCCCGGAGCGCGGGGCAACTTCGATGAGAACGTGGGCTGGGACGAGGATGACAGCGGCGCCTACGATTCGGACGCCTCGGAGCGCGAGCTGGCGGAGGCATCCTTCATCTGGACGAAGCGCCACGTGGATCCGTGGTGCCGCCGGTGGCTGGCCGACCTCCCCTTCGAGGTGAGGAACGAGTTCGGGGGCCGGCGTGTCGCCGTCTACCATGCCTGCCCCATCGATCTTTATTCGTACCTCTACAAGGACGCTCCAGAGCCGCGGTTCATCGAGTATGGCGAGGCGGCCGCGGGGGCCGACATCGTCATCCTGGGCCACTCGCACCATCCGTTTCACCGCCAGGTGGGCGCCAGGCATTTCGTCAACGCCGGGAGCGTGGGGCGGCCCCGCGACAACAACCCCGAGACCGGCTACGCGGTCATACAGATCAACGGCGACGTGCGGGTATCGTTCAGCCGGTTCCCTTACGATGTGGGCCGTGCCGCGGAAGCCATCAGGCAGAGCGGGCTTCCGGGGGAGCTGGCCGAGCGCCTCGCCAGGGGCGCCTGACCTTTCCCGCAGGGCCTCGTCGTTTCACTCCCACCAGGGTTTGACTCCCCCCGGGGGGGTCATTAAGATTCGCCACGAGCCGTGCGTTTCGTTACCCGCGCGTTTTCCCTGATAGGCCTGATCTCGTGGAAATCCCCAGAAACATCGGCCGGTACGACATCCGCGGCGAGATCGGCCGCGGTGCCATGGGTGTCGTCTATCTCGCCCACGATCCGAAAATCGATCGCCGCGTCGCGATCAAGACCGTTTTCAAGCTCGACGCGCTTCCCGCGGACGAGGCCGAGGAAATGCGCCGGCGCTTCAGCCGTGAAGCGCAGGCGGCCGGCCGGCTGCAGCATCCGGGGATCGTCACTATCTTCGACGTGGGCGAGCACGAGACGGGCTACTTCATCGCCATGGAGTACATCGAGGGCGAGACTCTCGAGGCGTACACGAAGAAGGAAAACCTGCTGCCGGTGGACGCCGTCGTGGACCTGCTCGCGCAGGCGGGAGAAGCTCTCGACTACGCGCACCAGCAGCATGTCGTGCACCGCGACATCAAGCCGGCGAACCTGATGCTCGTGAAAGACAACAAGCTCAAGATCACCGACTTCGGCCTCGCCAAGAACCCCACCACCAGCCTCACCCAGGAAGGGATCCTGCTCGGCACTCCGAACTACATGTCGCCGGAGCAGGTGACGGGCAAGCCGGTGGACGGACGCAGCGATCTTTTTTCTCTCGGCGCCGTGCTGTACGAGATGCTCACGGGCGAGCGGCCGTTCGCCGGCGAGACGGTCACGACCATCATGTACCGGATCGTCCACGAGTCGCCGGCCGAGCTCAGGTCGTTCAATGCCGCCATCCCGCCGGTCATCGGGCGCGTCGTGCTGAGGGCGCTGGAGAAGGAGCCCGCGCGCCGCTTTCAGACGGGCGCCGAGTTCAGCCGCGCGTTGAGGGCGAGAGCCACGATGACCATGGCGGCCGGCGTCGGGGGTTCCCGCTCGGCCCCCACAGGCATGCCGGCGCGCGCGGTCCAAGGCGCCACCACACAGGTGGCACAGGCCGTGAGCCATGCCGGCGTCCAGCCCGCAACCGCCGTCGCCGCGGCTCCCGCTCACGTCGCGCCGCGCGCGGGCTGGTACGAGCGGGTGCGAGCCGTCGCAATCCTTCTCGGAGCGTTGGGGGTGGTCCTCCTGACGCCGGGGGCCGGCACCGTGCAGGATCGATGGGGGCGCGGGCACGCCGAGGGCGTACCACCCTTCTACCGCGCGGCGGCCATTGTCGCAGGCGGCGGCGTCACCACCGAGCCTCGATCGCCCTCGCAGGCCGGGGCCTCCCAGCTTCCTCAGGTCGCCGCGATCGCGCTTCCGGGCCCAGGTCCCGAGAGGGTGACCATCACGCTGCAGACCTCGCCGCCCGGCGGCCGCATCTACCTCGATGACATCGAGGCTGCCTCGGGTGTCGTGCACCTGCCGGCGGACGATCACGCGGCGCATTCCGTCGTCGCGGAGAACGACTGCTACATCGAGAAGATCAGCTACCGCCTCAAGCACCCGGCGCGCGACGAGACCGTGACGGTGCCGCTCAAGACGCCCAAGTCGGCGAGGGTTCAGGTTCGCTCCAGGCCCCAGGGGGCGCGCATCCTGGTTGACGGAAAGGAGATCGGCTTGATCACACCGGCCGAGGTGGCCGTCACGGCGTGCGACTCTCACAGTGTGGCGCTGAAACTCGAGGGATACAAAGATGTGGCAGCGAACCTCGGCAAGGATGGGTCGCCCATGGACGTCACGTTGTCGAGGATTCCGGAGGGCTGGATCACGATCGCATCGAGCTATCCCGTCGAGGTGCTTGAAGCTGGCCGGAAGATCGGATCGGGAGGTGAGGCGATCAAGCTGGCGAGCGGCAGCCACACGCTCATGGTGCGCAACGAAACCCTCTTCGTGGAAGCCAAGGTGTCCGTCACGGTGCAGGCCGGCAAGAAGATCTCGAGCAAAGCGCCGCTGCCGGCCGTGGGGGCGCTGACGGTGCTCGCCTCGCCGAGCAACTGCACGATCTCCGTCAACGGCCGCGAGATAGGGGCGCCTCCGATCAACGACTACCAGCTTGCCGAAGGGACCTACGTGGTGCGCGCGGTGTACGTGCCCACCGGCGAAGCCAAGGAATCGAGCGTGACGATCACGGCGGGCGGCAGCTCGCGCATTCCCTTCAAGTTCAATCTGTGATCCCGGTGCGAAAGCGAAAAAAATACCTGGCGGCGGCGTTGCTGGCGGCGACGCTGGCCTGGTCACAGGCGGGACCGGCGGACGACGACCTGGCGCGGAGGACCTTCGCCAACGCGGAGCAATTGATGCGCGAAGGCAAGGTCGAGCAGGCGCTGCGGGACTTCGAGCAAATCTCCAACGCCTATGCGGACAGCGGCGTGGCCGACGATGCCCTTTTCCGAATCGGCTCGTATTACTACCCCGCCGAGACCGTGGACGCGCTGGGGACGGCGGGGGCCAAGGCGATCGCGCGTGCGAAGGAGGCGTTCACCCGGATCAACGCAAAGTATCCGCGCGAAGACACCGCCCCGAAGGCTCTGATCAAGCTGGGCCTCATCGCGCTGGATCCGCTCAACCCGCAGCGGAACATGGATGAAGCCTACGCGAGCTTCTACAGCGTGGTGAACATCTATCCCGAGAGCGACCTGCTCGATCGGGCCTTCTTCGGCGCGGGTTACTCCGACTTCATCGCGGGCAAGTACGACAAGTCGATCTCCTCTTTCGAGAGGGTCACGGAGGAGTACCCGCGCAGTCCCGTCTCTGAGGACTCTCACTACTATCTGGGGCTCACCTACACCAGAGCTGGCTCATTCATCCGGGCCCTGGAAGAGTTTCAGGCTGTGAGGACGGATCGCCCCTTGGGCCGTCTGGCCGCCCAGGCGCTGGACCGCCTGACGCAGGTCTACAAGATGAAGGTGCAGGCTCAGTCCGGCGGCGGGCCCCTCTTCGCGCTGGACGAATCGTACAAGCCCGCCCTGGATCCCGAGATGCTGCGCGGGCCCGTGGCGCTGGCGGTGGATGCCGGCAGCACGGTTCACCTGCTCGAGACCCGCACCGCGACGGTGCTGAGGCTGGACCACGATGGCGTGTTGAAGTCCACGAGCTCACCTCTGGCCGGCGCGACCAGCGTCTCGGTGGACGACGCGGGGCTGGAGCTGCTGGCGGCGGGGGGCCGCGTCAGGGCAGGGGTGGAACTGTTCGTTCCGAGCCGCGTGGATGGCACCGCCATCCGCCCCCTGGAGAAGATCGCGGCGGCGGTGAGAACGGGGCCCAGGCAGATCGCGCTGCTCGATGAGGATCACCATGAGGTGCTTTTCTACGGCGACGATCCGGCCAGACCTCGCCTGATGTACAAGGACCCCGGGGAAAAGGCCCGCTTGATGGGCCTGGCCGCGGGGGGAGAGGGGAAGCTCTACACGCTCGATCGGCGAGGGCGCCGGATCTTCGAGATCTCCCCGCAGGGGACATTCCGTGAGATCGCGTTTCCAAAGGAAGCCGAGGAGGCACTTGCAGACCCGGTGGCCCTGGCGGCCGACGACATCGGCAACCTGTTCATTCTGGATCGGCGCACCGACACCATCGTCGTGATGACCCTGGAGGGAAAGCTCCTCGAGATGATTGCATCGCGGCCGGGCGGCGCCGGCGAGTTCAGCTATCCGTCGGCGCTTGCCGTGGGGCCGCGGGCCGAGATCTACGTGTATGACGAGAAGCGCAAGACGATCCTCAGATTCTTCTAGGCCCGGATTCATGCCGGCGGTTCTGGGCGGCGTGGTCGTGTGCCTGGCGCTTGCGGCGCCCGCCCGCGCGCAAGAGGTCGAGGACATTACCGGCGCGATCGAGAAGTACCGCGGCATCCTGGCCGTGGCGGTCCAGAAGCTGGAAGATCTCGAGTTGCCCGAGGCGCTGGCAGGCTTCACCGAGGTGATCGACGCCTACAAGACGGGCAAGCTCTCCACGGCCACCCCCTTCACCCGTCAAATCGTGGGGCAGGCCCAGGAGGCCAGGGCGCGCACCTTTGCCAACCTGGGCCGGAACGCCGAGGCGGAATCCGACTACGAGGCGCTGGTGCGCTTCGATCTCACCTGGCCCGTGGATCGCACGCGGACCTCTCCAAAGATACTGGCCATCTACGACAAGGTGCGCGCGCGGCTGGTCGGGACCCTCGTCGTGCAAACCGAGCCGCCCGGAGCCAGGGTGTCCCTCGACAACGATCCCCTCGGCCGGAGCCCGATGTTCGATCGCGAAGTCCTGGCCGGGACCTACACGCTTCGGGTCGAGGCGGAAGGATTCGAGACGCACAGCGAGGCGATCACGGTGGCCGGGGGGGCGCGCGCGGAAAAGGCGGTGCGTCTGATCCCGAATGCCCGCGGCGTCATCTTGCTCACGTCACCGCCGGGAGCCAGGGTCAGCCTGGACGGCAAGGAGCGCGGCATCACGTTCGGGGAGGCGGGGCAGGAGTACGCCGAGTCGGCCGCGGCCCTGGGTCTGACTCCTTCCCAGATCTCGGCTCCGCTGCTCGTGGAGAACGTCCCGCCGGGCACGCGCTTGTTGAAGATCGAGAAGGAATGCCACGAGCCGCAGCTCCTGAGCATCGACGTGGTGCTGGACCCCAACGACTCCTCGCCGCTCAAGTTTTCCCCGATCCGGCTCACTCCCAGCCTCGGCGCCCTCTCTCTCGAGTCGAGCCCCTCGACCGCGGAGATCATCCTGGACGGCAAGGCCTCGGGAAGGACGCCGGCGCGGCTTGATGACCTCTGCTCTGGAAGCCACGACCTGATCCTGAAGCTGGCTGGCGCCGGCCAGTGGATCGGAAGCGTCCAGGTGGCGAAGGGGCAGAAGTCCTCCGTAAAGGAGACGCTGCGGATGACTCTCGCCTACGTCGGAATGGCCGCGGCCGGGTCTGCCAGACAGCCTTCGGCGGGAGAGCGGGAAGTTGGCGAGGCTCTGGCCCTGCTGACCCACTTCAACGTGCTCAGGCCAGGCTCCGGCCTGCCCGATGAGGTTCTGGCGCGGCGGCGCCCGGATCCTGGAGCCGCGCCCTCGCCCGACTATCTCGCCTCGCTCGCAAGCGCCGCCGGGGCGGACATCATCGCGGTCTCCCGACCGGGCCAGGGGGCCTTCGGCAAGATGGTCGAGG
>JAWPNA010000161.1:0-9589 GCA_045402695.1 Acidobacteriota bacterium
GGCGCGGCCGCCCCCCGGCCGCCCCCATGGCGCGCCCTTCCCCGCCGCGGGGGGGCGCCCCCCGCCCTGCGTGGGGGGGTTTGGACGGCCGCCCCCCCCGCGAGGTGGAAGCGGCATGCGACATGCAGTGAGAGAACTACACGAGGACCCGCGTTGTCACGCATGCGGCGCTCTGTTAGACTCCCGCGCGGCATGACCGGTCAACGAGTCGACTGGAACACGTACTTCATGAACATCGCGCGGGAGGCCGCCACGCGCTCCACTTGCGACCGCAAGCACGTTGGTGCAGTGATCGTGCGCGACAAGACGATCCTCTCGACGGGCTACAACGGCAGCATCCGCGGCATGCCGCACTGCGACGAAGCCGGCCACCAGATGGAGAACGACCACTGCGTGGCCACCATCCATGCGGAGGCCAACGCCATCATCCAGGCCGCCAAGAACGGCGTCAACATCAACGGCGGCGAGATGTACACCACTGCCAGCCCGTGCTGGAACTGCTTCAAGCTGAGCGCCAACAGCGGAATCCGGCGCATCTACTATGGCGAATTCTACCGGGACCAGAGAAGCCTCGAGGTGGCCGGGCGGCTCGGCATCGAGCTGGTGGACCTGCGAGACCCTGCGGAGCCCTCGTGACAACGGAACACGGCTTCGCGCCCTCTCACGATCCGACCCCCGCCCGAGTCCTCACGTTCGAAAGCAGGACCGCCGCCAAGAGCCTGGGGCACGCGCTGTCCGGGGCCGGGTACGACGTCCGGACGGTCAAACGCGTCGCGGATCTGCGGGCCCATTTGAAAGAGCCGGGTTACGACGTCGTGGTCCTGGACCTGACAGACTCCGGCCTGGGAAAGGAGGCGCTTCGCCAGCTCGGATTGGCGCTCGAAGAACTCCCGGCGGGCCCCGACCCGACGCGCCCGATGGTGCTCGCCCTCGCCGGCGAGGAGGGACCCGGGTCACGCAGCCAGGTGCCGGCGGATCTCTGGATCAGCGGGCGCGAACGGGATCAGGTCCTGAAGGAGATCGAGGCGGCGATCGCGACGAAGCGGCTGGCCGAGGCTCGCGCCGAGATCCAACGCCTCCGCGAGGCCGTCGGGCTGGCCCGATCAACGGCGCACGATCTGGCCCAACCCCTTACGACGGTGTTGGCGCGCGCCCAGCTCATGATGAACAACCTGCCGCGGGACGACCCCAACCGCAAGGCCGTGAGCATCATCTGTCAGGAAGCGGTGCGCCTCGCCGGCCTCATCGAGAAGTTTCAGGCGCTGAAGGAGATGGTTCGACCGCCTCTGGCACTGAAGGCTCGAGGCGGCCCGACAGCCAGTTGATCCCCAGCGTGCGCGCCACCGTCTCCACGTCGGACGTGGGGATCGATCCCGCTACGCGCACGATGCTGGTGTCGGCCTCGATGACGAGGTCGGACATGAGACGCGCCATCTCCGGACGGGCCTCCTTCAGCGCGAGCCGGCCCAGGGCCTCGGCCCCTTTCAGCACGTCGGCCACCAGCATCGCGTCCTTGTCCGACTGCGCCGTCACTTCCACGAGCACGCGCATCGGCTCGGCGGTGTCGAGGCTGAATGCCACCTCCTGGATCGGACCGAGGCCGGCCAGCGCGCCGCTGTCCGTGCTGAGCTGCTTGAGCACCCCCGCGAGGGCGCCCCTCAGGTCGGCCGCGCGAACGATTCCCCATGCCTCCTTGTCGCGGCCGACCCGGGAGAGCAGCCTCGCGGCGCCGGCGGATGCGGTCATCCCAGGGGCCGTTCCCTGCCTGACCTCGATCATCTTGCGCAGTGTCTCGCCGTCGCCGAAGGCCGCGGTGGTCTGATCGATCACCGCGAGGCAGAACCGGCACCGCCCGTCGATCACGACGAATTCGAAGATATCCACATCGACTTGTTTCCGGCTCGGCATCCCCTGGTCGGCCAGAAAGTCATGGACCTTGCGACCATCGAAGGTGCCGGTCACGAGCGCCGACATCTCCTGCAGACCCTGGTCTTCCGCCCGCGCCATGAACAGCACCCGTCGCACATCCTTGCTCGGGTCGATGCCGGCGGCCTGCGCGAATCGGTAGAAGTTGAGGCGGTTGAGCCCGAAAACGCTCTCTTGGGATTGGTACTTCTTGTACAGCGCGCTCTCGAAGATGGCGGGGACGTCCACGGAGACCGCAAAGGTCGCGTCGGCGGGAATCAGGTCGGCCCCCTCGGGAATCGGGGACCTCGCCCCGCAGGCGGCCAGCAACGGAATCGCCGCCCCCAGGACCGCGACACTCCAGGATGATCGTGCCATCTGCTCCCTCCCCGCCGGCATCCGACCGCTTGATACGCGGCGCCCTTCCCGAAGGTTCATCCTCCGGGCACGCATTATAAGTTAGTTGCCCCGCGCGATTCAGGCGGGTTGGACTGGGCACTCCCTCAATGCTAGGCTGTGCCTCCATTTCAGCAGTATCCGCACGCCCGCCGCCTCTCTGCCGTGAGCGTTCCGATGAATCAGGAGAGAAGATGAGGCACAAAACTACGCCATCCAGGGGTGATCACCCGACGCGCGAGCCGAGCGACTACAAGGCGCTCTACCGCAAGCTCGAGCGCACGATCGACCGGATCGAGCGCGTGGACGACACCGCGATGGCCCTCTCGGCCTGCCTCAAGTCGCTCGTGGACAACTTCCATCAGGACCTCGGGTTCGTGGGAGGGCGGATCTACGAGCATGATGGGGACCAGTACGTCCTGCGCCGCCGGCACGGCAGATCGAGGGGAGCCCCCATCGGCTACGGGATCCCGATCACCTACGGGCCGATCCAGACCCTCCTGCGGGACGGAACCCTCATCATGCGCCGCACCGACCCCGGCTTCGACGAAACGATCGAGGGCGCGATCGGCGTGTCTAAGTTCGCGGCCATCTGCGTTGGCGACGACAACCAGCACATTATCTCACTGACGATCAAGGGCCCGATCGACGAGGAGCACACCCTCTACGCGCTCAACGGCGTGCGGCACATCATCAACATGAAGCTGCGCCAGCAGCACCTGCGCGACATCATCCACGAGGCCCGGGACATCCAGCTCAGCATCCTGCCCGGGGAACCTCCCCAGTTTGCCGGCTACGACATCTACGGCGAGTCACGCCCGGCCGACGTCGTCGGCGGAGATCTGTTCGACTACCTTCTCCAGTCGAGTCGGCTGCTGGGAGTGGCGATAGCCGACGCCTCCGGGCACGGGCTGCCCGCGGCGCTGCAGGCGCGCGACGTGATCACGGGCATCCGCATGGGCATGTCCGAGAACCTCAAGATCATCTCCGCAATCGAGCGCCTCAATCGCGTCATCCACAAGAGCGGACTCAGCTCGCGCTTCGTCTCTCTTTTCTATGGCGAGGTCGAATCGAACGGGAACTTCATCTACTGCAACGCGGGGCATCCACCCGCCATCCACCTGCACGCGGGAGGATTCACGGAGCTGAAGCTGGGCGGGCTGGTGCTGGGGCCCAACCCTCAGGCTCGGTACGAACGGGGCTTCGCCATCCTGGCTCCGGGTGATTACGTTCTCATGTACACCGACGGGGTGACCGAGGCCATGGCGACGGGCGAGAAGGAGTATGGCCTGGCGCGCCTCAAATCGACCCTGAAGAAAAGCGTGGGACGCACCGCGCGAGAGATCGTGAAGGCCGTCTTCGACGAACTGGCGCAGTTCACCGCGGGCGAGCGTCAGATGGACGACCGCACCCTCGTGGTCGTCCGGAGGCTCTAGCCCGGCTCTGCCACATCGGAAGAATCACAACCTGCAGCCGCCTCCGCGAGCACCCGCGCACGGCGAAGAGTCTCCCATTGAAACGCCTTGACAAGCAATTGGCTTCCCGTACATTTAGGCGACTCGCTGACCAGAAGCAAACGTGAAACTCCAACAGGCGCATCAACCGTCGCCGGACGGAAGGGCCGTCCCGCCGGAAGGAATCACCCGGGCGATCCTGTCGGGAGTCGGGGGGGCGCATGGAAATCAAACAGCGGATCGATTCGTGCCTTTCGGATCTGGAGCGCAAGCGGCAGTCGGTGGACACGTTCCAGACCAAGCTCAGGTTGCTGATCGACAGCCTCAAGGTGGATGGAGTGACACCGGGCACGCTTGCGGATCTCCTCTCCGCGCTCGAGTCGGTGGTTCAGGACTACGTGGAGATCGGCGCCAACTGCAAGGTGATGGTGGACGGGTTGCGCGAGATCGGCGACCACCTCACCCGCATCGAGGACGGCAGGCAGAAGATACTCAATGGGGTCGAGGCGATCCTCCAGAATCTGTCCCATCTCGACCGGCTGGCGCAAAGCGGTTTGCAGGTCGGCGCCGGGACCGGCTCGGCGCCCAAGCGGATTCTCCTCGTCAGGATCTCACCAGGGTCGGGCCAGCCCGCCTCGAGAGATGAGAAGAATGAGGACGAAGAGGACGAAAGCCCTGCCGGGGACGCGGTCATCCACTGAGTAGGGTTCCGCCAGGTCTTCCGCAGGAAGTGCGCGGGCCGGGGCCGCGGCACGCGCTCCGCACGGCCAGGATCACCAGGTTGGCCAGAAGCCGAACAATCAACGTCATTTGGCCGCAGGAATGAGGTGACCCGTCGCCAGGAACGCGGTAGATTCATGCGTCGCAACTCATCAATCGAGCAGGCCAACGCCTCTTCTGAGCCGCGCCGCCCCACCGCCGATCTGGCCTGGGAGCGAGCCGGATTGACTGACGGTCGCCCCTGTGCTACAAACCAGTGCATCCATTTGTTTTAAGGTCGGCGCCGCGCGGTGTTCCCAGCCCTTCGTCAACACACCTGCCCGGGGGGAGCCTATCGGCCCAGAGAAGGGGATCATGTCGGCGCGGATTCTCCGAAGGGGCTCGTCACGTGGTCTTGGAGCCCTGCGGAGGGTGGCGGCCGCCGCTGCCATCGAATCCGCATTCCTGCTGGCAGGCGCGGGAATCTGTCTCTGCGCGGAGGATCCCGACCCTGATCTGTCGCTCAAGGACACGGTGAAGGCCGGCCCGTTCCACCTCGCCCCTTTCCTGGCCGTCAAGGATTTCGGGTATGACAGCAATGTCCGGCTCGACGAGGACGACAAAGTCGGTGACTACACCATCACGGTGGGGCCCGGCGCGCGCGCTGTGGTCCCCTTGGGCCGCAAGGCGGCCGTGGCGTTCTGGGATGAGATCGACTATGTCGCCTTTGCCCGCGAATCGGACCTCAATCACGTGAACAACACCCTGAAGGCCAAGGTGCACGGATACATGCAGGACTTCATCCTCTACGCCGACGGCCAGCAGGACTCGTTTCGCGAGCGTCCCAACTCCGAGATCGATTTCAGGATCCGCAACACCACGACACAGGGACGTATCGGCATCTCCTACAGGCCGCCGTCCAGGACCGGAGCGGACGTCTACGTGCATCGTCTCGTCTACGGCTACGACGCGGGCAGGGCGGATGTGCCTGCCGGCACCGACCCCAACGAGGAGGAGAGCATCCGCGAGCAAGGTCAGCTGGTCGACGACACCCTCCAGCGCACGGAGACGAATCTCGGCCTCCAGGGGCGCCTGAAGGTGCGGCCGCGCACGACCTTCCTTCTCGATTTGATCGGGGGCCGGATCGATTTCGACAACGCAGTGCCGCAGCGCGACTCCACGGCCGCCACCGCCATGGCCGGCATCGAGTTCGATCCGGCCGGCTCCGTGAGGGGCACGGCGAAGGTGGGCTACAAGCACCTCTCGCCGGATGAAGACGCCGTGGACGGCTTCTCGGGGCTGATCGCCGACACCGGTGTGTCGGTCCGTCTCGCGGGCCGGGGAGAGGTCAGGGGGGTCTTCCAGAGGGACACGGGATTCTCGGTTCTCGGCGAAAACCTCTACTACATCCAGACGCACTGGGGTCTGGGCTACGAGCACTACCTCACCAGCAGGCTGAGCGCGGAGGTGGGGCATCACATCTATGAGGTGGACTACCCTCTCGCGATCAATCAGAAGCACCGTCGTGACGACATCACCCGCGACATGGCGGCGCTCCGTTTCCGGCTGGGCCCCACCCTGAAGATCGGCCTCGCTGTCGAGCTGTGGAATCGCGACTCCACGTTCCCCGCGGAGGATACCGACCGTACGACCGTGACCACGTTGCTGGAGTACACCCCGTGAACTCTCTGCTCATGGCAGCGCTCCTCCTGACCTCCATCCAGCGATCCGTCGATGGAAGCCGGATCGTATTGAACTTCGATGCCCCCGTCTCCTTCATCCAGACCGCCGCCGCCAGCCCACCCAGCATCATCATTGACGTCGCGGGGGCCGAGCCGGCCAAGGGGCTGCTGCCCGACGCGGCCAAGGAGGCCGGCCTGGCCATCGCGCCCGCGTTGGATCCCCCGGGCCTGCGGATCACCGCGCCCCTCTCGCGCGGGTCCAGAGCCAGGGTCTCCTCATCGGGAGCGAAGATCACCATCGAGCTTTCCGTGGAGCAGGTGGTGACCGCCATCGGATCCCTGCCGCAGGACGGCGTCGCCGGCCAGCGGCCCCTGTCCTCCGAGCGGGCGTCCGATCTCACCGACGAGGCTCTGATCGGCCCCGAGGACCTTCTCGAGATCAACGTCTTCGAGCTTCCAGAGCTGAAGACCACCACCCGCGTGCTGGGTGACGGCACCGTCAGCCTGCCGCTGCTGGGCGTCGTGCAGGCATCCGGACTGACCAAGACCGCGCTGGAGTCGCGCATCCGCGATCTGCTGGAGGAGCGATTCGTACACGAACCGCAGGTCACCATCGGGGTGACGGAGCACCGCAGCCGGCAGGTGTCGGTGCTCGGCGCGGTCAGCAAGCCGGGCCCGTACCAGATGATCGGGCCGCGAACGATCCTGCAGATGATCTCCGAGGCCGGGGGGCTCACCAAGGAGGCCGGCACCGACATCTTCATCCTGAGGAAGACCGAGGCGGGGCACACCGAGCGACTTGGGCTCAACCTGGAGGATCTCGTCACCAAGGGCAACCCGGAGCTGAACCTGACTCTGACGCCGGGCGACGTAATCAACGTTCCCGTGGACACGCCCATCTACGTGTTCGTGGA
This sequence comes from Acidobacteriota bacterium, assembly GCA_045402695.1. Classification (GTDB taxonomy): domain Bacteria; phylum Acidobacteriota; class Polarisedimenticolia; order JACPZX01; family DASXTC01; genus JAWPNA01. The sequence continues at coordinate 7,051 of JAWPNA010000161.1, forward strand.
CGGCGCCGTGAAGAGCCCGGGCCAGATCGAGGGCAGGTTCAGCCGTCCGATCACGCTGCTCCAGGCCGTGGCGCGCGCGGGCGGCCTGACCGAGAGAGCGAACCTGCGCGGCGTGCACATCCTGCGCAAGACAACCTCGGGCGGCCAGAGGCAGATCCCCGTGAACCTTCGCATGATCCGGAAAGGCAAGGCGGACGACATCGTGCTCGAGGACGGCGATGTCGTCGTCGTGCCTGAAACATTCTTCTAGAGGGAAGGACCGACCCTATGAGCGGCATCACAGAACGTCAGGTGCACCTCCTGGACTACTGGCAGGTGCTTCTCAAGAGACGCTGGATCGTGTACTCCAGCCTGCTGCTGGTGACGGGCCTGGTCACGCTCGGGTCGTTCCTCGTGCGTCCCCTGTATACCACGACCGTGCAGCTCCAGATCGAGAAGTACCGGCCCAACGTGCTGCCGTTCCAGGACGTGATGACCAGCTACACCGATTTCCGCGACGACTTCTACGAGACGCAGTCACGCCTGATCCAGAGCCGCACGGTGGCGAGGGCGGTGGTACGCAAGCTGGAGTTGGCGCAGCATTCGCTGTTCGAGATCTCTCCCACCAAGCGCGAGGAGCTTCACCTCACGCCCGACGATGTCGAGCTGCGGCTGGCCGACAAGGTGCGCGCCGCCACGAAGGTCGATCTGATCCGCAACAGCCGCCTGGCGAACGTGTCGTTCGTCTCCGCCGACCCGCAGATGTCCGCGCAGATCGCCAACGCCATCGCCGACGCCTACATCCAGTTCAACGCGCAGGCCGCGTACAGCTCGAGCGAGCAGGCCACCGAGTCGATGAGCCGCCAGGTCGAGACGCTGCGCGGGGAGATCTCCGAGAAGGAGAGACAGCTCCAGGAGTACGCGCGCCAGCAGGAGATCATCCCTCTCGACGATCGGCAGAACGTCACCACACAGAAACTCAATGATCTGAACATCGCCTACACGAAGGCGCAAACCGCCCGCATCGAGAAGGAGGCCCGCTACGCGGCCTTCAAAGAGTTCCCTGTCGAGTCGATTCCCGAGCTGATGAACAACGAACTGTTGCAGACCCTGGCCGCGAATCACGCCGAGCTGGAGCGCGACTACGCCAGCATGTCGAAGCGATTCAAGCCCGAGTGGCCGGCGCTCGCGCGCCTCAAGAGCGAGATGGACAAGGTGAAGTCCCGGCTGGAGGCCGAACGCACCGATCTGCACAAACGGATGCTGGGCGACGCGCGCGAGCAGTACCAGGCGGCCCTCAAGGAAGAGCAGGCGCTCGGGGAGGCGCTGGGGCTCCAGAAGACCGAGGCGCAGGAGGCCGGGCTGCGCACCATCGAATACAACAACCTCAAGATCGAGATCGACAACCGGCGCAAGACCCTCGAGGCGATGATGAAGCGCCAGTCCGAGACGGGCGCCACCGCCGGAATGGCCGAGACACGCATCACTAACGTGAGGGTCGTCGACCGAGCCGAGGTGCCAAGATTCCCCTCTTCGCCCCGCAAGCTGTTCAACTTCCTCCTGAGCCTGCTCGGAGGGCTGGGGCTGGGAGTGGGTCTCGCCTTTTTCTTCGATTACATGGACGATTCGATCAACACCGCCGAGGACCTCACCAAGGCGGCGGGGATCCCCTGCCTGGGGCTGATTCCGGCGCACGACCAGTCGGGGCGGCGATTGCGGGTCGTCCGCGGAAAGGCAGCCAACGGTGATGAGTCGCGCCCCGAGATCGATCTGGCGGCGCTGCGCGACGCGCGCTCGCACGTGTCGGAGGCGTTCCGCGAGGTGCGCACCGGCGTGCTGGTGTCGTCGCCTGGACGGCCTCCGAAGAATCTTTTGGTGACCAGCTCGCAGCCTCGAGAGGGCAAGACAGCCACGGCGCTCAACCTGGCCATCACGCTGGCGCAACTTTCCAGGAAGGTGCTGCTGGTGGACGCGGATCTGCGCCGTCCGCGGCTTCACAAGGCCCTGGGAGTGGGCAACGAGGCCGGCCTCTCCAACGTGCTGAGCGGCGGCGATGACGTGGCGGCACTGACGATTCCCGCCGGCTGCCCGGGGCTGTTTTTGCTGCCCAGCGGCCCCACGCCTCCCAACCCCGCCGAGCTGCTCGACTCCGCCGAGTTCACGGCGCTGGCGCAGCGGCTCTGCGCTGATGGGTCGTACGACCACGTGATCTACGATTCTCCTCCCATCCTGCACGTCGCCGACGCGGCGATCATGGCCGCGCGCATGGACGCGGTCATCCTCGTGGTGCAGGCATCCCAGACGCCGCGCGACAACGTGGCGCGCGCCGCGGAGAAGCTGCGCCTCGTGAAGGCCCGCCTTCTCGGCGCCCTGCTGAACCAGGTGGATCTCACGGGACGGGGCTACCGAGCGTCGTACTACGTCTACTACGGGCAAGAGGCCGAGGGGGCTTCAGCCCCCGGGGGGGAGGACGCCTCGGGCGGCATCGAGGCGGAAGGCCGAGCTCGCGGGCGCGGGAAGCGCACGTAGGAGAGATTTCCGGTGAGCCGGGGCAGCTACC
>JAWPNA010000187.1:0-10460 GCA_045402695.1 Acidobacteriota bacterium
CCCGCCGCCCCCCCATCCCCCCCCCCCAGGCCCGAGACCCCCGCACGGGCGGCTCCCCCCCCCCCCCCACCCGCCCTGGCGGCCGCGGCCCCCGCCACTGGAACAACGGCCGGCGGCAACGGAGCACCGCCCAAGGCCGACCAGATGAGAATCGCCGAACGGATCATCCACCGTTACATCGCCAAGCGGCGCAGGCTTCCCGATCGCCGCAGCGGGTACACACAGAAGGCCGTCATCGGCCACCACAAGGTGTACCTCAGGACAGGCGAGTATGAGGACGGCCAGCTCGGCGAGATCTTCCTCGACATGCACAAGGAAGGCGCCGCCTTCCGCAGCCTCATGAACTGCTTCGCCATCGCGATCTCGCTGGGCATGCAGCACGGCGTGCCGCTCGACGAGTTCGTGGACGCCTTCGTCTTCACCCGGTTCGAGCCCAACGGCATGGTGCGCGGTAATCCCCACATCAAGATGACCACTTCGGTGATCGACTACGTCTTCCGCGAGCTCGCGATCACCTACCTCGGCCGCACCGACCTGGCACAGGTCACCCATGAGGACCTGCGCGCCGACACGACCGGACGGCCCGACACCGAGCCCGAGTTCGACGAGGACAGCGGCACCTTCGTGACCGAGCGTGTGGTGGACTGGGACGCCGAAGCCACCCGGATGAAGGTGCCCCGCACCAAGCACCTGAACGTCGGCTTCGTGAACGAACCGGCGGCGGCGCCGGAGCCGGCCCCCGGCACCGCTCCCGATTCAGGTCAGCCGGACCCCGTCGCCACCCCGGCCCCGGCCATTCATGCAATCACGCCCCCCCCGGTGTCGCCGCTCGCCATGACCGCATCCACGGCAACCGCGGCAGCCATCGGAACAACGCCCGGCGGCCTCGGCATGATCTCCATGACTCCAACACCCACGCTTGTGCTGCCCAATTCGCGCGCTCGGGCGGCCGCCGTTTCCCTCGGCCTGCCCGCCGCGGCCGGCGCGCCCGAGCGCGAGTTGATCCGCCAGGCCCGCTACAAGGGGTACGAAGGCGACCCCTGCGGCGAGTGCGGCCAGTTCACCATGGTCCGCAACGGCACCTGCCTCAAGTGCCTCTCGTGCGGAGCCACCAGCGGCTGTTCGTGAGCTCATGATGCGCGGCCAGGCCCTTCATCAGGGCCCTCTCGTCAGCCTCATCCGCTTCGACCACCCGCCTGATGCGCGCCATCGCGACCCGTCCGAGGAGGTCGCCTCCCACCATTCCGTCAGCTTCATCGAACGGGGCGATTTCGAGCTTCATCAAGGGAGACGATGCTGGCGGATGGGGCCGACCTTCCTCTTCGTCACGCACCCTGGGTTTTCCTACCGCTGCAGCCACTCAGGCTCCAGCCCCGACGACGTGAGCCTCTCGGTGCGGTACTCGCCCGCGCTGGTTGACGACGTGCAGACAACGATCGGCCGGCGCTGGACCCGATCGGCCCCGGTGGCGATGCTCACGAACCGGCTCGCCTACCTAAGCCACCGTCTGGTCGAGACCGCGGGCGGCGGTGACGCGGCGATGGCCGCGATCACGCTGGCGGGTGAGCTGCTCGTGGCACTCGAAGATGGGGCGCTCGACGACGCCGCGCCGGGCGCCACGCCGTGTGCCACGAAACTCTTCCGAGCCGGTCAGCTCGCGTGGTACGCGCGGCGGGTCGATGCCGCGCGGGAGATGCTGTCCGAACGGTTCGCCGAGCCTCTGTCGCTCGAAGCGACGGCCCGTGAGGTCGGCATGAGCCCGTTTCATTTCAGCCGTGTATTTCGCGAGCTTGTGGGGGTACCGCCGCACCGCTACCTGCTGCAGGCGCGGCTGGCTCGCGCGGCGCGACGGCTGAAAGAGGGAGCCGGCGTCACCGAGACCTGCTACGCGACCGGCTTCAACAACCTCAGCCACTTCACCCGAACCTTCCGCCGGGCCCACGGCGTGCCTCCTTCACGGTACGGCGCCTGACCGCGCCGGCCGGCGAACGGAGCCCATCGGAAAAGAGCAAGAAAGCGCAAGCGGCCCCCCCCTCACGGGCGGTACTATCCGGCACCATCAACAGAAGGAGGAACGCATGTACGATCACGTCAGCCTGAAGGTGAAGGACTACAGGAAGAGCAAGCGCTTTTACGAGAAGGCACTCGCGCCACTCGGCTGCAAGCTGCAGGGCGAGTACGACGGGAACACCGCCGGCTTCGGCGCGGGCGAGACCACGTCCCTCTGGATCTCCGAGGGGAAGCCCGCCTCGACCAGCGTGCACATCGCCTTCGCCAGCCCGAGCCGGGCCGGCGTCAACGCCTTCCACGCGGCGGCGCTGGAGGCGGGCGGCCGCGACAACGGCCCCCCGGGGATCCGCGCGAACTACGCTCCGACCTACTACGCCGCGTTCGCGCACGACCCGGATGGAAACAACGTCGAGGCGGTCTGCCACGCGAAGAAGTGAGACGACACCTCGTGCAACCCTTTCCAGGCCGCCGGCCACTCATGGGGCGGAGGCGGACAACCATGAGAAGTGACTGGAAAGGGTTCATCGGGCGTGCAGCCCGCAGGCCGGCGGTGGCGATGATGATTCTCCTGCTCCAGGCTGGCGGCGCCGGCACCGTCCTGGGGCAGGAGCACGACAAGGCGGCGAACATCGCCCGCGCTTCGGCCGCCTTCGAGATGCTCAAGAAGCTCGAGGGGGAATGGCGCGGCCGGGGCGGCCGGGGCCTGGACGAAGTGATCAAGCTGGAGGTTATCGCCAACGGCACGGTCGTCCTGGAAAGGTCGGCGTTCGAGGCCCATCCGGGCCAGACGATGGCCACCACGTTCCAGCTCGATGGCGACAGGTTGATGTTGACCCATTACTGCATCGCGGGCAACCAGCCGCGGATGGTGGCGGCGCAGTATGAGGAAGGGGGCCGGTTGGTCACCTTCGTCTTTCTGGACGGGACCAACCTGCCATCGAGAGACACCGGCCACATGGACAAGGCGGTCTTTCGCTTCATCGACGAGGCTCATTTCACGTCGCGGTGGACCTGGTACGAGAAGGGTCAGGAACAATGGACCGAGGAGATCGTCTACGAGCGGAAAAGCTGACCAGGACAGACCGTTGGTCGAGGCGTTCCTTCTCTCCCGCGATGAGGAGGCGTTCCGGCTCCTCTACCGGCGGCACGCGGCGCTGCTTTACCGAGTCTCGTACCGGCTGCTGCGAGGAGACGAAGTCGGCGCCGAGGAGGCGGTCCAGGATGTCTGGGTGCGCGCCATCGGCCTGCTGCCGGCGTTTCGCTGGGATTCCAGCCTGAGCACCTGGCTGACCGGCATCGCGATCAACCGGTGCCGGGAGATGATCCGGACGATACGCTCGGGGCCGCTCGCCGCCACGGCGGCCCCCAGCGACGTCGCATCGAGCGACACCCCGATGGCGGGCGGCGAGACCGGCCCGGCGCGGGTTGACCTGCAGCGCGCCATTGCCCGCCTGCCTGACGGCTACCGCGAGGTCCTCGTGCTGCACGACGTGGAAGGGTACAGCCACGAAGAGATCGCCGGGATGCTCGGGATCAGCGCGGGCACGTCCAAGAGTCAGCTTTCTCGCGCCAGGCGCGCTGTGCGGGAGCGCCTGACGGACAACGGGCTGTCCGTCCTGCCGGGAGACGTCTTCACGGAGCCTGCAAGAAAGGAGGCGACATGATCCCCCTGAACCACGGGGAGCAAGACGATCTGAGTCGTGCCGAGGCCGAGGCCCTCGCGTCGCTGCGTGGCTGTCCAGATCCACCTGAGCATCTCGAGGACCGCGTCGTGGCGAAACTGCGCGGCCGCGGCCTGCTGCGCGTCACGCGGGGTTCCAGCCCGATCCTGTACGGCAAGGTCGCCGCCGGCCTGGCCGCGGGCTTGGCCTTGTTCGCCGCCGGCGTGGCCGTCGGCAGCCGCGCGGCTGCCCCTGAGCGTCTCACCGAGGGGGGCGCGGCGCACGCGCGGTTCGCGCTATTCCTGTACGAGGGATCGGAGTACCAGGTCCCAGCCGAACAGGAGCTTCCTGCGCGCATTGACGAGTACCGGCGCTGGGCCGCGCAGCTACGCGCGGCAGGCCACGCCGTGGAGGGCGAAAAGCTGAAGGATGGAGGCGACAATCTGAGAAGCGACCCAGCGCGCGGCGGGCCGGTCGTGGCGTCGGGGCCTTCCTCGCCCGAGACTCTGGGTGGCTACTTCATCGTCGGAGCGGACAGCTACGACCAGGCCATGACGCTCGCCCGAGACTGCCCGCATCTGCTCTACGGGGGGCGCGTCGAAGTCAGGCAAATCGACGACCTGTGACGACGCCGCGTCAACGGCAACGGCAGATGCGCACCGGGCAGTTGCTGTGCACGCACTTGCCCAACCCCACTCCGCACGGTTCGTCGCAGTCCGAGTTCTTCCAGCACTCGGGGAGGAGCCGGCATATCGCCGCGGGCTCGATGAGGTCCTCCTGCCGGCCCCGCTGCACTGCGTGCTCGATGCCGGGGCCCACTGCGCCGGCCGCCGCCTCGCCGAGCCAGGTCTTCGCCATCGGCCGCTCCGGCGCGCTCAGCGCCGTGATGACCGCCGCCCCCGCCATGGCAACCAGCGCCACGGCGATCACCTTCGCGATCCAGGAGATCTCTCGTTTCATCGGTGTCCCTCCATCGGTTGCGCGAATTCGCTCCTCTTTACATACGCGCATCCGAGCGCCCCGTCAAGACTCCGAGAAAACCGGTCGCATTCCTGAAACCGCCGGCCTGCCGGCGACGTTCACGTGAGCGGAGGTGACACATGCTCACGCTGATCCTCGCCGCAGGCTGCCTGATCGCCGCCGCCCCGGCGGCGACCGAGCCCACCGCCGACGTCCTCATGGATCTCCGGTGGCAGAAACCAGCCATCGAAGTGAAGCTCAACGGGACCGGACCCTACTGGTTCCTTCTGGACAGCGGGGCAGGGCCCTACCTCATCGTGGACTCCGACTTGGCCGCCGAGCTGCGCCTCCCGCCGGAGGGCAAGGACAAGGTCGGAGACCCGAGCAATCCCCACGCGCTCACCGTCGACAAAGTGTACGTGGACCGCGTGGACGTGGGAAGCCTCACCTACGAAGGGGTGGAGGCGCTGAGCAGGGACCAGCCGATGTATTCCGGACCGGATCGGCCCCGGGGTGTGGTAGGGGTCGGGCTGTTCGGGGGGATGCTCGTGACCTTCGATTACCCTGCCGGCCGTCTGCGGCTGACGCTGGGCGATCTCCCGGAGCCCGACGGTGTCACCGTGCTCAACGCCCCGATGACTCACAACGTCCCTTCGATCGAGATCGACGTGGCCGGCAAGCATCTGATGGCGCGCCTGGACACCGGCTCGACCGGCTTCCTGTCGCTGCCTCCGCATCTTGCGAAGCAACTGCCGCTGGCCGGCGAGCCGGTCGAGGTCGGGCGCGCCCACACCGTGAATCGACAGTACCCGATCCTCTCCGCCGACCTGCGGGGGGAGGTCCACCTGGGCGGCCTCCGGATCGAGAACCCCACGCTGCACTTCATGGACTCGGTCGGCGCGAACCTGGGCACCGATCTGCTGCGGGCTCTCGTGGTCACCATCGACCGGAAGAACCAGCGCGTGCGGCTGGTGTCGGACGGCCGGCCGATCACGCCCTCGAACCGTCCGCGGTTGGGCCTTCTGTCCGCGACCGTGCAGGACGGCCGGATGCCGATCGAGGGGGTGGCTCCTGGCTCGCGGGCGGAGAAGGCCGGACTTCGGGCCGGCGACGCGGTGGTGAAGATCAACGGCCAGCCCGTCGCGCCCATGAAACCTGGAGATGCCGCCATGGCTCTGCGCGCTACGCCGCTTCGCCTCACGTTGCTACGGGAAGGACATGAGGTCGAGGTGGATGTGAACATGGAGCCGGAGGCGCGCTGAGCCTGCCGGGTGGGCCCTTCGGCCCCGCCATACTGCACGAATAAACAGCGCCCCGCATGCCCACTTGTTTTCCGATCCACGGTTGCATGAGAATCGGTGCGACTGCTGTGTGAAGCTCGCATCTTGACGACCGATGGACGGAAGGAGTGAGACATGAGACAGGCACCTGCTGATCCCCCCCATTGGAGCGCTCTCTTCTGGAAGCTCTCCATCCTCGCCTGCGCTCTTGGCCTGTTGCTGGCCGGCGGCACCGGCGCGACCCGCTCAGCGGAGGATGACCCCATCTACCTGAGCCCCGAGATCAAACCTCCCGAACGGACGTTCTTCGTCGAGCCGGCGTACCCGGAGGATCTCAAGAGAGCGGCGATCGAGGGCAGGGTTGGTCTCCAGATCGTGGTGGGCCGGACCGGAGCTGTCGAGGACGTGGTGATCATCAGGTCGAACCCCGCCTTTGACGAGGAAGCCGTGAAGGCCGTCAGGCAATGGAAGTACAGGCCGGCACTGCAGGACGGCAAGTCAGTCAAGGTGTACCAGACGGTCGTCGTGGAGTTCAATCTGAAGGGACAGCCCGCGGAGCTGCTTCCGGTTTACCTGACGCCCGGCATCAAGCCCCCCGAGCGCACCGTCTTCATCCGACCGGAATATCCTGAGCAAGCGAAGAAGGACGAGCTGGAAGGCAAGGTGATCCTCGAGATCATCGTCAACAGCGCGGGCGACGTGGAGGGCGATCGAGTGCTGACGCCGAACTCGGTGTTCGATGATGCGGCTCTCCTGGCGGTCCGGCAGTGGAAGTACAAGCCGGCGCTCAAGGAAGGAAAGCCCGTAAAGGTCTACCTCACGGCCACCGTGGAGTTCAAGCTCAAGTAGGCGGAGCGGCTCCGGCGGGGAGATCGGCGGCCCTGATTTGTTTCCAGCTCACGGATCTGGAATGCTCCGCGCGCGGCTTCAGGGGCACAGCCTGCCGCTGGTCAGACTCCCCGCTGAATTGAAACCCAGGACTCCCTCGCCGTCGGGGCAGGAGTTCTCGGCACGGACCAGGTAGAAGAAGACTCCGGCAGTTGGCGGGTTCGCCGGGTCGGTGGAGGTCGTGTCGGGGCCATCATCCGATTCGAGACACATGGCTCCCGACGTGAAATTCGACTTCGAGGCCGATCGAAGCACGTCGTAGCGCATCGATGCGGCCGTCCCGCCAGCCGCGGGAGCGGCCCAGCTCAGCGTCGTGGAACCGGCCAGACTTCCCGTGTGCGAGAGGATCAGGTCGCTCGCCTCCCCCGGCGTCCCCCAGATCGCGGGATTCCCATCATTGCAGTCCCCCAGGCACTCGGACAGACCGTCGAGGTCGTTGTCAACCGATTGGGCGAAGGCGTAGCGCCCTCCCGTGCCCAGGACCGATTGGGCGTCCTGGCCTCCCCAGACAATCATGAAACTCCCGGTCCATACCGCTTCATGCCCGTAGCGCGGCGCCGGGACGCCAGTCGTCGTCATCGAGGCCCAACTGTTGGCCGTTGGGTTGTAGCGCCCTCCCGTGCTGACCTCGCCCGCGGCGTCCTGCCCTCCCCAGACCAGCATGACCGCGCCGGTCCAGACCACCGTATGGAGATAGCGGGCGGACGGCGCGCTGTTGGTCGAGGTGGAGGACCAGGAGTTCATCGCGGGATCGTAGCGCCCTCCCGAGTTCAGATAGGCGCCGCCGTATCCGCCCCAGACCACCATGACACTGCCGGTCCACGACGCCGTGTGGTTGTATCGCGCAGCAGGAGGGCTGGTCGTGGAGACGTTGGACCAGAGGTCCATCACGGGATCGTAGCGCCCCCCCGTGTTGAGGGCGGCGCCGGCGTACCCGCCCCAGACCACCATGACGCTGCCGGCCCACACCGCCGTGTGCAGGTAGCGGGCGGCCGGGGCGCTCGCGGTGGAGGTGGTCGCCCAGGTGTTGAGGACGGGATCGTAGCGGCCGCCCGTGTTGAGCGGAGTGACCGCCTGGCCACCCCAGACGATCATCACGCTTCCTGTCCACACCGCCGTGTGATCCGAGCGGCCCGCCGGAGCGTCCATCGTGGTCATCGCGGACCACGTGTCGGTGCCTGGATTGTACCGGGCCCCCGTGTTGAACGGAGCGAAGCTGCCGCCGCCCCAGACCACCATCACGCTGCCGGTCCACACCGCCGTCTGCCCAGAGCGGGCCGAGGGCGCTCCCGCCGTCGCGGTGGGGAACCACGAATCCACCAGAGGATCGTAGCGGCCGCCGGTGTTGAGCACCGACGTTCCATCGGTCCCGCCCCAGATGATCATCACATTGCCTGTCCACGTCCCCGTGTGGCCAAAGCGTCGCGACGGGGAGGCGGTCGATCTCGTCGGCGTCCACTGGTCGGTCTGCGGGTCGTATCGCCCGCCCGTGCCGAGGCCGCTCGACGAGCCCGCGGAGCCGCCCCAGGCGACCATGAGGCTGCCTGCCCAGAGAGCCGTGTGATCGCTTCGAGGTGAGGGGGCGTTCGTCATCGAGGTCTGAAACCACTGGTTCGCGGCGGGGTCGTACCGGCCGCCGGTGTTGAGCGACGAGGCGCCGTCGGTCCCGCCCCAGACGACCATGCGGCCGGCGCCCCAGGCCGCGGTGTGGTCGGACCGACCCGCCGGCGCGCCGGCCGTTGACGTGGCGGACCAGGTGTTCGCGGTGGGATCGTAAAGGCCGCCGGTGTTGAGCGACGAGGTGCCGTCGGTTCCACCCCACGCGATCATCGTGGTTCCAGCCATGAGGGCCGTGTGCAGGTATCGGGCCGCCGGCGCGTTGGTGGTGGACGTCGCCTGCCATGTGTCCGCGCTGGGGTTGTACCGCGATCCCGTGTTGAGGCCCGCCGCTCCGAAGCCCCCCCACACGATCATGACGTTGCCGTTCCACACGGCCGTGTGGTTGTAGCGCGCCGCAGGGGCGCTGGTCGTCGTGGTGGCCGACCAGGAGTTGGACGAGGGGTTGTAGCGTGCTCCCGTATTCACAGCCGAGCCGCCGTAGCCGCCCCACACGACCATGACGGTGCCGGTCCAGACGGCTGTATGAGCGTTCCTTCCGGAGGGGGCCTTGTTGGTGGCCATGGACGACCAGGTGTCAGTCGTCGGGTTGTAGCGCGCCCCGGTGTTGTAGAAGACGGAGTCGTCCGACCCGCCCCACACGATCATGACGCTTCCGGTCCAGACAGCCGTGTGCAGGCTGCGGGGCGTGGGCGCGTTCACCCTCGACATCGGGCTCCAGGTGTCGGTCAGCGGGTCGTACCTCCCGCCTCCATTGAGGTAGGCGCCGCCGAACCCCCCCCACACGATCATCTGGGTCCCTGTCCAGACCGCGGTGTGATTGAAACGCGGTTCCGGCAGGTCGTCCAGCGTCGCGTTGTCCCAGGTGTCGTCGGGAAGGCAGGTCGCCGTCGTGGTGGATTCCTCGAGGCCGCCGGCCGAGTCCTTCATGACTCCGCGGCGAGGCGCCGTCCCCTCGCCGGGGGCGGGCAGTCGGGCCTGCGGGGCGTGCTGGTGCACGACAGTCCCGACGCTGCCCTCATCGAGATCTTGCGCGACCTGCTCCCACCAGGAGTCCCAGGTCGTCTTTGCCAGACGGTACGTCGCGAGATGGAACCAGCCCGTTCCTTCGGACAGCACGACGCGCACGACGAAAGCGTCACGCTCCTCTTCGACCGGCCCCACCTCGCCGGCTCGCCCTGGGGCTCGTTCTCTCCGGCTCTTGAACTGCTCGGGCCCGACGGTGATGCGGGCCGGAGATGCCGGTCCATCAGCCCCGGCGACCCCGCGCACAATGCGTGTCACGGTACGCAGCGGGTTCGCGGAGCGATAATCGATCACACCGGAAACCAGGTCCTCCCGAAGCCGCAGGGCGTCCCGGCGGACCGACCCATGGATCCGCTCGTCCGACGCGAAGAAGCTTCGCGCCAGACGGTCCACGAGGACGGGACGTGCCAGCCCTTCCTCGGCGCGCAAGGGGTCCTCCCCCAGAACCGCGTAGATCTCGGCAAGTCGATCCGGGAGGCGAGTGTCGGCTGCTATCCGCTCGAGCTCGGCGTGCAGGGCATCGTCGCTGATGGCCGTCCCCCAGAACCGTTCGAGAGCGGCCGACTGCTTCAAGGAGGTGACGACTTTCTTCTCGATCGCTTCGGAAGGCACGGCCTCATGAAACGGCAGGGTGACCCCGGCCTGATGAGCGTAGTAGACACGCTCGATCGCCTCCTGGATCTGCAGTCGATCGATGAAGCTCAGCGCGGCGTGCTGAAGCTCCGCTCCTCTCAGTAGAACGGGTGCCGCGAGCGCCAAGGCTGCACGAAGGACCGTTCTCCGCAAGGAGTCACTCCAGCCAAGGTGATGGAGATGATGAACGCCGGATCGCTGCGGCGAGTGTACTGCTGAAGAGCTGCACCGGCAAAGGGTTTCAGGGGGGAGTTGGGGCGGGAGGAAAGCCCCCCCGCCCCCTTGTGCCGTCTAGAAGTTGACAACGATGCTCGGGTTGAAGCCACAGGTGGTGACGTCGAACCCGACGGTCTTGTGCATCCTCTTTCCGTTGATGATGGCTGTC
>JAWPNA010000135.1:0-5639 GCA_045402695.1 Acidobacteriota bacterium
GCCGCCGAGCTGGGCGAACAACGCCACGAAGGAGGCGCCGAAGCCGAAGCCGACGATCTTGAGCGGGATCAACCGCGCGTCGCCCGTTCCCCCGAACGCAACGAACAGACCGCCCACGCCGATCAGGCTGAGCGCCACGACGGTGAGGCCCGACACCGCGCCGCCCCGCATCGCGAGGGTCAGAGCGCGGCTCACGCTCGTCCCCGCGGCCGCGGCGCAGCGAAGGTTCGCGCGGATCGAGACGAACATCCCGATGTAGCCCGACACTGCCGAGCAGGCTGCTCCCAGCAGGAAGGCCAGGGTCGTGCGGGTCCCTTCCTCCCACCCCTTGCTGAAGCCGTACACGACGAGGATGACGGCCGCTACGGCCAGGCTGAGCAGTCCGATGGTGCGATACTGGCGTCTGAGGAACGCCTCGGCGCCCTCCTGGATCGCCGCCGCGATCTCTTGCATCGCCTTGTTGCCACGGTCGGCGCTCAGGACCTGTCGCGCCAGGTACCCGGCGAACAGCAGGGCGCCCAAACCCACACCGAAGATCAGAATGAGGTACTGCGTCATGGTGATCTCTTCCCACCCGGACTGGCCGGTCAGGCGGGGAGTGCAAACTCACGGCCCGTGCTCCCTTCCCCGCACCCGAGGGGCCCGGCGCATTCGTCCGGCCTCAGCCGGCTTCACGCCGGCCGGCCGTTGCTGGATTACGTGGATGTCTCGAAAAACGCCGGCAGTCTGCCAATGGCGACATCGGCTTCGGCGGCTGCGCCAGCCCGTCGCTTCGTAGGCCTCAGGGGCCTCAGAGGCCTCACTGGCCGATCGCCGCGGACGGGCTGGTCGGTGTGGACACAGCCGACTCGCCCAGCGGCGCGTCGGCGATCTTGTCGTCGGTGACGAGACCGATGGATGTCGCGCCCGCGGTGCGGATGAGGTCCATCAGCGTCACGACGTCGCCGTAGATGAGGTTTCTGGCCGCGGCGAGGAAGACCACCTTCTTGCTCTGTCCCGCCAGGATGCCGGTCAGCTTGGGCTCGAGCTGCTCTCGCGGGGTCTTGTCCTTGTTGACGTAGTAGTCGCCGGTCTTGGTGTAGATCACCACGATCTGTTTCTGTAGGATTTCCTCGGGAATCGGAGTGGAGATCGACTGCGGAACATCGAGATCGTAGCCGCGCTGCAGCAGCGGCGTCACGACCATGAAGATGATTAGCAGCACCAGCACCACGTCCACCAGCGGCGTGACGTTGATCTCGGAGTTGATCTTCCCTTTGCCGCCGCCGACCGCCATTCCCATGCTTTGTACCCTCCTCCCGGCCTGTTGTCCTCGGTCAGAAACCCGTCGTGCTCGCCGAATCTGTGACTCAGGACACTACGTCCCGGGAATTCCTGTCTTCTCCGCCACGATCCCCACACCCGAGAACTGCGCCCGGTGCACGACCATCATGACGTCCTTCACTTCGCCGTACAAGAGCCGTTTGTCCCCCTTCAAAATGATCCTCTTGTTGGGGTTGCGCTGGTACGTTTCGTTGAGGAGCGTCTCGAGGTCGGCCAGATTGATCTGCTTGCTCTCGAGCCAGACGCTGGCCGGGTTGCCCGGCCCGCTGTAGGCCACCGAGATCAGCATCTCGTTTTCGTCTTCCGGCAGCGCCGCGGGGTTCGACGTGCTGGGGAGCAGCACGGGGCGCCCTTTCTGCAGCATGGGCGTGACCACCATGAAGATGATCAGCAGGACCAGCACCACGTCCACCAGCGGCGTGACGTTGATGTCCGACTTGACCTTTCCCTTGCCGCCGCCGACCGCCATCCCCATCGTGACTGCCTCCGCCCCCGCGGCCCTACCGGGCCGCCGCCGTCTGGCGCTGTTTCAGGAAGAAATCAATGATCTCCGACGCCGAGTTCGACATCTCGACTTCGAACCGATCGATCCGCCCCTGGAAGTAGTTGTAGGCCATGACCGCCGGGATCGCCACGAACAAGCCGAACGCCGTCTCGATCAGGGCCTCGGCGATACCGGCCGACACCGCGCCCAGCCCGCCCGATCCGGCCTTGGCCATTCCCTGGAACGCCGTGATGACCCCCAGAACCGTCCCGAACAGCCCGACGAAGGGAGCGGTCGAGCCGATCGTGCCCAGGCCTCCCAGCTTCGCCTTCAACTCGGCGCTAGTAAGAACGACGGCGCGCTCCAGGGCTCTCTTCACCGCCTCAATCACGTCCACCGTCGCCCCGCCTTCCTTCTCGTTGAGGAACTCCTGCAGCCCCGCGGAGATCACCTTGGCAAGGTGCGACTTGGGGTACTTCTTCGAGGCGTCGATGGCGCCCTGCAGGTTGTTCGCCTTCATGTGTTTCATGACGAGCGGGAGGAAAGCAACCGACTGCTTCACCGCTGCGCGGTAGCCGAGATACTTCTCGAACATCACGCTGATCGACCAGATCGACATCACGAAGAGGACGCCGGCGACCATCTTCGCGGGCACTCCCATCGAGTGCCACATCTCCAAAAGACTGAACCCACCTTCCATCTCTGACTCCTTAGACGCAGATCACACGCTTTACTTGAGGTTGAACTCCACGATGACCGTGAGGTACACCTTCACGGGCCGCCCGCCTTGCAGGGCGGGCTGGTACTTCCACTTCTTGACCGCCTCCATGGCCGCCTGGTCGAACAGCGGGTTCGACTTGAGCAGCTTGACGTCCTCGACTTCGCCATTGCGGCTCACGACGATTTCCAGGATGACCTTGCCTTCGGCGCGCGCCTTGCGGGCGACCTCGGGGTAGTCGGGCTTCACGAAGACCGTCCGCTGCGGCGGCCTGACGTCTCCCGTGAGGTAGATCGGCTGGTCCTCTCCGGGCAAGCCGCCCAGCACTCCCCCGGGCACGCCGCCCAGCACGCCTCCGAGCACGCCACCCACGACACCGCCCACCACTCCTCCCGGAACGCCTCCGGGCACGCCGCCCTCCACGCCGCCCTCGACTCCCTCCTCGCCCGGGTTCTCCTCGGCCTGCGGGATCTCCTTGGGGATCTCCTGCGGCTGTACCACCTCGGGGATGTCCTCTGGGATGATCTCGGGCTTCTTGATCTCCTCGACCTTCGGCTTGGTCGCTCCGGCCGGCGGCGGCGGTGGTGGAGGCGGAGGGGGCGGAGGCGGGGCCGCGCCGACGAACTGTACGTTGATGGCCGGTTCCGGAAGCGGCTCCACGTGCAGGTAGGAGGCCGTGAGCAAGCTGATCAGGATGACACCATGAACCACCATCGAGCTGGTGGACATGTAGGCGGACTTAAGCCAGTTCTTGTGCCTGCCCGGCGTCGAATCCATCAAGGTGTCAAACATGATCCTGCGTCCCTATCTGCCTTCCGACTTCGCCGGCGCCGCGGGGGTGTCGCCCTGGGCCTTGGCCGCGGCGGCCGCCTGAGCGGCAAGCTGCTTGTTGCGCAGTTCCATGGCCTTGGCGAGGTGCTCGTCCGCCTTCTGCCGCCACATGACCGACTGAGCCGGACTGATGTCGTACTTCGCCCTCTCCCGGTACAGGAGGCTCAGGTAGCTGAACGCCTCGTAGTAGTCGGTGCGTAGCTGGAGCGCCCGCTCCGTTGAAGCGATGCCCGTGTCGATCAGCTTCATGCGCGTCTCGTAGTCCAGATCGATCGAGTTATAGGAGCGGGCCCAGCAGGCCACGCCTACCGAGTAATGGGCCTCCGGGTTTGACGGATCGAGCTCCGCGACCTTCGCGTACCACTCGATGGCCTTCTCCGCGTTGCCGCCCATCTGGTAGAGTACGGCGATCATTCTGGCCTTTTTCAGATCCTGCGGGTTCTTCTCGATGTCGGGAAGGAAGAAGTCGATTGCGTCCTGCATCCGGCGGGCCGATTTGCAGACATTGATCAGATACTCTCTGGCCTTGTCGGAATCGGGAGTGAGCTGGATGTACTTCTTGAAGGCTTCGATGGCCCCGGAGGCGTACTCGAGATCCTTGGGATGCTCGGAGCCAGGCTCGTAAAGGGACATGTATGTGAGGCCCAGATCCAGATGCGCCTCGGCATAATCCGGATTGATGCTGATGGCCTGCTTGAAAGCGCCGGCGGCTTTCTCGTACTCCTTGGACTTGTAGAAGTTCACCCCGCGGTTCATCGCGCGGCGCGAGTTGTACCACGCGCAGTCGCACAGGCAGGCCGCCGCGAGCAGGCAGAGGGCCACGAGGGAAATCCGCGGCGCCGACACTGCTTCGCCGCGGGAACGATTCATGGACACGTACATCCTCCGGTATCGGTCCACCGGCGATCTGGAGGCTGTGATCCCCACCACCGCAGAAGCGCCAAAGTCTACCGGACGCCCCCACGCATGTCAACGGCGGCCGTTCATGCCGCCGAGTCTCCTCCCGCCGCGGACCAAATCTGCCTGATCAGACACGCGACGGCGTTGAAGGTTCCAGCGCCGTTTATCCGCATTCGCCGTGGAAAATGGAAAAAAAGGGGCGGCGTACGCTAACAGGCCCGCCGGCCCGAGTCAACCCTTCGCACGTTCATGGATGCACGGCGAGGCTCGGGGGGATCTTGACCAGCATCCCCGAAGCAATGGGGGCGTTCGGATCCATCCCGTTGTAGAAAGCCAATCGCTCGGCCTCGCCGGCGTCGGAGAGGTGCTCCCGCGCCAGGCTGGCCCATGAGGCGCCGGCCGGCGCGGGGCGGACTCTCAGGCGTGGCGGCTGCAGAGCCCCCGCTTCCGCGTCGCTCAGGAAGGAGATGTCAAGCGCTTCGGCCTCGTACTCCGCTTTCTTCTTCTCGAACCGCTCCAGGCCGGTGACCGCGGTGAAGGTCCATTCGTGCTTCCCCCGCACCAGGAACGCGCACAGGATGCCGATCGGCTCCCTCTTGGAGTTGCTTCCCTTGTAGATGGCCAGATTGGCCGCAACCTCCTGCCCCGTGCGCTCCTGGCGGGCAGACGTGCGGGACCAGCCGCGGCGGCGCAGCGTCTCCTCGAACTTCTTCTGGACGTCGTCGGCCTCCACCGAGGTGCGCATCGGAGCGGCCTCGATCTGGATGTACTCCGTGCCCTTCTCACTCATCGAAACCAGGGCGCTGTTCGGGTCGAGGTTCACTTCCCACCCGGAAGGCACCCTCAAGCTCACGGCCACTTCCTTGTTGTAGTAGCGGTCCTTCAGGACCATCTCCGACCCGTTGTAGAGACCGACGATGAGACCGTCGATCTGCTTGAGGTAGGAATCGCGCTTGACCTCGCGGTCCTTCACGCCGGCGTCCTTCGCCTCCATCTTGTGGACCTGATCCCGGATGTCGGCGATCCGCTCGTCGGCCGGCGGGTGAGATAGAAACCACTTTTCGAGGGAGCTGGGCTCCTTGCCTTCCAGCCACTTCAGGATCTTCATCACGGTGACGCCCGATTCGGGGCGGTAGTCCGCTCCGGCCGCGTAGTTCACACCCAGATGGTCCGCCTCGCTCTCCTGCTCGCGCGAGTACTTGCTGAGTCCCACGACGAGGGCGAGGTTGATCAGGTCGTTATAGTTGGCGAACGTGCGCGGGCTGATGATGGCACCCACCAGGCTGCCGTACTGCAAGGCGTACATCTTGGAGATTCTCGCGGCGCCGTGGCGGGCGGTGACGTGGCCGACCTCGTGGCCGACGACCATGGCCAGCTCGTCCT
>JAWPNA010000314.1:0-3091 GCA_045402695.1 Acidobacteriota bacterium
AACTCGATCGGGCTGTTTCATCCGTTCCTCGGCGACGCGGGGGTGGAGATGGTGGGGGTCGAGGCGGGCGGTCGATCGTCATCACCCGGCGATCACGCCGCGCGGTTCACCGGCGGGGAGCCGGGGGTGCTTCACGGGACCTTCACATACGTGCTCCAGGACGTTGAGGGGAACATCATGCCCACCCACTCGATTTCCGCGGGGCTCGACTATCCGGCCATCGGGCCCGAGCATGCGCACCTGCGGGAGACGGGACGCGTCTCGTATGTTGCGGCATCCGACCGAGAGGCGATCGAGGCCTTCCGTCTTCTGGCCCGCACGGAGGGGATCATCCCGGCGCTGGAGAGCGCGCACGCCGTGGCGCACGCGGCGCGCGCCGCGGCGGCGCTACCGAAAGACGGCATTGTGATCGTGAACCTGTCCGGCAGGGGCGACAAGGACATGGAGACGGCGGCCGCGATGGAGACATTGCCGGCATGAGCCGCATCGCGGACGCCTTCGCGTCGGCGAAAGCGGCGGGCAGGCCCGCTTACATCCCGTTTCTCACGGCGGGAGATCCGTCGCCCGCGCACACCCCCCCGCTGTGCGAGGCGCTGGCGCGCTCCGGAGCCGGCATCATCGAGCTGGGCGTGCCGTTCTCGGATCCGCTGGCGGACGGTCCCATTATCCAGCGCGCGTCGCAGAGGGCGCTGTCACACGGCGTCGGCCTGGCGCGCAGCCTCGAGCTGGCGGCCGAGGTCAGGCGCAGAATCGGCGCCGCCCTGGTGCTGTTCACCTACTACAATCCGATCCTGCGCATGGGCGAGGAGGCGTTCGCCGCGCGGGCCCAGCGATCGGGAGTGGACGGCGTGCTGGTCAGCGACCTGCCTCTGGAGGAGGGCCGAAAGCTGCGCACCTGTCTCATCGCGCGCGGCATCGATCCGATCCTGATGGCTGCGCCCACGAGCGGCGTGCAGCGTATCGCCATGGCGGCGGCCCAGGCGCGCGGCTTCATCTATTACATCTCGCGCACCGGAGTCACCGGGACGCAGGAAGCTCTGCCCGCCGGTCTCATGGCGGAGATCGCGGCGGTGCGGCGGGCCGCGTCGCTGCCGGTGGCCGTGGGGTTCGGGATCTCCAGTCCCGAGCAGGTGGCGGCCGCAGGAAGCGCCGCCGACGGAGTGGTGGTGGGAAGCGCGCTGGTCTTGGTGGTGGAGGAATCGGTCATCTCCTCGAACAGCCTGGGGGCATCTGGCGGCGCTGCGCCGGATCTGGAGGCGAGGCTCGAGGCGGCGGCGCGGCGGCTTTTCGGCACGTGAAGGCGGAGCGCGACATGGGCGACGCGGAAGACAGAGACCTGATTCTGAGACTTCGCCGGCGCATCGACGATCTGGATCGCAGGCTGACGGAGCTGCTGAACGAGCGTTCGCGCTGCGCGCTGGCCATCGGCGCCGCCAAGCGGCGGATGCAGCAGAGGATCTATGACCCGCAGCGCGAGGCAGCCATCGTGCGCCAGGTGGTGGACGCCAACACGGGGCCCCTCACGGGGGGCGCGCTGACGCGGCTGTTCGAGCGAATCCTCGACGAGTCGCGGCGCATGGAGCGGCTTGCCAACGAGCCGGAGAGCGGCGGGGTGGGTGAGGAGCCAGGAGGCGGAGGATAGAGCCATGGTCATCGTGATGGAGCCCAATGCCGGCGAGGAGCAGATCCAGAAGATCATCGACATCCTGACCCGCAAGGGTTTCGACGCGCACCGCTCCACCGGAGCCACGCGCACGGTGATCGGAGCCGTGGGCAAGGAAGCAAGCCTGCTCGACCCACGCGACTTTCAGGTCCTGCCCGGCGTGCACGAAGTGCTCAGGGTCACGGAGCCGTACAAACTCGCCGGACGCGTCTTCAAGCCCGA
Source organism: Acidobacteriota bacterium (assembly GCA_045402695.1). Lineage (GTDB taxonomy): Bacteria > Acidobacteriota > Polarisedimenticolia > JACPZX01 > DASXTC01 > JAWPNA01. The sequence continues at coordinate 1,886 of JAWPNA010000314.1, forward strand.
GGGGACAATCGTGACGGCCGGCCCGAAGGGGGAGGTGGCGATCGGGGGCAGGGACGTGGTCGTCATGGCCGGTCCCTGCGCGGTGGAGTCCGCGGATCAGATCCGCGCGATCGCGGCCTCCGTGAAGCGGGCCGGGGCGCGCGTGCTGCGCGGGGGGGCGTACAAGCCCAGGACCTCGCCCTATTCCTTCCAGGGACTGGGGGAGGAGGGGCTCAAGCTCCTGAAGGAGGCCGCGGGCGAGCAGGGGCTGCTGGCAATCTCGGAGGTGATGGACGCGAGCCAGGTCGAGACGGCCGAGCGCTTCCTCGACATTCTGCAGGTGGGGGCCCGCAACATGCAGAACTTCAACCTCCTGAAGGAGCTGGGCAGGAGCGGGAAGCCGGTGCTGCTCAAGAGGGGAATGTCGGCGACGCTGGAGGAGTGGTTGCTGTCGGCCGAGTACATCATGAGCGGCGGCAACCACAACGTGGTGCTGTGCGAGCGCGGCATCCGCACCTTCGAGCGATACACGCGCAACACGATGGACATCTCGGCCATCCCGATCATCCACAAGCTCAGCCACCTGCCGATCGTGGCCGACCCGTCGCATGGCACCGGGCTGCGGGACAAGGTCGCCCCGATGGCGCGCGCCGCGATCGCCGCGGGGGCCGACGGTCTGCTCATCGAAGTGCACAACAGTCCGGAGAACGCGCTGTCCGACGGCGCGCAGTCGCTCTATCCGGAGCAGTTCGCGGAGCTGATGGGGCAGCTCCGCATCATCGCCCCCGCGACCGGGCGATCGATCGCGTGACAGGGGGGAGGATCGGGGCGGGTCAGGTCAGCCGAAGCGGCCGGTGATGTAGTCCTCGGTTTGCCGCCGTTCGGGCTTGACGAACATCACCTTGGTGGGGCCGTACTCCACCAGCCTGCCCAGGTACATGAAGGCCGTGTAGTCGGACACACGCGCCGCCTGCTGCATGTTGTGCGTCACGATCAACACGGTGTAGTCACCTCGGAGGGAGAAGATCAACTCCTCCACCTTGGCGGTGGCGATCGGGTCGAGCGCGGAGCACGGCTCGTCCATCAGCAGCACCTCGGGGTCCGCCGCGATCGCGCGCGCGATGCAAAGCCGCTGCTGCTGTCCGCCCGATAGCTCCAGGGCGCTGTCCGCGAGCCGGTCCTTGACCTCGTCCCACAGCGCCGCGCCCCGCAGGCTGCTCTCGACGA
>JAWPNA010000267.1:0-2657 GCA_045402695.1 Acidobacteriota bacterium
TTTATTCACTTTCCACGAATGTGGTTTCGGGGGGGCGGGGGGGGGCGGGGGGGGGGGGGGGTCCCCCGCCCCGCGCCGAGGAGACGGCGAGCGCGAGCACAATCATGCAGAAGGCGTCGGCGCGCATGTCATCGTCCCGGGGGCATGTACGCGACCGCGGTGAGGGCGGCGATCACCAGGACCGCCAACCAGCCGAAAACGGTGAAGGCCCGGCTCCAGATATCACCAGGCCGCGACGAGCGGTCCAGGAATGGAACGAGCACCCAGAGGAGGCCGGCGGCCGAGATTCCCAGGATTCCGACCAGCTCTCCCTCCACGCCGAGAACGTGCGAAGGGAGCAGCTTCAGCATCTGGAACATCCAGCAGAAATACCACTCCGGCCTGATCCCCGCGGGCGCGGCGGCGAACGGATCCGCCTTGGTGCCCAGCTCCCAGGGGAAGAGGGCCGCCAGCAGCGCCAGCGCCCCGATGGCGATGCACCAGCCGATGCAGTCCCTCAGCAGAAAGTTGGGCAGAAAGGGGAAGGACCGTTTCGACTCAACCTGGGGCGGCACGCTCATCCCGTGCTTCTGGACGAGCAGCAGGTGAAGCCCCAGGACGACCGTGGTCAGTGCGGGCAGTATCGCCACGTGCATTCCGTAGAACCGGGTCAGTGTCCCTCCGGTGACCTGATCGCCTCCGCGCAGCAGCCGCAGTGTGAAGCCGCCGACCACGGGGACGGCGCCCGCGACCTGCGTGCCGACCTGCGTCGCGAAGAAGGCCAGAGTGTTCCAGGGGAGCAGGTATCCGGAGAATCCGAATGCCAGCATCAGGAACAGCACCAGCGTCCCGCTCACCCACGTGATCTCCCTGGGAGGGCGGTATGCCTTCATGAAATAGACGCTGAACATGTGGACGAACAGGACGAACACCAGCAGGTTGGCCGACCAGGAGTGAATCGACCGTATGAGCCAGCCGAAGGGGACCTTCGTCATGATGAACTGGACACTCTCGAAAGCCTCGCCCGAGGAAGGCCTGTAGTACAGAAGCAGCAGGATGCCGGTGCAGACCTGGATGGTGAACAGAAAGAGAGACATCCCGCCCAAGTAGTACCAGATGGAGTGGCGGTGAAGGGGGACCTGCTTGTGGCGACCCAGCTCAATCAGCGCGGAATAGCCGGTCCGCTCATCGAGCCACGCGCACAGCCGGCCCAGACCGGTGGACTCGCCGGTGCTCATGATCTCGTGACGACGATCTCGCCATTGGCGACGTTCACCTGGTACTCCTCCAGCGGGCGCGGCGGGGGGCCGCCGGCGTTCTTGCCGGTCAGGTCGTAGAACCCGTTATGGCAGGCACACCAGATCTGCTTGAGATCTCCGCGATACTGGACGGTGCAGTTCAGATGCGTGCACGTGGCCGTGAAAGCCTTGTACCCGTCCTCCGCCGTGCGGACCAGCAGGGCCGGCCGTCCGCCGAACCGGAAGATCTTCCCCTCGTTCGGCTTCACCTCGCCCTCGCGGGCGGCCACCGCGCTGAGGGTTTCAGCTTCGGGGACGTCGGGTGGGGAGATGTAGCGTGCCACCGGGTAGAGGATGGAGGCGCACATCGCCCCCACTGACGTCCCCAGGAACCAGTTGAGGAAGCTGCGCCTGGGCAGCGTCCCTGATTGGCTCACTTCGACGCCTTCTGTGGATTCGGATGGGCGACCTTGGCGCTGTAGGCCGCAAAGTCGAACCCCTTGTGGGTCGGGTTCTCGGGGTTATGGCAGCCGGTGCAGGTCTTCTCGTTCGGCTCGATCATTCCGGCGGCCACGGCTTTGGCGTGATCCTTCATGACATCCAGCTTCCAGTAATCGCCGCCCGGGCCATGGCACGACTCGCAGCCGACGCCATCTTCCGCCTTGTACTTGTCGGTGAGCTTGTCCGCGGGAGCGCCGTATCCCGTGACGTGGCACTTGAGGCACTCGGGTGCTTTCTGAGGATCTGCGATTCCCTTGGCCGAGCCCACTTTCTTGGCCTCATCGGTGCCCAGAGTCGTGTAGGCCTTTGAGTGCTTGCTCTCGGTCCACTTGGTGTATTGCGCCCCCTTGGCGGGGGAGTTGTGGCAGACCTTGCATTTGTTCGCCCCGACGTAGGCATGCGCGGGCGCATCGGCCGCGACTCCCGACCAGGTTGAAGCCGTGACGAGGATGACACCAACCCCCAGGGCGAACAGACCATTCGACCGCTTCATCGTTGCACCTCCGTGAGAGTTACACTCCTCAGATCGCAGATTCTATGCCAGATGCTGCGTGGATGGGCCGCCTCCCGGAACCCGTAGGGAGTACCGGGGCCCTAACAGGGTGGTGACAAACTACCGTAGGCCGCGCAGCAGGGTTCTGCGGCCGCAGGGCATCGTTGAGAGTGAGCGAGGAGGAGAGCGATTCCAGTAATCGCCGACGACGAGCGACGAAGTATCCGGCCGCAACCCCCTGCTGCCCGTAGGGTTGCGGCGGCGCGGTGCCTCTCGCTTCGTCGCAGTGGCATCTCCCACAGGGGACCGATGTCCCGCATCGCTGTCGTCGCTGCTCCTCACCTCCGGCACCGCGGCGCTCGCAACGCGACCTGCGGTAGTTTGTCAGCACCCTGTTAACTGCGCTGGTCGTACTGCTTGTAATTGGCATTGACCTCGATGAGGTT
>JAWPNA010000331.1:0-8468 GCA_045402695.1 Acidobacteriota bacterium
AAGCGCTATCTGCTTGCCGCCACGCGCGCCGCCCTCGCCGATCCCGCCGCGGTCACGCTTCCTCGCGACGTCCCCGCCTGATCCTGCTCCGCGCCGCCGTCATGCCCGACCGCGCCGTCGGGGCTTCGCGAGGACTTACGATGTTCAGGGGTTAACGCGCTTAGCAAATTAGTCTCAGGCTTCGTGTGAGGGTGGAGGGTGTAAAGTACTGCAGTAGAGGCCGATTCACAGACAGGCGAGCGGCCGGGAATCTGCCCGAATCACGAAGATCTGATAGGAGTTTTACCCGTCTGGTGTAACAATTGCGTGTAGCGGGAAGAGAGATAGGTCCCTCCTTTGTTGAGCGCGATGAACACTACCGACTAGTGCGGGCCGAGGGCCCGCAGTAGAGGAGAGTGAGCAGGTGACTCAGGAAGATCTAATCACGAGTCTGCAGTTCTATTTCCCGGGCTCCTTTGGTGGCTCGGCTGACTTCGCAAAATCAGAGCAAGGCGCGATTGTCATCGAGCGGCTTCTGAACATGCCTCGGGATCCCGTCACTCTCACCCATCTCAATCAACTGTTGCATTTCGCTCATGAGGCAGGCCTCGGGGAGGGGTTCTTTCGGTACTACTTCCTGTCTCGACCTGCCAGACACTTCTATGCCACCGACCGCGTGTTTACGACGGTGCCTGGCCTGAACCAACGCGGGATCTCATCTCTTGAGCAGCTTCGTTGGGGAGTTCACCGATTCTATATGGACGCTCTGGTTTGCTTCGGTGACATTCGATCGGCCTACCGCGGCTTGCGTGAGAAGTCGTTCGAAGAGCTGGAAGCATTCTTCGATATGAGGCGGTTTGACTCGGCCAGTATGGGAAGCCGCGGAAGGGTTCTGCCTTTCAAGCTGATTCCGGCGGATGACCGTTACCTCATCGCGGAAATGGCGTGCAAGGCTTACTCGCCCATTGGCGATGGCACCGTCCTGCTGATCGAAGAGATGCTCCTAAAGGCGTACCGGGAGAATGGCGGCGGTCGTGTGTTGATCAAGAAACTGTTCGACAAAGACAGCCAGCTCGCCAAGAAGGATCCGCAAGCACAGATGTTGCTTGAGTTCACGGCAGACGAATTTGCAGATGACACGGTCGATACCGAAGATCAGATCAAAGATAAGATTCGAGCGATCGCGAAGCGGTTCACCACTGCACGCATGAGGGCGCTCGAAAACACCAGACTGTATTTGTCGATCGTCAACGAGCTGGACGTCTATGTGGCGACGAGTATGCGGCGGCGTTCAGATTTCCGGGACATGAGCCGAGACTGTGAAGTGATATTTCGTCACGAGGGGCTTGCGCGGTTTGCTGTTCGGTATTTCGATCCTACTCTAAGTGCCGCCGACTGTCACGAAGACAAGGGCTTGATCGAGTGCCTTATGGTGAAGTGCGCCAAGGCACTGCTGTACTTTGCTGGTGAATCGGACAGTTTCGGGAAGGACTCAGAGGTAAGCATGGCGCTGAGTCTTGGCAAGCCGGTCATCATTCTGTGCCCCCCCACTGAGAAAGGTGAGCAACGGATGAAAGTGTTCCGGGACATTCATCCGTTGAGCCGTTTGATTGAAATGAGCACTGGTGTCGCGGTCGGAGCGATTGTGACGAAGGAGCCTCTCGTTGCCGCGCAGCTGTTGGAGCGACTTTTCGACAACACCATGGAGTACGACCTAGAGCACAACGGAGATGGCTATTTCCGACTGCGCGAAAGGCTGACCCGCAGCGTAGTCCGGCTTCAGACCAACAACAGGATGCTCCGTGAGAGCTTCTGGAACTACTATCACGGCGTTGACTAGGGCACCCTCAACATACCCTCAACGACCGAAGCGGGTTCGGGTAGACGCGCGCACCCTAAGCCATTAAGATTCACGGCGGTGTGGGCGGATATGAGGCGGATAGTTGAGCGGATACGCGACATCGCGTTGGCCCTGATCAGGACCGTCCTCTCGCCGCACGTCATGGCGCTGGTCGCCTTGGATCTTATGGTGATCGTTCTGGCGGTGGCATCCGCCCAGCAACTTGGATACTGGAATCCCGATGGAGCGCTCTGGCTTAAGGCGGCTAGCGTCGCAACCGTGACGCTCCTGGTGCTCTACCTGGCCGACCTGTACAAGCTCGATTTCCGGATCCGGTGGGTGGAGTTGGCCTCCCGTCTCGTCGTCGCGCTAGCGGCCATCACGACCGCGACCGCGGCGATCGGTTTTGCGCTCCCGGTCTTGCGCCTGGGTCGGCTGGCGTTCCTCCACATCCTCGGCGTCATCGCGCTCGGGTTGCTGACCTCGCGTTTCACTTGGATCGCGCACTCTCCCAAGCGCCGTCGCTAAGGTTTAACGCCACGGCGATGAGGGGGACATGAACATCTCCGACCTGTTCAAGCCAGTTCGGTTCGTTCTCTCGCGCCTAACGCTGACCCCCGAGCAGTACCCTGACGAATACTTCGTCATGGAGTATCAGGAGTATTTGGATTGGATGCGTGCGCGTGAAAGAAGGCTTGTGGCCTCGGAAAGAAGGGCATCCGCAAGAAGGATGAGAAGACTTGCAGAGTGGCGCCGGGCCGGGGTGACTCCACCGAGCAGACCCCCTCGTCCTTCGTGACCGCACCCTTCAACGACTCCTCAACGACCGAAGCGCGTTCGGGTAGACGCGCGCACCGTAAACCCTTAAGATTCAAGCGGGCCCCCGTAGCTCAGGTGGATAGAGCAGCAGTTTCCTAAACTGCGTGCCGGGTGTTCGAGTCACCCCGGGGGCACCAACCCAGCCTAACTACGTGATACATCAGCATCTCGACCCCTTCGTGCCGCTCCTACCAGTACGTAAGGCGGTACGTTATGCTGATCAGAGTGAAGGGACTCGAACGGCGCGGCGGTATCTGGAAGTACCGGCGCATGGTCCCCCGGCGCCTCCGCTCCATCCTCAAGACGTATCAGGTCATCCGCTCGTTCGGCACGTCGGATCGGGAAGCCGCCTTGCGTCGCTTGCCAGCTGCGAAGGCGGAAGTTGATCGTCTCTTCGCTGAAGCGGAAGCTGCACTGAAGAATCCCGCCGTGCGCGACTACAAGGCGCTCCAGCCGATCCGCAGCGCCTTGTACAAGGCGCTTCAGGAAGACGCGGAAGATCGACTCCGCCGACCGCGCATCGAAGCTACGCCGCCTGACGAAGATGACGAAACCGGATCGGGTGGTGACGAGGAAGCGGAGTACCACCACGTGACCGCCGCGCTAGAGAAGCTGAAGAACGCCGAGGGGCAGCCTCGCTCTGCGAGGGACCAGGACGTAGGGACACAGCGCGCGATCCTCCAGGCGTTGCTGAAGAGACTCGATGGACGGGCTGAAGACGTGACCGTAGAGGACAATCCGCCCCTCTCCATCGTGTTCGACCGCTGGCGCGAGGAGCGACAGCCTCCGGCCAAGACGTGGGACGAGTGGAACACCGCCCGACGGAGGTTCGAGACCGTGGCGGGCGCTGATCTGCCCGTCAAGAGCATCACGAAGGCGAACGTGAGGGCTTTCAAGGAAGCTCTCCTGAAGATGCCCGCGCGGCGACGTGGAGTCGGGTCTGACGGCCAGCCAGTGAAGCTCTCCCCGGCGTCGATCCAGAAGCAACTGAACGCGCTGCGCTCGGTGCTCTCGTGGGCGGTCGCTCAGGGCTACCTGGAGACGAACCCCGGAACCGGCATCAGCCACGCCAGAGCGAACGGAGGACACAGCGAGCAGACGCGACGCCTGCCGTACGAGGCAGATGACCTTCGGAAGCTGTTCGCGTCCATCGGCGAGAAGAAGGGCGCGGATCGTTGGCTCCCGTTGCTGGGTCTCTGGACCGGCGCTCGTCTGGAAGAGATTGGGCAGCTTCGTACCGAGGACGTGAAGGAGGATGATGGAGTACCGTACATCCACATTCGCGGTGGAGACGGCCGGCGCGTGAAGAATCGGGGTTCCGAGCGGCGTGTGCCCCTTCACCCGGAACTCGTACGCCTGGGCTTCCTGGACTTCGTGCAGCAGCAGCGCACAGGCGGTCACGCGCGACTCTTCCCGGAGTTGAAGCCGGATCGTCACGGCACTCTCTCCCGGTTGTGGGGGAAGCGCTATCGCTACTTTGCCCGCAGCGTCGGCGTCACGGACTCGCGGAAGACGTTCCACTCCCTGCGCCATGGGTTCGTTGATGCTGCGCGAGCGGTCATGGAGGAGGAGCATCGCCACGCGCTGACCGGACACAGTAACGGCAACGTCGGCCGCACGTACGGGTTGGGCGTGCCGCTCAAGGTGCTGGCAGCGGCAATGGCGAAGGTGGGGTACGCAGGGCTCAAGTTGAAATGAGGAGGGTGTTGTGATGACCACTCCAGCGCCAGACATCGCGCGGAACCGCATCATCGAGAAGCTGAAGTCGTCAATCTTCCCGAGGTCGCTCCCGAATCCTCCCTCTGGCGAGCTACAGGGACGCGAGACGATTCGGATTGGTGTGGGGCCGGGGAAGCAGTGTGATGGCTGTGAGGAGATGATCGACGCGGACGAAGCGAGTCTGGCGCAAGCGTACGACTACGGCACAGGCGGGGTTTACCGATTCCACGATTCATGCTGGAAGGTCTGGAACGAGGAGCGCCATCGCCCGCGTTTGCGGGAGTCCAAAGGCTAAACCGCCCGAGGCCAATCGGGCGCAGCAAGGAGACCGCCATGTCGGGTATCAAGAACGCCTTTCAGGCAGTCGGCGGAATCGTCCTCGCGGTTGGTTTCATGGTGCTGATGGGGCTTCTCGCGTTCGTGTTCATCCGGGGTGGTCTTTGGGTCAGCGAGATGCTCTACCCGATTCTCGTCTCGATCAGCGGGCTGACACTTGCCGTCGTGATCTTCGTCTTGTTGCCGAACGCGATCTTCTCGGCGATACCGAAGACCGCTGGAAGCGGCATGGTCATCGCGTCTTACATCTTCGGGGCCTGTCTGTGGACTTGGAGCTTCCTGCTCGCCTACGCGATGTGGGGATGGGTAGGACTGTTCGTCGGGTTGTTCATGGCTGGGGTTGGAGTCGTCCCGGTGGCGGCGCTCGCCTCGTTACTTCACGCGGAGTGGTTCATACTCCTTCAACTGGCCGTACTTCTGTTGTTGACCTTCGGACTGCGGGTATGGGGACTTCATCTCCTCACGAAGGCGGATCGGCGCGCTGCCGCCCGCGGCAGCTTGGCGTGATTGGAGGGATGCGGAACTACTGACTGCTGTTCTTCAGAGGTTGCGACCGCCGCAGGCGTCTATGGCTGCGCCAAAGCGAGGGATGAAGCCCTGCGTGCGCCAGCCGGCGTCCTCGCCGTTTCTAATCTGAGCGGAGACCCTGCGCTCCCAACCTTTTTCGGGAAGCTTCGACCAGATGCAGGCGCATAGCTGCGCGAGTTGCTCGTCGGACGGGTTGGACTTTTGGCCGAGAGTGAACTCAGGGAGTGGTTCCTTGCACTTGAATGAGCGCGGCTGCCCGTTGGCCGGAACAGCAAAAAGGAGTAGAGGAAGCGAGAGAAGAACGCACGCCCACACCGCGCGCACGAACGTCGCTCTGGATAGCACCACGGGATGATAGCACAGGCGTCGGTCACTCCCTCGCCCCCTGAAGCACCCCGCTGGTTGTCCCCGCTGATCGCCCGCAGGCGGGCCAGCGGTGGGCCAGGGGAGCGTTTCAGGGTGAGACGACGGGGACGGGCGCGAGGTTAGGCGCCGGCTACCTATGTTAACCGCTTCATCGTCTGGCAAGCCGCCGAAGGACGGTTCGATACTCGGTGATGAAGCCGTCGATGATGTTCTCGTCGTCGCCAGGAGCATAGAAGCCCGGAGAGTCGAAGCCGTCGGCCTCTGTGAGCGCGCAGAGGCGGCGCACATGCTTGAGTAGGGACAACCCGAGTATGCGATTTTCCCCCGGATACGCGATGTTCCCGATCCTCTTGCGTACCGTGGTGAACTTCGTGGAGAACAGCTTCCGCTCAGTAACTTGCTCGATCTTCACCACGTCGATGTAGTTTCCATCTGGATTCTCCAGAGCGAAGCCGTGGGAACTCAAGATACGGCGGAGCTGACGATAGGTGATCTGCCGTTCTCCTCTCTGCATCCGGTACAGCCGATCCTTGATCCACTCAGCAATCTCTGCAACTTCGTTGTCTGGATCACGGTGAGGTCGTGTGCGGCTACCCCGCGCCACAAAGGTATGTGTCGCGACCGCGAGGATCATCTCGAACAACTCATCCTTCCCCACATTCACGAGTGTCAGACGGTTCTTGTCGAGATGCGCGATCATTGAGACAAGGGCTGTTCGCTTGTTGCCGTTCACAAACGGGTGATCGTGACAGATACCGTAGAGGAGCGTCGCCGCGTTCTCGTGCGCGGTAGGGTATTTCATTTGACTGCCCATCCCGGTGTGCTGCCGCCCTACGGCGGACGCAAGCAGGTCGGGGCTACGCAGGCCGGACGGTCTGACGGGGTCCTCCGACTCGGCGAAGTCAAGGACTACTCGGGCGTAGATCCTGAGGATCTCGTCCTCGTTGAGGGTCTCCGGCATAAGAGCAACATCGTATTGCGAACAGGGTTGTGGCATCAACATCGGGGGTCCTCACGTTGTTGGGTGACTGTCGCTTACCACTCCCTCCTCAGAGGGGCCCATGGTTCTCCTACTGACCGACGCCCGCGAGCATCGGTGGTCGGGCCATGGGTGAAACCAAGGAAGGGAGGGGCGACGGAACCGGGCGAGTGTTAGACGCCCGGATTGAGAGCGCAGCACGCCCGAGGATCAGTCCCCGAGAACAGACACGGCAGAGGTGGCGGCTGCGTCGCTAGGACGTACACGTAGCCGTCCCTCTGGCCGTTGCATCGGTGATACAGCACGTCCCCGAACCTCTCCGCTTCCTCAGTTGCCCGGATCTCCGGCCGCAGCTGGCGGGAGAGGTTGCGTGCGTCCAGGTAGTCGTTCGGAGTCGTGCCGTACCATCTGACCGTGATGGCCAGGACTTCCTCGCAAGGAAGCGCAGCTTGCTCGGTGGCGGGAGGTGTGTTGGCGCTGGGCGCCTTGTTCACGGCTCCCATCCTGTTAGTAGGCGCCGTGGTAGTTGCCCACACCGGATGCATCACCCGGCGTGTCTGTCTTGGGGGTTCGGTACTTCGAGTAGGCCCCGAGCGCGTCCCCGCCGATGCGGAGAGCGGCGCCAAGGTAGCCAGGACGGTTGATCGGCTCCTTCGCGAGGCGAGGAATGCTGTTCGAGCGGCCTTGTGCGGTCGCACGAGCGCCGATCATGTCGGCCTCGATGTTCTCCGTGGAGATTCCGAGGTTGCGCCGCGTGCCGTAACTGTAGCGCGCTTCCTGCGCTCTGAAGTCGTCCAGGAGTGCGTTCACAGAGAGACCGGAAACGCCAGCCTCACCCGCCGCAACACGCGCGGTGCCGCGTGCCTCTGCTGCCTCGATAGCGTTGCGCTGCTCTTCACCGGAGGCGTACTCGCCTTCTTGGAGGATTCGCGCTTGCTGCGCCTTGTGAGCATCGTGCATCGACGCGATGGATAGCTTGTAATTCTCCTCGATCTCCTGGTCGCGCTGATCCACCGCAGCCTTCTGGAACTTCGCTTGAGTGTCTGCCTGCTGATCTGCCACGTACAGTGACGCGGCGGTGGACGCCACTGCCACGGCGATGCCTGCGACGGCGACAATGGTGGTCACCGCCCAATGCCGCTCTTCGTTGTTGCGTGGTTTGGGAACAGGTCCGGCGACACGACGACCGCGCGCGGGGCGAGGGGCGCCGTGGCGCACGGAGTGTAGGTTGTACTCGTTCATTGGTCCCTCTCGGAGAGAGGCTGGAGCCTCTTCATGTAGCTGGTTTCGGATTCGTGGAAGCCCGCCTTCGCGTAGTAGTCGCGGACGGCTTGCGGGCTGTTCTTGAGTGCGGCCATGCCCAGCACGTCCACGCCCTTCTCCTTCGCCCATTGCTCCAGGGCGAGATAGAGACGGAGCGCCGTTCGCTGGCCACGGTGGGCAGGATCGACGTACCAGAAGAACTCGTTTGCGGTCTTGATCTTCAGATTGAAGAACAACGACGCCACGACGGCACCGACCGCTCCGATTACTTCACCTTCCGGCGCTTCGGCGGCGCTTGGCGCTTGGGCGACGAAGACCACAGCATCGGGGCTCTTGAACAGGCTCTCGAAGGTCTGCTCCATCGAGCCTGGATCGTAGACGCCACCCATGGCGTGGAAAGCGGACATCTTGAAGAACTCGGCCCCCATCTGTAGCAGACGAGGAACGTCCTTCGGTGTTGCACGTCGGATCATGCGGTCTCCTTGCGGGGTGGTTTTCGAGGCGTGGTGTTGTTTTGTTCTACTCGCCTCCGAAGCTGGCGCAACCTGCGAAGCCAGCCGAGGGAGCCTTCATCCGTCTCCGGGGCCGTCTCGGCTCGCGGGTCGATCATCGTGCGCAAGTTTCGGGGCTTGACCCTCA
>JAWPNA010000398.1:0-8547 GCA_045402695.1 Acidobacteriota bacterium
CTTCCAGCAGCAACGTTCCGACGACGATCTCGTGGCGGTGATCCGCTCCGGCGGTGGCGCGGCCGGACTCTCCACGGCGATGCCTCCCTGGGGACGCACTCTCAAGGAGCGCGAGATCAGAAACGTCATCATGTTCGTCCGGGCGCTGCGCGCCCAGGCCGAGTAGCCCGCATTATTCATGAACGTCCGTTGCGAGAACGCGGGGATGTCTGTCATGGCGGGCAACCACAGCGGCGCTCCTCACGTCCGCATCATCCCCAGCAGCCCCAGCCCCGCGTTGTATCCCAGGTGGCAGCACATGCAGTAGGTCAGGTTGCCCGTGCGCTCCATCACCAGGATCAACAGCGCCGACAGCGCCAGGATCCCCGCCAGGGCGGGCCAGTAAGCGCCGGTCTCGAACGCGTGCATCAGTGTGAACACGACCGTCACTCCGGCGCCGGCCGCCGCGGGGCCCAGCGCCCGCCGCGCCCCGAGGTAGGCGTAGCCGCGAAACAGCACCTCCTCGACCAGCGGCGCCATCACGGTGGCCAGCGCCATCCAGATCGCGTATCCCACCGGGCCCGATTCGGCCAGCCTCGCGAGAGGACCTCCCACCTCCTGCTCCGGCGACGGAGGGAAGGCGACGGCCCCCGCGATGTAGAGGATGGCCATCAGACAGCCCAGAAGCGTGAAGCCCGCCGCGCGGGACGGCGCGGGTCTCTTCAGGTGCAGTGACGCCAGCAGCGGCCTGCGGGACACCACCACGATGGAGAAATAGACCAGCCCCAGTGTGACGAGCGACGACACCAGCGCCAGCGGGATGATCGTCACCTCGACGATGAACGCCTCTTTCTCCGCAGGGTCGCTGATGAGGCCTGGATCGACCAGAGCCAGCGCGCCCAAGGCGACCATCGCCAGCAGCATCGCGAGGATGAGCTGCGTGCCGTACGCCGCCACCGGGATCAGCACCGCACCCCGCAGCCCCCACGGCGCGGGATCGGCAGGATTGTCCGGCGAAGCAGGTGCGGGGCCGGCAGCGGGTTCCTGCGCGGGGTCCGACGCTGGATCGAGCTGCGTTGCGTCCTGATCAGTACTGGACAAGCGTTCCGTCCCGGCGGGCTGCTCTCAGCGCCACGCGGAAGATCCAGAGCCCCAGCGGCAGCAGCACGATGGCGAACAGCGCGAGGACCCGGATCTGCGGCAACAGATCCAGCATCCCCTCTCCGGTCAGCAAGGCGCGCCGGACCCCGTCCGTGGTGTACGAGATCGGCAGCATCCTGGAGAACGGCTGCGCGAACCGGGGCAGCGCCTCGGTCGGGAAGAAAACCCCTCCCAGCAGCGCCGAGGCGCTGCTGATCAGCGCCACCAGCACGTCGCCCTTCTTGAAGTACATCACGAAGGCCGCGGCCATGATCCCGATGCCCACGGAGGTCAGCACCATCAGGACGAAGATGATCAAGGCCGCCGGCAGCCCGCTCCAGTGAAGCGCGATCCGGTGGGAGGTGAACAGGGAGAAGATGATCCCCACAATGATGTACAGCACCACCCGGAACGACGTGAAGATGAACTCGAACAACGCCGAGGCGAAGATCACCAGCGGCGTGCGCGTGGGGCAGACCAGCATCGCCTCGAGGGTGCCGGTGACCTGCTCCTCGCGAAAGCGGCTGCCGAAGGCGCTCAGCGAGACCTGCTGGTAGTGATAGGGCGCGATGCCGAACAGGATGAAGGCGAACAGGTTGCCTCCGGTCAGGGTGTCCATCTTGTCCTTCAGGTTCTCCTGCAGGAAGCCGGAGAAGAAGAACCAGATCCCCACGGAGAAGATCACCCCGCCGAAGTACAGGATGAAGGCCGACTTGTAGGAGACCTCGATCAGGAAGTCGCGCCACACGAACGCCCAGGCTTTGCGGATCGTGGAGAAGCTCACGCGGATGCCTCCGCCTCGCCGATCGTCATGTCGAAGATCTCCTGGAGGCTGGCTTCGTGGCGCGTGCACGACACGACGAGCGCGCCACGCGCGACCAGCGTCCCCAGCACATGGGTCAGCGCCTCGCCTCCCGGCTCCAGCTCGGCGCGCAGCTTCACCACCCGTCCTTCGCCGTCGGGCGCCGCCTCCACTTTCCCGCCCGGGAACTCGTAGGGGACGAAGCCGTCGAGATTGCCGACCTCGATGGTGTACCGCTCGCGCGCCAGCGCCCAGGAGCGTACCTCGGACAGCGTCCCCATCCGGCGAATGCGGGCCCGGTGAATGATGGCGATCCGCGAGCAGATCTCCTCCGCCTCGGACAGGTTGTGCGTGGCCAGCAGCACCGTCTTGCCTTCCTTCTTGTTGAGCACGTCCGCGATGAGCGCCCTGAGGTGTTTCGCCGCCATGGGATCCAGCGATCGCGTCGGCTCGTCCATGTACAGCACCGGTGGGTCGTGAAGCAGCGCGCGCGCCACGGCCATCCTCTGCTTCATCCCCGAGGAGTAGGTCATGAACCCGTGATCGGCCTTGCCGGTCAGATCGAGCCTGTCCAGCAGTTCCTGGCAGCGGCTCTTCACGCGGCGTGGCGGCAGGTTGCACAGGCGCGCGAAGAAGTGAAGGTTCTCGCGGCCCGACAGCCTCCAGTAAAACGATCGCTCATCCGAAGTCACGAATCCCACGGAGGACTTCACGCGCAGCTCGTCGTGCAGCGTGTCGTGGCCGTTGACTATGGCCGTGCCGCGGCTCTGGATGATGAGGCAGGAGAGCATCTTCAGCAGCGTCGTCTTGCCGGCGCCGTTGGGCCCCAGCAGCCCGAAGATCTCGCCCGGCTGCACGTCGAACGACACGCCGTCCAAGGCCACCACCTTTTCCGGCTTGATCCAGGGGCGCGTCAGGGTGTCGCGCAGGGAGCGGCGTTTGATGAAGAACTTGGAGAGGTCAGCGACGGAGATCGCGGCGGGCATGCAGCTTGTGAGGTACTCGTTGATGGCTCTTGGACGGCTCTTATCAGGCTGACGGACGAGTCTACAACGCCGCTCGACGTCATCCGTGCGGCGCCCCGGAGAATGCCACCAATCGCACATGCGGTCAAGATTCGGAAAGCTTTGACAGCCTGGGGGCCATCAAGTATGATGCGCACGATGTTCTTCGACGGTCATAGAGGGGTCACGACCCGCCGATGGCGAGAGCCCTAGGGATCATCCCCGCCCGGTACGCCTCCAGCCGATTCCCCGGTAAACCCCTCGCATCCCTCTCAGGCAAGCCGATGCTGCAGCATGTCTACGAGCGCGCCTCGCGCGCGCGGCGGCTGGCCGGAGTGTGGGTCGCCACCGACGACCGGCGGATCTTCGATATGGCGGCCGGCTTCGGCGGGCGCGTCCTGATGACCTCCCCGGATCACGTCTGCGGCAGCGATCGCGTGGCCGAAGTGGCCGCGCGCCCCGAAGCTGACGGCATGGAGATCATCGTCAACGTCCAGGGCGATCAGCCGCTGCTCGACCCCGAGTCGCTGGACCGGCTGGTCGAGGCGTTCGACGGCGAGCCCGACCTGAAGATGGCGACTCTGTTCGAGCCGCTCAGGACGATGGAGGACCTGCTCGATCCCAACGTCGCGAAGGTGGTGGCGGACAGTAGCGGCAACGCTATTTACTTCAGCCGAAGCCCCATCCCCTACCGACGGCCGGGGCACGACCTGTCGGGCTGCTGGAAGCACGTCGGGGTGTACGCATTCCGGAAGGACTTCCTGTTCGACTTCACGCAGATGCCGCGCGGATCGCTGGAGGCGATGGAGGGCCTCGAGCAGCTCCGCGCCCTGGAGGCGGGCCACCGCATCCGCCTGGTGCCGTCGGCCGGTGTCTCACTCAGCGTCGAGACGCCGGCGGACCTGGAACGAATTCAAGCCATCATGACTTCCTGAGGAGAGCCGACACAATGGGAACGAAGTACATCTTCATCACCGGAGGCGTCGTCTCATCGCTGGGCAAGGGACTCGCCGCGGCCTCGATCGGCAGATTGCTGGAGAGCCGTGGCTTCACGGTCACGCTGCAGAAGTTCGACCCCTACCTCAACGTGGACCCCGGCACCATGAGCCCCTTCCAGCACGGGGAGGTGTACGTCACCGACGACGGCGCGGAGACGGATCTCGATCTGGGCCACTACGAGAGGTTCACCTCGACGCTGACCACCAGGAACCACAACTGCACCACCGGGAAGATCTACGAATCGGTCATCACCAAGGAACGCAGGGGCGACTACCTGGGGGCCACGGTGCAAGTCATCCCGCACATCACCGACTAGATCAAGGAGTTCATCACTCGCGTTTCCTCCGGAGTGGACATCCAGATATGCGAGATCGGCGGCACGGTGGGCGACATTGAGTCGCTGCCGTTCCTGGAGGCGATCCGCCAGTTCCGTCTCGAGGTCGGACCGCGCAACGCCATCTTCATCCACCTGACGCTGGTGCCCTACATCGCCGCGGCCGGCGAGCTGAAGACCAAGCCGACCCAGCACTCGGTGCGCGAGATGCGCGCGATCGGCATCCAGCCCGACATCCTGCTGTGCCGCTGCGACCGGCCCGTCCCCAAGGACATGAAGAAGAAGATCGGCCTGTTCTGCAACGTGCCCCCCGATCAGGTCATCACCGCGCAGGACGTCCGCTCGATCTACGAAGTGCCGCTGGCCCTGGGACGCGAGGGGCTGGACGCCATCATCCTCAAGCTGCTGGATCTGCCCTACCGCGACAAGGACTTCCGCGAATGGGAGGATCTGGTGGCGAGGGTGAAGAACCCCAAGGACGAAGTCAGCATCGGGATCGTCGGCAAGTACGTCGGCTACGAGGATTCCTACAAGAGCCTCAACGAAGCCCTGGTGCACGGAGGAATGGCCAACGAGCTGCGCGTCAACATCCGGTGGATCGAGGCCGAGGAGATGGAAAACGGCCGTCTCGAGGAGACACTCTCGCAGGTGGACGGCATCCTGGTGCCGGGCGGCTTTGGCATCCGGGGCGTGTCCGGGATGGTGTCGGCCATCAAGTACGCTCGCGAGCGGATGGTGCCGTTCTTCGGCATCTGCCTGGGCATGCAGGCCGCCACCATCGAGTTCGCCAGGAACGCCGCGGGCATCAGCGACGCCGACTCATCGGAGTTCAATCCCGAGGCGGCCAACCGCGTCATCTACAAGCTGCGCGATCTGGCGGGCGTGGAGGAGCTGGGCGGCACCATGCGGCTGGGCAAGTACGAGTGCCTGCTGGCAGCGCACTCCAACGCCAGCGAGGCCTACGGGCAGCGCGTGGTCTGGGAACGGCACCGCCACCGCTACGAGTTCAACAAGGAGTATGCCGCGACGCTGGCCGCCAAGGGGCTCAAGGTCACCGGCACCACGCCGGACGGGAAGTTCGTGGAGATCATCGAGATCGAGGATCATCCCTGGTTCCTGGCCTGCCAGTTCCATCCCGAGTTCAAGTCAAAGCCGCTCCACCCTCACCCGCTCTTCCGCAAGTTCATCGAGGCTTCCCACAACAACAGGCTTGCCGGCCGCGTGCAGGCACGCTCCTCCTCGACCGCGCGGACGGAGCACCAGGGTGAGATGACCGAGGCGCGGCGACGAGGACCTGCCGAAGAGGCCTGGTGAGGGAATCCCCATGAAGAAAGGAATCGGCGGCACGGGGGATCCTCTCGCCACGGCGCGTGAAGTGCTCGAGGTGGAGTCGCGCGCCGTGCGCGATCTCATCGGCCGCCTCGACGAGAGCTTCCTGAGGGCCGTCGAGACACTGTACGGCTGCAAGGGTCGCGTGGTGGTCACCGGCCTGGGCAAGAGCGGGATCATCTGCAAGAAGATCGCCGCCACACTGGCCTCGACGGGCACGCCCGCCCTGTTTATGCATCCGGCCGAGGCGGTGCATGGCGACCTGGGGATGGTCGCGCCCGGCGACGTCGTGCTGGCCGTCTCCAACTCGGGTGAGACCCAGGAGCTGCTGGCTCTCCTCGAGAGGATCAAGCGCCTCGGTGTCAACCTGATCTCGATGACTGGCAGCAAGGGCTCGACTCTCGCCTCGCAGAGCGACATCCACCTCGACATCGGCGTGACGCAGGAGGCGTGCCCGATGGACCTGGTGCCGACGGCCTCCACCACCGCCAGCCTCGCGCTGGGAGACGCCCTGGCCATCGCCCTGGTGGAGAAGAGGGGCTTCCGGGAGGAGGACTTCGCCTCGCTGCATCCGGCCGGGCGGCTCGGCCGCAAAGTGCTCACCGTCGGCAAGGTGATGCACTCGGGCGACGCCCTGCCCTCGGTGAAGCCCGATACGCCGATGAAGGACGCCATCTACGAGATGAGCGCCAAGCGGCTCGGGATGACCACGGTGAGAGAGGCGGACGGCAGGCTCGCCGGCATCATCACCGACGGCGACCTGCGCCGGCTGATGGAGCGCGTGCCCGATCCGTTGTCGCGCCGCGCGTGCGACGTCATGACGAAGGACCCCGCCACCATCGCCTCCACCGAGCTGGCAGCGGCCGCCCTGCACGTGATGGAGACGCGCCACATCACGTCCCTGGTGGTGGTGGACGCGCAGCGCCGCGTGGAGGGCGTGGTTCACCTGCACGACCTGTGGCGGACACAACTCGTGTGATCCTGATCGGGCTCCGCCCGTTTCTCTCCCTCAATCCTGATTGACCTGCGCGTCCCCTCATGCTGGAATACCGCGCTTAACTCCCCTACGAAGGAGACTCTGACGTGTCACTCGAGACGATGACCCTGTGGACGCCGATTCTCGGAGTGGGCGGGATGGTCTTCGCCTTCCTTATATATGTCGGGATCCTGCGGCAGCCCAGCGGCAACCAGCGCATGCAGGAGATTGCGCAGGAGATCCACAGCGGCGCCATGACCTACCTGAAGCGGCAGTACACGATCCTCGTGGTGTTCGTCGTGGTGGTGGCCGCCCTTCTGGCCGTCTTCCTCGACAGGATCACAGCGTTAGCCTTCGGCGGCGGCGCCTGTTGCTCGGTGCTGGCGGGCTACTTCGGGATGCAGGCGGCCACCAAGGCCAACGTCAGGACCACCGAGGCGGCCCGGTCGGTGGGGCAGGCCCGTGCGCTGCTGACGGCGTTCCAGGGGGGTGCGGTGATGGGGGTGGCGGTCGCGTCGCTCGGTCTCATCGGCGTCGGCACGCTGTTCCTGCTTTACGGCAAGCCCGAGACCGCGCAGGTCATCAATGGCTTCGCGATGGGGGCCTCCTCCATCGCCCTGTTCGCGCGCGTGGGGGGGGGCATCTACACCAAGGCGGCCGACGTGGGATCGGACCTCGTGGGGAAGATCGAGGCCGGCATTCCCGAGGACGACCCGCGCAACCCCGGAGTCATCGCCGATAACGTCGGTGACAACGTAGGCGACGTGGCCGGCATGGGCGCAGACATCTTCGAGTCGTACGTGGGCTCGATCGTCGCCAGCATCGCCATCGGCTCCACGCTGATGCCCGCGGCTCTCGCTGCGCTCAAGGCCTCGCCCGAAGTGTCGGACGCCTCGATCAAGGGAATCCTCATGGCCCTGCCGCTGCTTCTGGCGGGCATCGGGCTGGTGGCCTCGTTCGTGGGCATCCTCTCCATGTATCTGTTGAAGAGCTGGAACCCGGCCGCCGCGCTGCGCTACTCCACGTTCATCGCCGCCGGACTGTTCCTCGCCGGCGGACTTTGGATCATCCGCAGTCACGACGTCAGCAATAACGTCTTCTGGGCGGTGTTCTGGGGCACCATCGCCGGTATCCTGATCGGGCTGATCACCGAGTACTACACATCGGCCGCTCCAGTGCGGCGGATCGCCGAGGCCAGCAGAACCGGGCCGGCCACCAACATCATCCACGGCCTCGCGATCGGACTGGAATCCTCCGCCCTTCCTGTGATCGCCATCTGCGTCGCGATCTACGTCGCCAACAACGTGGCGGGTCTGTACGGGATCGGGATTGCCGCCGTGGGGATGCTGGCCACGGTCGGCATCACCATGTCGGTGGACGCGTACGGGCCGATCGCCGACAACGCGGGAGGCATCTCCGAGATGGCGGGCCTGGGGCCCGCGGTGAGGAAGATCACCGACGGCCTGGACGCCCTGGGCAACACCACGGCCGCCATCGGCAAGGGGTTCGCGATTGGCTCCGCCGCGCTCACCGCGCTCGCCCTGTTCTGCGCCTTCTCGCAGGCGATCAACACCGCCCTGGCCGCTCGCGGTGTCGAACCCCTGCGGATCGAGATCACCAATCCGGGGGTCGTGATCGGGCTGTTTCTCGGAGGCGTCATCCCGTTCCTCATCGCCGCCCTCACGATGACCTCCGTGGGGCGCGCGGCCGGCCAGATGGTGCAGGAGATCCGCCGGCAGTTTAAGGAGATCCCGGGCCTGCTGGAGGGACGCCCCGGCGTGAAGCCCGACACGGCCCGCTGCGTAGACATCTCGACCCGCGCCGCGCTCAAGGAGATGATCATCCCCGGCTGCCTGGCCGTGGCCGCGCCCGTCGTGATCGGATTCTGGCTGGGGCCGGCGGCGCTGGGCGGGATGCTGGCCGGATCCACCGTGGCCGGCGTGATGCTCGCGCTGATGATGGCCAACGGCGGCGGCGCCTGGGA
>JAWPNA010000477.1:0-27502 GCA_045402695.1 Acidobacteriota bacterium
GTACTCCCGGATGTACTTGTTGGCCGCGGGGCGGATGATACTGGAGTGGATGACCAGGTGCTCGAAGTCCCCCGTGCCGGTCTTCATCTGGAGCTGGCGCATGGCGGGAGACTCGACGTAGAAGACTCCGATCGTGTCGCCGCGCCGGATCAGATCCTGCGTGCGCAGATCGTCAAGCGGGTTGAACCGCTCCCACGGAATCTCCACTCCGTAGTGCGCCTTCACCGCCGCCAGCGCGTCGCGGATGACCGCGATGGAGCGGTTGCCCAGCAGATCCATTTTCACCAGGCCGGAGTCCTCGGTGGCGTCCTTCTCCCACTGGATGATGTTCACTCCCTTGGCCGACGGCTCCACCGGGACGTGATCGGTCACCTCCCCGGGCACGATCACCACCCCGCCGCAGTGGACCGACAAGTGCCGCGGGTGCCCCTCCAGCCGCGTGGCCCACCGGAAGATCTCGGGCCAGGGCTCGCGCAACCTCAGGTCCTTGAACAAGGGATGCGAGCGCACCATCTCCTCGGCGGGCGCCGTCTGCCATGTGTGCCCCAGTCGTCCGGTGACGGGGCGGATCTCGTCTTCCGGCAGGCCGTACACCTTGGCCACTTCGCGCACGGCGGCGCGGCCCCTGAAGCAGAGGTGGTTCGACACCATGGCCGTTCTCGCGGCGCCGTACTTCTTGAAGACGTAATCGAGGATGCCGTCGCGCTCGTCCCACGCGAAATCCACGTCGATGTCGGGCGGATCGACGCGCCCCTCGTTGAGGAATCTCTCGAAGAAAAGGTCGTAGCGGACCGGATCCACGTGGGTGATACCGAGGCAGTACGACACGATGCTGGCCGCCGCCGATCCGCGCCCGCAGGTGCGCGGCGACTGCCGCACGATGTCCTGCACCACCAGGAAGTACTCGGCGAAGTTCTTCTTGCGGATGATCTCCGTCTCGTGGCTCAGCCTCCTCGCCACCGCCTGCGTGATCTGGCCGTAGCGGCGCTTCGCCCCTTCAAAGCAGCGCTCCTTGAGGACGGCGAAGGCTTCGTCGGCGGACAGCCCCTCATAGGAGGGAAAGATCAGCTTGCCCCACGGCGGCTCCAACATCGCGCAGTCGGCCGCGATGACGGCCGTCGCCTCGAGGGCCCGCGGGCAGTCGGGAAACGATCGGGCCACCAGGGCCTCCGGCATCATCCAGGCCGAGGACGGGGCGCACGCCTCCTGGGCAAGTCGGCTCAGCTTCGTGTTCAGGTCGATGGCGCGCAGCAGGCGGTGAAAGGGATGTGACTCCGGATCCACGAAGAAGACATCGCCGGCCGCCGCCACCGGCACGCCCGCGCCGCGCGCGAACTCCACGGCGTCCCGGTGCGGAGCGGCCGGCGTCACGGCCGCGGCCAGCCTGACCGTGCCCGACGCGCGCGCCAGATCCGCCAGCAGCGTCAGGTCGGAGGAGATGACCCAGAGCCCCTCGCGATCTTCCAGCAGCAGATCGCGCAGCGGCGTGCCCGCGGGCGCCGCGCCGTAGTCCCCGCGGTGGCTCTCCGTGATGATCCGGCACAACCTGCGCCACCCTTGGTGGCTCGCCGCGATCAGAATCGCGCGGGACGCGGGGCCCGATCTCTTCGTACCCGCGGCTTTCACCCTCGGGGGATCCACGATGTCGGCCCCCAGCAAAGGAGTCAGCCCGGCGTCGCGCGCCGCCTCCCAGAACGGCAGCGCTCCGTACAGGGCGTTCACGTCGGCCACCGCCAGCGCCTTCATTCCCAGCCGCGCCGCCGCCTCACACACCGTCTCGATGGAATCCACCCCTCGCAGCAGGCTGTACCAGGAGTGACAGGCCAGCGGCACGTACTCATGCGGCACGGTGACCCCTCCCTCCCGCCCGCCCGAAGAGGATCGACGTGCCGCCGAACCGCCCCCGGATCCTGTCCAGCGCGGCGATCAGCGCGGGCTCGCGCTCCGTCTCGAGTGGATCGCCGAACAGCGACATCTGCGCCGGCGCCAGCTTCGTGAACCGGACCCGCAGGTAGCGCACGCGCCCCCGGCGCTCGACGGTTTGCTCGAACAGAGGGCGCAGGCGGGAAAACAGCGTCAGGTCCCTCGCCGAGGGCGGCGACACGGAGGTCTTGCGCGAGACGGCCACCCCATCGGAGTAGCGCGTCGTGAGATGCGCCTCGCCGGCCGGAAGGCCCAACTTCCTGAGCCGCGCGCCGCAGCGCTCCACCAGCCCGAACAGGCAGGCCAGCAGCGCGGCGTCGTCGTTGGTGTCCTCGGGCAGCGTTTCGTCGGCCTCGGTGGCCTCGGCGGTGAGGGCACGGTCAGGCGGGCGCACGGGGGACTCGTCGATCCCGCGCGCCTGCCGGTAGAGGGTGATCCCCTTGGCCCCGAAGGCCAGGCCCAGGTGCGCCAGATCGACGGCGGTCAGCTCCTTCACCTTGCGGATGTTGAGATCCTCCAGCAACCGCCCTTCGACGCGTGGATCCACCGCGGGCAGGTGCCGCACCGCCAGGGGCGACAGGAAATCGGCCTCGCGCCCCGGCTGGATGTCCAGCAGCGACACGGGCTCAAGCACCTGCGCGGCCACGCCGCTGACCAGCTTGTTGGCGCCCAGCCCGGCGTTGGGTCCGAGCCGCAGCCGCCGCTCGATCTCTTTCTGGGCCCTGCGCGCCACGTCCACCGCCGGCCCCAGCAGGCGGCCGGTGCCGGTCAGGTCGGCGAACAGCCGTCCGCCCCGCACCGGCTCCACCAGTGGGGAGAAGCGCGCGAGCACCTCCGCCAGCGCCTTCTCGGCCCGCTCGAACAGGATCGGGTCTGGCGGCAGCACCAGTGCGCGGCGACACCACCGCAGCGCCTCGGGCAGCGTCATACCGGGCCTCGCTCCCTCCCCGCGCGCCTCGTCCGACACCGACAGCACCATCCCGCGCTCACCGCGTCCGGCCGAGACGATGAGCGGGCGGCTCCTGAGGGAAGGGTCCTTCACCCGGTACACCGCCACGGGAAACGAAGCCACCCGCAGATGGAGGATCTGCCGTTCCATGCCCTTCCCCAGTCGGCTCGCCAGTCGGGAAATGTCAGGCAGAGGGTAGGCGAAATTTAGACGAAAGTCAACCCAAGCGGAGGAAACCCCTCCACGCCGGCACCCGGCATGGAGAGGGAGCCTACTCGGATTCGCGGGTGATCAGGCCGTCGTAATAGCTGTCCCAGTTGCCGATCCCATGCAGCCGTGCGTCCAGATCGCCAGGTCCCCGTTCCGGAAAGTCACGCACAAGGCCGCCGGCTCGTCAGGGAGGCTCGATCATGCGGCCTGCACGCAGGCCGGCCAGGATCGACTCGGCGGCCAGTCGATGGCCGGCCGGGTTCCAGTGCGCGTCGAGCCTGTAGTAGAAGGTGTTCGAGACGTTGCTCGAGCGGAACGGTTCCAGCAGGTCCAGGACCGCGACTCCCGCCGCCGACCACTGTCCCAGCGCGCGCTGGGGGATCCGCAGATCATACCGGGCTGGATCCAGGCCGATCTTCCGAGCGTGCTCCTCCCACAGAGCGTCATCCACCTGGAACCGTGTCGGAAACACCACCACGGCGAACCGGGCGCCTGCAGCCTCCACCTGCCTGCGCAGCTCCTCCAAGAGCGCCAAGGAGAGACGCCAGCCCTCCTCCACCTGACGCGAAGGGGTTCGCGCGAACACCTCCTCGGCTTCCAACGGCTCCCCGCCCCGCGGCGACTGCCCGCGGTCTCTCACCCCCGCGCGGCGTCCGGCCGCCAGCTCCTCGAGCGCGAGATTGCCGAGCATGTACAGATGCGAGTGGGAGGACAGGTATCTGCGGGCGTCATAGATCCAGCGGACCTTCGGAAGCGGCGGCTCTTTGACCCGCGCGGGCTGCCCTTCCTTCAGATCGAACAGCCTGCGGTCTGCGTTGTTGCGCACATCGTTCGGATAGAAACCGACGAGCACCAGGTCCGGGTGCAGCCACCTGCCAAGCCGCTGCCACAGAATCAGCTCCTCGCCCGTCCCGTATCCGGCGACGCCGGCGTTGATCACTTCGAGGGGCCGTCCCGCATCCGCCGCCAGCGCCTGGAGCACCGCAGTGAGGACCTCTGTCTCGCCCACCTGCTTCCCCTCGACGAAGGAGTCGCCCAGGAAAAGCACACGGGGGACTCCGGGACGCTTGGCGGGGGACACTTCCTCTCCTCGCAGCCCCATCGAGTTGAATCTGACGGTGCTGGAGAACTCGGAGCGGGTGTAAGTGTATTCAAACGATGGCCGGTGCCGCAGCGTGCCATCCGCCCAGACGTAGGCGGCTTCCAGCGGTTGAGGCCTGAAGAGGCGCAGGCCGATCTCGGCAAGAACGGCCGCCATCGCCATGGAGGCGGAAAGGAGGAGCAGGTTGGCGAGCAACGGCTGGAGTCGCGAGGACATGGCCGTCGTATTCTAGCCAATTCGCGGCCCAGCGCCCCGCCCACAGACACAACGGCCCGGCCTGCGTCCTGACGGCGCGGGCCGGGCCTGAAGCTTCACTCCGAAGTTACTTGGCGGCCTTCTCGGATCCCTTTGCGGCCAGTGCTTCGTCGATCATCCTCTTGATGTTGGCGAAGTCCCGGTTCATGACGCGCTTCCCGTTGACGAAAAGCGACGGCGTTCCGCTGACCCCCGCTTTGCTTCCGTCGCCGACGTCCTTGTCGATGGCGGCTTTGAATGCCTGCTTCGAGACGGACTCCTCGAGCGCCTTGTCGTCCAGCCCGATCTGCTGAGCGAGCGACTTCATGTTGTCGATCGTGAGCTTCTGATAATTCTCGAACAACAGCTTGTGCATCTCCCAGAACTTGCCGTGCTTCTGGGCGAACATCGCGGCCTCCGCGGCCGGCCGCGCGTTCTGATGGAACGACAAGGGAAAGTGCTTGTAGACGAGCTTCGCCTCGGTCGGGTAGGCGTCCAGGACCTGCTTGAGCAGGGGCTCCGCCCCCGCGCAGTACGGTCACTGATAGTCGCTGAATTCGACCAGTGTCACCGAGGCGCCGGCCGGGCCCTTCGTCGGCGCGCCGGCGATGTCGATCTCGTACACTTTGTTGGGGTCGGGCGGAGCCGGACGGTTGGCTTTCATCTGGGCCATGAGATCGGCCTTCACTTGACCAGCGGCTTGTCCCACGTCGCCGCCCGACTTAGCGGTTTCGATCAGCTTTTGCATGATCGTGAATTCCCAGGTCGGAGACTGCACGCCGTTGACGAACATCGTGGGCGTCCCCTGCACACCGACCTTGGCGGCGTCCGCCATGTCCTCGTCCACCATCTTGACCGTGGCGGGATCGGCATACGCCTTGTCGTAGGCGGCCATGTCCAGTCCCACGCTCTCGGCGTGTTTCCTCAGGCTCGCCTCGTCCAGGGCATTCTGATTCTTGAAC
Organism: Acidobacteriota bacterium; assembly: GCA_045402695.1. GTDB lineage: Bacteria > Acidobacteriota > Polarisedimenticolia > JACPZX01 > DASXTC01 > JAWPNA01. The sequence continues at coordinate 5,381 of JAWPNA010000477.1, forward strand.
AGGACGTCGTACATCTCCCAGAACTTGCCCTGCTTGAGCGCCGCGACCGAGGCGATGGCCGCGGGCTTGGCGTTCTTGTGGAACGAGAGCGGGTAATGCTTGTAGACGACCCTGACATCGGATGGATAGGTATCGAGGATCTTCTGCAATACCGGAGCCGACCGCGAGCAGTACGGGCACTGGAAATCCTCGAAGGCCACCACCGTCACCTTCGCTCCCTCCTTGCCCTTGGCCGGCGCGCCCGTGGTCGCGATCTCCATCTTCGGCACGGGCTGGACCGGCTGGTTCGCCCCCGCGCCGGCGGCCGGCTTGAGGGCGGCAACGATGTCGGTGTCGCTCTTGCCCGCTTTGATGCCGTTGACCACCGCCGCCGCGAGGCCAGGGCTGCGTGGGCAGGTCTTGTCCTCGACCCGGCACTGGGCGATCGTCATGTCACAGTTGCAGTCACATTTGTTCTCGTTGAGGATCTTGAGGGCCCGCTGCTTGGCGGTCGCATCGAGCCCCGTGAAATCAACGCCGGCCAGACCTTCGCTGTAGAATTTCGCTCCCGCCTGCTGCGCGGCACCCTGTGCGGGAGGCTGGGCCGACTTGTCGTCACGGGCTCGGACCAGGAGGAAGGCCCCGGCCACCAGGACGACGAGCGTCAGGCTCAGGGTGATGATCGATCGTCGCATCCCAGATTCCCTCGGGCCGGGCAGGGTCTCGGTGCTATTCGCGGCCGGCCGTTTCGCGGTGATTGAGACGCTAAGATTAGACTCAGTCGGCCCCTACGTCAAGGCACCACCAGGGCCCGAGGCGCGACTCTTTCGGCCTGCTAACGAAGGCACGAGTGGACGATCACGCCTCCCACGACCGTCATCATCACGCACCCCTTCAGCGACCATCCTCCGAATGGTGTGTTGCGGCTCTTGGACAGGAATGACTCGGGGACGACCGTCGTTTCGCGCGCGGTGGAGAGCACGGTCACGTCGGCGGCGGCTCCCGGCGACAGCGTGCCGCCATTCAGCTTCAGGATGCGCGCCGGGTTGGTGGAATAGAGCTGCACGAACCGGGTGAGATCGACATGGCCCGGCCTGACCAGGCGATCCAGCCCGAGAGCCACCGAGGTCTCGAGCCCCATCACGCCGAACGGCGCGAGGTCGAACTCAACTTCCTTCTCCTCCCGACAGTGAGGAGCATGGTCGGAAGCCACGGCGTCGATCGTGCCGTCCTTGATCGCCTCGATGACCGCTTTCCGGTCGATCTCCGACCTCAGCGGAGGGTTCATCTTCGTGTTGGTGTCATAGCCGCACACCGCTTCTTCCGTCAGCGTGAAGTGATGCGGGGTCACCTCGCAGGTCACCCGGACCCCTCTGCGGCGCGCCTCCCGCACCAGGTCACATGACCGGGCCGTGCTGATGTGAGGAACGTGAAGACGGGACCGCGCCAGCTCCGCCAAAGCGATGTCGCGGAAAATCATCACGTCCTCGGCCACCCCGTTCATCCCTCTCAGGCCGAGCACGGTGGAGTGATATCCCTCGTTCATCACGCCTCCGTCGGAAAGCGACAGATCCTGCGCGTGATTGATCACGGGGATGTCGAACATGCGCGCATACTCCAGCGCCTTGCGCATCAGGAAGCCCGAGACGACCGGCCGGCCGTCGTCCGAGATCGCCACGCAGCCCAGCCGCACGAGATCACCGACCTCCGACAACTCCTCCCCCTTGAGCCCTTTGGTGATGGCGCCGATGGGATGCACCCTCACGGGCGAGTTGCGTCGGGCCTGCGCGGTGATGAACTCGGTGACGCTCTGGTCGTCGTTGACGGGATCGGTGTTCTGCATGCAGGCCACCGCGGTGAACCCACCGGCCGCGGCAGCCCTGCCCCCTGTCTCGATGGTTTCCCTGTCCTCCCGTCCCGGCTCGCGCAGATGCACGTGCATGTCAACGAATCCGGGCGCGACCACCAGTCCATCGCACTTGGCGACATGGTCCACGGAGTCCACTCTGATCCCGCGCTCGACTTTGGTGATGACGCCGTCCACGATCATCACGTCGCGGACCTCGTCGATCGCGTTGACGGGGTCCACCACCCGGCCCCCCTTAAGCAGCAGCTTCACGGGGCCCTCCGCCCGCCAGAAGATAGAGCACGGCCATCCGCACCGCGATGCCGTTGGTGACCTGCTCCAGGATCACCGAGTAGGGTCCATCGGCCACGCTGGAGGCGATCTCCACGCCGCGATTGATCGGCCCCGGGTGCATGATGATGACGTCGGGCGCGGCGCGCTTCACGCGCTCCCCGGTCAGACCGAACAGGCTGAAATACTCACGCACGGTGGGGAAGTATCCTTTCCCCTGCCGCTCCATCTGGATGCGCAGCATCATGATGACGTCGGCCCCCTCCACGGCCTCGTCCATTCTGTGGCTCACGCTGACGCCCAGTTCCTCCACGCCGAGCGGCATGAGCGTGGCCGGGCCCACGAGCGTGACGTGGGCCCCCAGCTTCCTCAGCAGGAACACATTCGATCTCACGACGCGGCTGTGCAGGATGTCGCCCACGATGACCACCTTGAGGCCCTCGATCCGCTTCTTCCGCTGCCGGATGGTGTAGGCGTCCAGCAGCGCCTGGGTGGGGTGCTCGTGAGCCCCGTCGCCCGCGTTGATGATGGACGATCGGCAGACGCGGCTCAGGAAGTGCGGCGCTCCCGGCATGCCGTGGCGCATGACGATGAAATCGGGGTTCATCGCCTCCAGGTTGCGCGCCGTGTCCAGCAGGGTCTCTCCCTTCACCACGCTGCTCGTGCCGGCCGAAAAGTTCAGCGAGTCGGCCGACAGCCTCTTCTCCGCCAGCTCGAACGACGTGCGCGTGCGCGTGCTGGGCTCGAAGAACAGGTTGATCACGGTCTGGCCGCGGAGCGTCGGCACTTTCTTGATCTCGCGCTGCGAGATCTCCGCGAAAGAGTCGGCCGTGTCGAGGATCATGTGGATCTCCTCGGGCGCCAGATCCTGCGTGCCCAGCAAGTGTCGGCTCTTGAGCTGCATCTACCGTCTCCCGCCGAGGATCTCCACCGCGTCGCGCCGGTCCTGCTCCTGAAGGGAGACTCTCACTTCCTGATCGAGCGACGTGGGGATGTTCTTGCCCACGTAGTCTGCGCGAATCGGGAGCTCGCGGTGGCCGCGGTCCACCAGCACGGCAAGCTGGATCAGCTTCGGCCGGCCAAGGTCGATGAGCGCATCCAGCGCCGCGCGAATCGTCCGGCCCGTGAACAGGACATCGTCCACCAGCACGATCTTCTTGCCTCCGACCGGGAACGGAATCTCCGTCTTGCGAAGCACCGGGTGGTCCGCGATCGTCGTGAGGTCGTCGCGGTACAGGTTGATGTCCAGAATCCCCACGGGGACTTCCTTCCCCTCGATGGTGCGCACGCGCGCCGCGAGCCTGTGCGCCAGGGGCACTCCGCGCGAGCAGATCCCCACCAGCGCCAGCCCCTCCACCCCTTTGTTCTTCTCGAGGATCTCGTGGGCCATCCGAGTCAAGGCGCGGTCCATGGCCGCCTCGTCCATGACCAGTCCGGTGACAGTCTCTTCAGGCACGGCGTCATCCTTCATGGGAGAGCCTGGGGGAAGATGATCGGGGATTCGATCGGAAGAGGGGCAAAAAAAAACCGCCGTCAGGGGCGGTCGCTACGTGCTGCGGTTTCATGCGCTTGCCACCTTTCCCGCCTCTCAGGGCGCTCTTAAAGGCGAACCGAGTATAGCACGGCAAGGACGCGTGTCAAATGATCACATCGGCCGGCCGTACGCCGGCACGAACAGGACAGGATGCGCATCGAGGAACTCCTTCCGAAAGAGCCGCCTCGCGAGGTTGCCCCGGAGATCTCGTCCGAGAGGAAGCCCCAGCACGTACAGCGCCGTGGGCAGCACATCCAGGATGTCTGCTTCCTCCATCTTCGACCCTGATGCCACCCCGGGTCCCCGCACGAGGAGAATGCCGTCGGGCCCTCGAGTCCACGAGCCGGACATGAGCGGAAGGTCTTCTCCGTCGGGATCCGGCAGGAGTCGCTGCAGGATCCTGTCGAGCGGTGCAACCGGTCTCGCGCCATGCGCCGAGACCACCATGATGAAGCTGGACGGCCCCGAGGCCTCGATCTGCTCGGCGAGAAGCTCGTCGGTGAATTCGTAGTAGCGTGCGAGCACGCCCGAGAAGGCCGCCTGCTCCTGCGCGCTGACATCGCCGAACTCGTCGGGCTGGTGGTATCGCAGGAAGTAGGCGCTTGCGAGCCCCAGCCCGGGGAACTTCAACGCAAGCACGCGTATTCCGCCGGGCGAACCTTCCCGCCGTGCCGCCATCGAGGCCGCCCTGACCGACAGATCGGCGGCGATGCCCGTCCGGAGCAGATCCACCAGCTCGGCGGATCCGGGCACGCTGTGGTCCGGGGGTCCGCCCAGGATCTTGTCGAGCCGTGTCGTCACGAGCGGATCGTCCCTTCGCAGTGCCGCCGCGCCGGCAGGCGGCGGCTCGATGCCTCGCCAGCCGATCATCTCCACGCGCAGGTCCATCGAACGGAGGATTTCAGCGAGCGTCAGGGCGCGGCCGCCCCCCGAGGGACGGATGTCGCTGCCGCCGTAGCCCGCGCGCAACAGCGCCCTCATGCCCAGAGCCCGCGGCAGGGCTTCGAGGCGCCCCGCCTCCAAGGGCAACCGGTACGTGCGAGCATCCTTCACCCCCGTAGCCCATGGCGGCATGCCGGTCGCCAGAGCCGTCCACGCCACGCGGGACTGGCATGGTCTCAACGAGTCGAGTCGCGCGGAAGCGCCCTCTTTCAAGAGCCGTTCGAAGGTGGGCAGCCTGCGCGCCGAGACAAGCGGCAGGATGTGATCCATCGTGGCCGCGTCCAGCCCGACGAACAGCAAACCGCGCGCTTCGTGATCGTCCGGCGAAACAGGCCGCACTCCGGCCGCAGCCTCGACGCGCGCAAGCCCGGCCGGCGTGCCCGCGCGGGCCGTGGAGGGAGCGATGCCGGCCATGAGGATCCCTGTCATCGCAAGGGGCGCGAGGAGGAAGATTCCCGCGGCCACCCTGTAGGGGTGCCCCGTCTCCCCGGCGCGGAACTGTCCCAGGCCCGCCGCCGTCATCGCGAGGAGCCAGAAGAACGCCATCACGGCGCAGTCGATTCTGAGCGATTCGCGCGCCGCGGGCGACATGAGAGAGACCGCCCACCCAAGGTTTCGGTAATAGACGCCGGTCATCACACCCAGCGTGGCCGCGCCGAACCAGACGGTCGCCTTGAGGCTCAGCCAGGCGACGCCGAGCCTTCGCGCGGCGAAGAATCGCACGAAGATGAAGAGGGTCGAGAGGAGCACCGCAATGGCCGGAGCGTAGACGAGGACGATCGCAGCCAGAGTGGAAACGAACTGCCACGAGAGCAGGCCAGCCGCGGCCAGCCCATCGTTGAGGAAAAACAGCAGTGCGGTGATGAAAGTCGCGCCGTAGAGTCCCGCCCAGAGAGCATTTGCGATCAACCTCAGGTAGCTCACGCGGGCATCATATCATCGGCGTGCCGCGCTCCCGGACCGCGCCGATCTGGTCGCCACCCTGTTACCAAGGTCCGGAAGGCTGTGGTAGATTGACGCGTGGCATGACACCGCGCGCCGCGCCCGTCGACCGTCTCCTTCGCATCGAAGCGCATCTTCCCCTGGGCGCGGCCCACTTCCTGATGACTTTGTCGGACGGCGAGCCGCTGCCCGCGTGGGATCCGGGACAGTTCGCCATGATAACCCCGGGCCGCGCCGCCCCGACCTTCGACCCGCTGCTGCGACGGCCCTTCAGCATCTTCAACCTTCACGGCGCGCCCGCCGGGCGCACCGACGCGATCCAGATCCTCTATAAAGTGCTCGGGCGCGGCACGGAGCTGCTGTCGCGCGCACGCGAGGGCGACGCGATCCGCTGCCTGGCGCCCCTGGGCAATGGCTTCGACCCCGAGAGGCCCGCTGGCGCGCGGCTGCTGCTCGTGGCGGGCGGCATCGGCTCGGCGTCGCTTCATCCGCTGGCGCTGAAGGAAAGGAGCGCCGGCCGCTCACCTCTCGTGCTGTACGGATGCCGCACGTCGGCGGACCTCGCGGGGATCGAGGCCACGCTGTCATCGGGCGTGGAGGTCCGCGTGGCCACGGACGACGGCTCGTCGGGCCATCACGGGTTCGTGAGCGACCTGCTCGACAGGTTCCTGGCGACTCAGGGAACCGAGGCGCCCCGTCGCTTCCTCATTTGCGCCTGCGGCCCGACGCCGATGATGAAGGCCACGGCGAGCGTTGCGGACCGGCATGACGTGCGCTGCTATCTTTCGCTCGAAAGCCCGATGGCTTGTGGCTTCGGGGTGTGTGTCGGATGTGTCGTGGGGACGCGCGAAGCTCCGGGCGCGTCGATTCACTTCCGCCGCATCTGCGTGGACGGGCCCGTGTTCGATGCCGGGAGGATCTGCTGGTGACGTCCGCCGCGCCGTCCCCCTCACTGGCGGTGGCGCTGGGCGCCCTGCGCCTGAAGAACCCCGTGATGACCGCCAGCGGGACGTCGGGCTACGGCCTGGACCTGCTTCCCTACTTCGACATCTCCGCCTTGGGCGGCATCGTGGCCAAGAGCCTCTCGCTGAAGCCGCGGGAGGGGAACCCGCCGACGCGGCTCGCGGAGACCCCGGCCGGAATGCTCAACTCGATCGGCCTGCAGAACATCGGCATCCAGGCGTTCCTCGACGAGAAGCTCCCGCTGCTGCGCCCCCACGACCTGGCCGTCATCGCCAACATCTTCGGCGAGACCGTGGAGGAGTTCGGCGAGCTGGCGCGGCGCCTGGATCAGGCCGAGGGGATTTCCGCCGTCGAGCTGAACATCTCCTGTCCCAACACGGCGCGCGGCGGCATCGAGTTCGGCGTGGACCCCGACGCCACCGCACGCGTGACCTCGACCGTGAGGAAGGCCACGCGCCTGCCGGTCATCGTGAAGCTCTCCCCCAACGTCACCGACATCACGATCATCGCGCGCGCAGCCGCCGACGCGGGCGCGGACATCCTTTCGCTGGTGAACACATTCATGGGAATGGCGGTGGACATCGAGCGCCGCCGTCCCGTGCTCTCGTCGGGCTCGGGAGGACTTTCGGGCCCGGCCATCCGGCCGATGGCGGTGCACCTCCTGCACCGCGTGGCGCGCGCGGTGAAGCTGCCGCTGATCGGCATCGGCGGGATTCGTTCCGGCGGCGACGCGCTGGAGTTCATCCTGGCGGGCGCCTCCGCCGTGCAGGTCGGCACGGCCACCTTCACCGAGCCGGCGGCCCCCCTGAGGGTCGCGCGCGAGATTGAGCAGTACTGCGTGCGCCACACCGTCGCCGATGTCAATCAGCTCGTGGGTATGATGGTCCCCGGTTCCACCGGGCCCGCGCCGCCGGAACCAGGATGATCCGGGCCGGCGGACGCAGCCGCCCGGGGGCAGCCTGCACGCTCGCGGCGCTGCTGGTCTGCTCCGCCTGCGCGCGGAGAACCGGGGATGCCTCCTGGTATGGTCCGGCCTTCCACGGGCGAAGCACGGCCAGCGGCGAGCGGTACAACATGCTGGATCTGACGGCCGCCCACCGAACACTTCCCTTCGACAGCTATGTGCGCGTGACCAACCCGGCCAACGGCCGCAGCCTCGTCGTGAGGATCAACGATCGCGGACCCTTCGTCGCCGGGAGGATCATCGATCTCTCCTACACAGCGGCCAAGATCCTGGGCATCCCGAAAGACGGCGTCATGAAGGTGACCTTGAAGGTGCTCGATCCAGACACCGGCGCGCGCCTCCACCGGCGTCAGACGGATCTCGTCAAGCGCAAAGGGGTTCGCACCTGGACTGACCAGGATTTCGCGGAGCTGGCGGCGGCCGGGTCGGGGGGTTGATTGCTCGGGTGACCTCAACGAGCTTCAGCGAAGCCCTCCTCCGCGATCGAGCTTGTTGAGGAGAGAGCGCAGCGTCACTCGTACCAGTTCTTGTCCCAGGCGTGCGCCTTCAGGCGCTCCTTCATCGCCGAGGAAAGCGGGCGCCCGTCGGACACGGCGGCGTTGCATCGGACGTGAGCGGCCGTGCGCATGCCGGGGATGACGGTCGCAACCTCCGCGCGTGACAGGCAGAACCTCAGCGCCAGCTCTGGAAGAGTGGCGGCCTCCTGCCCAAGCAGGCCCTCGAGCGATCGGGCCCTGTCCGCCGCCTGAGCCTTCCGGTCGCCCTTGAAGTACTCCTCCCTCCAGTCCCCCTTCAGAAACTGGGTCTCGGAACCGATGGCGCCCGAGAGCGCCCCCTCATCGAGGGGCACGCGGACGATGGCGCCGAGGTCCTTCCTCTTCGTCAGTTCGAACAGATGCGCCTCGGGTGATCGGTCGTAGATGTTGTAGATGACCTGAACAGTCTCGATGAGGGGATCGACCGCCAGCTTCAGCGCTGTCCCAGGAGCGTGATCGTTGACCGACACGCCCCAGTGCAGCACCTTGCCCTGCTCCTTGAGTCGTTGCATCGCCCCTCGCAGCTCGGGCCACTCGGACGCCTCCAGCCAGGCATCGTGCCACACATGAAGTTGCTCGATCTGCAGGGCCTCCACCCCGAGGTTGCGCAGCGACTGCTCCACGCAGCTCACGACGTGCTTGGCGGGGAACGTCTTTCCCAGAGGCGTCTCGGCCCTTGCAGGCCAGACGTGGTCTCGTGGAGGGACCTTGGTGGCCACCACCACGCCCCGGCGCTCGGGCGCCCGGCCGATCACCTCGGCGAGCAGCCTCTCGCTGTGGCCGTCGCCGTACACCAAGGCGGTATCGAAAAGGTTGATCCCCGAGTCGAGGGCCAGCCCGACCGCCCCGCGGCCCTCCTCATCCGTCCCCCCCAGCCACATCGCGCCGCCCAGGCCCCAGGCTCCGAAACCGATCTCCGAAACATCGTAGCCGGTGCGTCCCAGCCGTCTGATCCGCATCAATTGTCACTCCTCGCGTCTCCGTCGTGGTCCGATCTTCCACGCGCACTCCTGAAAAGCGGCATCCGTTGTCCGATGGTCGTACACTTTGACGAAGTCGGGCCCTTGTCGCCCACGGTCCAGACTCGGTCAACCGGAGGCCCGGCCTCATGCTGTACCCGATCCCGCCCCACCGGCACCACGAACAGGACGAGGAACCCGCGGTTCTCCTCCAGCGGATGGCCGACCGCGTCGCTTCCATGATCGTGACGTCGGCTTATTCCGACCTGGAGTGCGCCCTCGCGGAGCGGGAGTTGCGCTTCGAGTTCCTCCACCAGATCCCCGAACGGATGGCGTTGTACGACCTCATCTACACGTCCCGCTTCCGACGTCTCAGGGAGCAGTTCCGGTCCGAGGAGTGATCTCCTCGCAGCCACCGCCCTGTTAAAGGGCCGTGTCGAAGATCTTCTCGACGACGAGGTAGACGTCGTCTCCGGCGGCCATCATTTTTCCATCCGGGCCGTACAGAATCATGTGCGGGAGGTCCTTCACGCCGTGCTGCTTCACGACGGGAGTGGTCCAGTCGATGATGTCGATCTTCCGGATGGCGACGTTCTCGTGGCGGGCGGCCAGCTTCCTCAGCTCCGGATCCAGGACGCGGCATGGAGGGCACCAGTCGGCGTAAAAGTCGAAGATGGTGTACTTGCCTGCCACGGCGGCGGCTCCGAGATCGACCGGCTCACCCTTCGAGACGACCTTCACGTCCCCTCGAGGCACCTCCACCACGCCGCTCCCCCCGGATGCCAGAAAGACGGCGAATGCGAGCGCGCCACCCGCGATGGCGATCACCAGGATCAACACCGCCTTCTCGCCGGCCGTGGCGCGGCGCGCTGTCGCCGGGTCGATCGCCACAGGGTCGGCCCCGACATGCTCGTCCATACCTCTCCTCGATCGAATCAACTTCCGAAACATTTGAGGTTAAAGGAAATCTCGGATGACTTCAACTCCGCCCGCGCCGCAGCCGGGTGTGTTGCAAAGCCGGCGGGCATCTGAGACAATCCGGCACCGATGCCCTCGATTCCCAGCTCACCATTCTCCGGAGGTTCTCAGAACAGGATCATCATCCCGCTGGACGTGTCCACGGCGGGCGAGGCGCTCCTCACCGTTGAGAGGCTCAAGGGTCGGGCCGGCATGTTCAAGGTCGGGCTTCAGCTCTTCACCGCGGAGGGTCCTGGAATCGTGCGCCGCATCATGGACGCCGGCGAGCGCGTGTTCCTCGATCTCAAGCTGCACGACATTCCCAACACGGTTCAACGCGCGGCCCGTGAGGCGGCTCGCCTCGGTGTCGCGATGTTCGACGTACACGCCGGCGGCGGCGCCGCGATGATCCAGGCGGCGCGCCAGGCGCTCGGGGACCCCCCGGATCGGCCGCTGCTCCTCGGCGTCACGGTGCTCACAAGCCTCGAGCGAGGCGACCTGGAAGCCCTGGGCGTGCGCGCCACGCCGATGGACCATGCGGTGGCGCTGGCCCGCCTGGGCCAGCAGGCGGGGCTCGACGGGGTGGTGGCCTCGCCCCACGAGATCGCCGCGATCAAGGCGGCCTGCGGCGAGCGGTTCCTCGTGGTGACGCCGGGCATCCGTCCCGCCGGCTCGACGATGGGGGATCAGAAGCGTGTCATGGGACCCGCGGAGGCGCTCGCTGCCGGGGCGGACTGCCTCGTGATCGGGCGCCCGATTCTCGATGCTCCCGACCCGCTGCAGGCGCTGGAACGGATCCTGCGGGAGATTGGGGCATGAGCGACTACCGGTGCGACGACTGCGGTCGCCGCATCTCCGCACCGGGCCTCGTCTGGCGTTGCGCCTGCTCGGGCCCGCTCACTCTCACGACGCGAGGACGGTTCGATCCGCACGCGGTGTCGTCGCGCCCCCCCACCATCTGGAGATACCGGGAGGCGATGGGGATTGGCCACAACGTGGATCCGGTGACGCTGGGCGAGGGGTTCACGCCGATCGTCACCCACGAAGTGGCCGGCCTCACTGCCCGCTTCAAGCTCGAGTTCCTCATGCCGACAGGCTCCTTCAAGGACCGCGGGGCCTCGGTCGTCATCAGCCAGATGGCCGCCGCAGGCGTCGCGCGCGCGGTTGAGGACTCCTCGGGCAACGCGGGACTCGCGATGGCCGCCTACGGCTCGCATGCGGGTATTGCCGTGGACGTCCTGGTGCCCGACGATGCGCCGCGCGCCAAACTGGCCTCGATCGAGGCCTCCGGTGGGCGTCTCATGAAGATCCCCGGGGGGAGAGGGGCGGCTTCGGCCGAGGCCCTGAGGCGCGCCGAGTCGGGGATCCCTTTCGCGAGCCACGTCTGGAACCCCTTCTTCCTCGAAGGGACCAAGACCTTCGCCTTCGAAGTGTGGGAGCAGACCGAGCGCCGGCTGCCTCCGCGCGTTTTCATTCCCGTCGGCAACGGCTCGCTCCTGCTGGGCGCTTTCGATGGCTTCGCGCAGCTTCGCGAGGACGGTCTCGCCGAGTCGTTTCCGCGCTTGATGGGTGTGCAGGCTGCCGCCTGCGCGCCGCTCGCGGGGCCCCCGGGGGGCGCCGTGCCGGGCGTCGAGGGCATGACCATCGCGGACGGGATCCGCATCGCGTCACCGCCGCGCGCACGACGAGTCAAAGAGGCGGTCGCCCGGTCGAGTGGGGCCTTCCTCATGGTAACCGAGGATGAGATCGCATCGGCCCGGGCCGCGCTGGGCCACCGAGGCCTCGACGTGGAGCCCACCGCAGCCGTGGCCTTCGCCGGAGCGCTGAAATGGGTGCGCGACGACCCGCAGGCGGCTTACGAGATGGAGTCGCAGGGTCCGCCCCTTGTCGCCCTCACCGGCGCGGGGATCAAGAGTCTCAGATGAAGGTGACGTTCATGGGCACCGGTACCTCGGTCGGCGTACCGGCCATCGGTTGCCGCTGCGACGTGTGCCGCTCGCACGATCCCATGAATCGCCGCACGCGGACTTCGGCGCTCCTGACCTGCGAGGGCCGGTGCGTGCTGCTCGACGCTTCCGTGGATCTGAGGCAGCAGGCCTTGCGCGAGGAGATGGACTCCCTCGATGCCGTGCTGTTGACGCATGGGCACGCGGACCACGTCTTCGGGCTTGATGATCTCCGGATGTTCAATTACCGGCAGCAGATGCCGATCCCGGTTTACGGCAACGAGCGTACGCTCGCAGACGTGCGGCGCACCTTCTGGTACGTGTTCGACGACAGGCCTGACGCCAGCAGCCGCCCCGCCCTCACGCTCACCCCCATCATTCCCGCAACAGCCCCGTTCATGACCGCTGGGCTGCGCGTCATCCCTTTCGCCGTCCAGCATGGCACGGTCCCGATCCTCGGCTACCGCGTCGGGCGCTTCGCCTACATCACGGACGCCAGCGATCTGTCCGGCGAGACAATCGCGGCGCTGGCGGGGCTCGACGCGCTGGTGATCAATGCCCTCAGGCGCAAACCACATCCGACTCACTTCAACCTGGAAGGGGCGCTCGCGGCCATCGAACGCATCGGGCCCGAGCGCGCGTTCCTGACTCACATCAGCCACGAGTTTGATCATGCGTCGCTCTCGCAGGAGATCCCCGATGGGGTTCAGCCGGCATACGACGGACTCTCCTTCGATGTGGATCACACCTCCTAGGATTGCAGGGATCCTCGCCCTGACGGTGCTCATGACCCGGGCGTCGCTCCCAGGTGGAGGCGCGCAGACATCCCCAGGCCAATCCGTCGCCGTCCCCCCCGTCCCGATGTCCAACGAGGACGTCGTGAAGATGACGGCGCGCGGAGACTCACCCGAGGAGATCATCCAGATGATCGAGCACGCTGTCGCAATCGACTTCGACCTCGACCCGGAGATCGTGGCCGAGTTGCGCAAGGCGGGGGTGGCTCCGTCCGTGACGCAGGCCATGATGCGGGCGCAGAAGAAATCGCCGCCGGCCCGCCCCGGCGCCCCGAGGTCGCTCGGCGCCATCGAGCTGATCTTCGAAAAGGACGCTCTGGCCGCCGAGTCGAAGAGCACCGCGGTGATGTTCGCCCAGGATTGGAACGACCGGAAGGTCTCCCTCGCATTCTACGTCTACTGTCTCGACTCGTTGCACGTGCCGGACATGTGGCAGGCCGCGACTCCCCTGGCGTCGAACTTTCCGAGGCATCACTTGCTGTGGTTCCACGAGGAGATCGCGCCGCACAAACACACGCGCCGCGGAGATCTGGTGGCGCTCCGGCTTCCTGATCGCGCGAGCGTGCCCGCGGAGGAAGGGACTCATCCCCTAGGAGTCGGCGTGGCCGCGCGCGCGGGGGATCTCCCGTGGGAGCGGCTGGCTGAGACCGAAGCCACCATCGAGGTGATGCCCGGCCGGCCATCACGCCTGACCGTCAGGGTGAAGACCCGCGGGACCGGATGGCTCGGCACCACCGCCCGCGGAGGTCCGGGGATCACCGTTCAGATCGTGGCGATGGATCCGCCTGCGGCGGTGGCGCCTCCCGATCCGAACGCGCCGGCCCCCCCATGACGGGCATGACGCGCATGATGCGGACGATGCCAAGAGCCACGAGGCGTGCGCACCGTTCCATGTTGTAAGGTTCCGCCTCCGTCGTGTTGCCGGGCGTATCCCCCGAGGAGTGGTAGTAGGCGGAGTAATCCACGAACAGATCCCCGGACTCGGGCCATCCTTTCGATTTCCAGCCGGGGGTCTGCCTCAGGCGGACCGGAGATCCCCATGCCGCCGTGAAGACAGTGATGGCGGGAATCTTCTCGCTCGTGAGACCGACACCTTGGTACGTCTCCGGCAGGAAGACGTAGGCATCGGTGCCGCCTTGCGACGGCACGCTGGTGTACGCGGCCGAGAACCCGTCCTTGCCGGCGTGATCATCGGCCACGGCTTCCAGCGTCCTCAGCAGGGTTGCGTTCCAGGGGACATCGTTCCCCTCATAGTACACAGCGTCCCGCTCGGCCCCGGTTCCTGTCTCGTCATAGTTGATGACGGCGATGAGATGCTTCATTTCGTCGCGCCGCGATCGGACATAGCCGCTGGGCGACTCGTACTCGGCGCCCCAGACGATGAACCGCACCGCGGGCCGGTCGTCCGGCAGCAGACCCAGAGACAAGGCTGAGGAGAGGGCCCTCGCCGTCTCGAGGAGCGAGGCAACGCCCGAGGCGTTGTCGTCCGCTCCGGGACCTCCCGAATCGGAATCGCCGTGCGCGCACACGATGATTACCTCATGCGACCGCAATCCTGAGCCGGGCAAAGTCCCCGCCACCGTTCGCGGGCGGCCGCGCGAGGTCCGCGAATCGAGCGACACCGTCAGGCGGACCTCGTCATGCGGAGCTGTCTGAGGCCGTGACTCCGTCGCCGCGGCGCGCAGGAGGAGGCCGTCGCGGTACGAGATCCCGAATACGGGAATCTTCGGGGAGCCCGATCCGTCCGGCGCTTTCAGATCCTCGATGGGTGCCCAGTCGGTGAAGCGATTGGGATCCCGTGGAGCATCGGTGAGGAGCACAGCGGCTCCCGCCGCCGCCATCGCGTCGTACACCTTCGGGATAGGCCGGCCCGTCAGAACGGCGGCCCGCTTGACGCCGGCGGGCGGACGCTGCGGGCTCTCCGATTGATCCACCATGAGCGGAAGTGTGGTGCTCGGCATCGAGGGAGAGTAACCGTAGGGCCAGGCGGAGGCGAGTGCCCGATCCCCCAGGATGACCGACCAGGAGGTCTCCTCATGCACCGGGATCGGCGCCCCCTCGATCACCTCGACCTGGAGACCCAGCTCTTTCATCTTCCCGGCCACGGCGGCCGCCGCCCGATCACCCGAGGCCGTGCCTCCCATGCGGGGTCCGTACGCCACCAGCTCCTTCACGTTGGCGCGGGCCGCCTCCCGCGACACGAATCCCGCAATCCGTTCCTCGAGACGTTGATCGGGTGATGAGGCCGCGATGGCGAGGAACCCCGCCAACGGCGTCATCAGGTGGAGAATCACACGCCCTGGCCGCCGGAGCCGGTGGCGTCCGGCGGGATGCTCAGGACCGGCGCCGGCGCGGCGGCAAGACCCGCCGTGCCCGCCACCGCGAGCGACGGACGACGCCCATTTCCTTTGTGGCGCGCGGCCAGGAGCGCCGGCAGTGTCTTGATGGTCTGCGCCCGATCCGTCTCGCCCTCCACGACCACCGAGATGGCGCACGAGACTCCAGGCTCCTCCATGGTGATGCCGTACAGGATGTCGGCCGACTCCATGGAACATCGATTGTGGGTGATCATGACGAACTGCGTATCGGCGCCCATCGTCTTGAGGAGGCCGTTGAACCGGATCACGTTTGCCTCGTCGAGCGGCGCATCCACCTCGTCCAGCAGGCAGAACGGGGACGGCCTGTACTTGAAGATGGCGAACAACAACGCGACGGCGGTGAGGGCCTTCTCGCCGCCCGAGAGCAGCGAGATGTTCTGCAGCCTCTTGCCCGGAGGCTGTGCGATGATCTCGATGCCGCACTCCAGCACGTCTTCCTCGCCTTCCCCGGTCATCAGCTTCAAATCCGAGCGACCCCCACCGAACAGCGACCGGAAGATCTCCGCGAAGCCTCCGCGGATCTGCTCGAAGGCGTCCAGAAACCGCTCGCGCGACGTCCGGTTGATCCGCGCGATTGTATCTTTCAGCGAAGCGATCGCCTCGTTCAAATCGCTGCGCTGCGCCGTGAGGAAGCTGTACCGCTCTTCCAGCTCACGGAACTGATCGAGCGCCATCATGTTCACGGGTCCCATCTTGTCCAGGATCTCCTTGAGCTGTCCGAGAGACGCGCGCACCGATTCCAGATCGAGGGCCTTCTCCTCCACAGTGATGGCCGCGAGCAGGTCATCGATCGAGGACCCCGCCGTCTCCAGCGCTCCGGCCGCCAGGTGGCGCAAATCGGCGGCGACGCGCTCTTTCTCGAGCGTGATCTGTTCTCGCCGGCCGCGCTCTTCCTCCAGCGCCCCGCGCGCCCCGCGCGCCCCCTGGCCCTGCCGCTCGGACTCGAGGCGCAGCTCGGACAGGACCACCTCGCCGTCCTTGACCTTCGCCTCGAGGTCCTGCTTGCGGCCACCGAGGTCCTCGATCGCGCGGGCCGCGAGCTCCTGGCGCCTCGCGGCATCATCGAGCCGAAGCTGAAGCTCCGCCTCCCCGGCCGCCTCGCGTTCGATGCGATCCCTCAGGTCGGAATCGGTTTCCAGCAGCCGTACCAGCTCTTCATCCATCGCCTCCAGACGCTGGCGCGCGGCCGAGAGAGCGGACCGCACCGTGGAAAGCTGTTCGCCCATCCGGGAATCCGCCGACCGGAGGATTGCTGTCTCTTCCTGGGAGGCGGCGATCTCCGCTTCCCGCCGTCCGCGCGCATCCTCCAGTTCATCCAGGGTGGCCGTGAGGCGCTCCAGCTCCAGCGACAGAGCCATCAGCTCCTCGCGTACCATCCCCTGCTCGCGACCCAGCGTCTCGACCTTGCTCCTCACGCGCGTCTCTTCGCCGACCGCGGCCTGAAGGCCGAGGCGCAGCCCGAAGAGATCCTTCTCTCGCGCCACGATCTCCCGAGCGAGTTGCGCCACGGCCGCGGCGGTCTCCGCGCGCTCCGACTCCAGTCCGGAGATCAGGAGGTCCATCCCCACCAGGTGCGACCGAGCCGCCTCGATCGTCGCGGCCAGATCTGACTTGAGGCGCCTGCGGCTCAGCACGCCGGCACCCTCGGGACGGCGCGCTCCTCCCTCCACCAAGCCGGAGATCGCGAGAAGGTCCCCCTCGAGCGTGACGTAGTCGAAGAACGGCGCGAGCTTTCTCAAGCGGCAGGCGGATTCCAGGTCCGTCACGACCAGGGCGCGGGCGAGGACCGCGCTCAGCGCCCGCCTTCTTCGATCATCCGTCTCGACCAAGTCGCCGAGGCGTCCCACGAAGCCAGGATCGGACCTCAGGTCATCAGGAAGTCCGATGAGCGGCCTGTCATCGGAGCGGTCTTCGGAGAGGTCTTCCGCCGCGGGGAGAAAAGCCGCGCGGCCTTTGGATGTCCTCTTCAGCAGCGCGATGCCCGAAAGCGCGATGTCCGGCCCCTCCACCAAGGCGGCGTCGAGATACTCCTTCAGGTAGGCTTCGGCGGCCGCCTCGAGGCGCGCGGGTACCTTGAGTCCGTCGGCCAAAATCGTGCCGGCGCCTTCCGCCATCCATCCGCCGAGTTTCAGCGGAT
Source organism: Acidobacteriota bacterium (assembly GCA_045402695.1). Classification (GTDB taxonomy): domain Bacteria; phylum Acidobacteriota; class Polarisedimenticolia; order JACPZX01; family DASXTC01; genus JAWPNA01. Next base: position 22,549 of record JAWPNA010000477.1, read on the forward strand.
CATGCCCGGCCACTGCTCGCAAGAGGTCCCGTGTCTTCAGCGTGGTGGCCTCGACTTCCGTAAGAGCGCTCAGACGCTGCTCGTGTCCATGCAACCGCCGGCGCGATTCCTCCCGTCGCGCGATCTCCCGGGCCAGCGTCCCCTCGAGGAGTTCCTCCTCGGCGCGCTTCGCGTTCAGCTCGCTGGTCATGGCGGCCGCGGCCGCATCAGCCCCCGCCAGCCGCTCGCCCACCGCGGCAAGCACGCGGCCGGCCTCGAGCATCTCGTCGCAGGCGAGGCTCTCCTCTTTTTCCAGCGAGCCGGACTGCCGCGACAGCTTCTGCTTGGCCTCCTCCACCTGGGAACGGCGGTTGCGCGCGTCGCTAAGCGCGCCGACCATCTGCAGAAACGCCGCGCGCGCACCCCCCAGCTCGGCTTCCAGCCCCGCGATACGGTCCTGCGCCGCCTGTCGGGCCCTCTCCAGGCGCTGCCGGTCGGCCTCCTGCTGTTCCGTGCGGAGATCGACCTCCTGCCGATCGGCGCGCCGCGTCTCGATCAACCGTGAGGTCTCCTCGAGCCTCGCCGCCAGGGCGGCGGCCTGCTGGCGCGCGGACTGCCGCGCCCGCTCCGAGTCCACGATCTGCTGGCGCGCCAGCGCCAGCTCTCGCTCCTCGTGATCCAGTGCGCGCTCCAGCGCGTGAAGATCGTCGCGCTGCCTGCGCCACAGAGCGTCCTCCTCGTCGAGGCGCCGCCGGCTCTCCTCGCACTGCGCCTCGATCAGCGCCAGACGTCCGGCGGCCTCGGTCTCTTTCGCGCGCGCCTCGGCCTCGCGCGCCTCCACTGCGTCACGCTCCCGCTGCAGCCTCGCGTGCTCGTTGTAGAGGAGGATCCGCTCGTGTCTCGCGATCTCGCCCGCCGTGCGCGTGTAGCGGCGCGCGCGGGCGGCCTGCCTTTTGAGGCTGCCGATCTGCTTCTCGATCTCTGAGATGATGTCGTTGACGCGCAGCAGGTTCGCCTCGGTGGCCTCCAGCTTCGATTCGGCATGCCGCTTCTTCGCCTTGTAAAGCGCGATGCCGGCCGCCTCTTCGATGAGCACGCGACGCTCACGCGGCTTGGAGCTGAGGGCCGCGTCCACCTTGCCCTGCTCGATGATCGCGTAAAGGCCGGAGCCGACGTTGATCCGCGCGAGGGCCTCCTGGATGTCCATCAGCCGCGACCGCTCGCCGTTGATCAGGTACTCGCTCTCTCCGGAGCGGAATAGACGGCGCGTGATGACGATGCTCTCGACTTCGTCGCTGCCGGCGCCGTTGCTCAGGTGCAGCGAAACCTCGGCCATGCCCACCGGCTTGCGCGCCTCGCTGCCGTTGAAGATCACGTCTTCCATGCGGTCGCCACGCAGCGATTTGACCGACTGCTCGCCGATGACCCAGTTGAGCGCGTCTGCGATGTTGCTCTTGCCGCAGCCGTTCGGTCCCACGACGGCCGTGATCCCCTGGTTGAAGTGGAACTCGGTGCGCGTGAGGAACGACTTGAAGCCGATCATCTCGAGTTTTTCGAGTCTGAGCATCGCCGCCTGATCCCCCGTGGTGACTCCCGGCCGCGCAGGTCGCCGCCGACGCTGGCGCATCTTAGCACACAAGGAATGGTGTTCATGTAGAACTTGAGCACCAATCCCTTGACGTCCCCACGGGTCGGACCGGCGCCTTGGAAGGGTTGTGACGAGCCGCAGGGCGCAAGCCGGTAATGCGGGCTAGTACTCGCGCGACGTGATGAAGTGAGCGATGTCGGCGAGCGCGTGCTTCGCGGGGTGGTCCGCGTAGGCTTCGAGGCAGCCCACCGCCTGCCGGCTGTACCGGACAGCGAGCCGGTGGGTCCGCTCGAGCGTGCCGTAGCGGCGGACCAAATCAAGGATCTCGTCGCGGGGGACGGTGTTGAACCCGCCTTCCCGCAGCACCGTGCTGACCTTCTGCCGGTGGTCTTTGACTCCCTTCTCCAGCAGGTAGATCAGAGGAAGCGTGAGTCGGCCCTCTTTCAGATCGCTGGCGACCGGCTTTCCCAGCACCGACTCCGTGGCGGTGAAGTCGAGCAGATCATCCACGATCTGGTAAGCCATCCCGAGGTTCAGCGCGTAGCTCTCGATCGCGCCTGCCTTCTCGGGGGTCACTCGCGAGAGCTCCGCGGCCACCTTGCCGCATCCCGAGAAGAGCGCCGCCGTTTTGCGCCGCATGATCTCCAGATGCTCGTCCTCCGAGATATCAAGAGCGCCGTTGCGATCGGCCTGCATCAACTCGCCTTCGATCATCGTGAGCGTGATATCGCACAGGACCTTGATGATCCTGAGATCATCGGCGGTCAGAGCGAGGGTCATTGATTTGAGATAGAGGTAGTCCCCCAGCAGGACCGTGAGGTGGCTTCCCCAGCGCGAGTTGACGGAGGATCTCCCTCGCCGCATCTCAGCGCCGTCGATGATGTCGTCGTGCACGAGCGTCGCCGTGTGGATCAGCTCGAACACCGAGGCGAACAAGATATGCCGGTCGCCCCGGTATCCGCACAGCCTGGTGCATAGTAGGAAGAGCGCCGGCCGGATCCGCTTGCCGCCCCCCTCGGCGATGTAGCGGCCCACCGTCTCGATGATCTCCACGTCCGATCCCAGGTGTCCGTCAAATTCGCGCTCCACCCGGGCCAGATCCTCGCCGACGAGGGCGAGAATGTCCGACAGCAGCACCGTCCCCGCTCTGGGTGAGCGCAGGGGCGCGGCGCCGCCGGCACTAGGAGCCGCAGTCACTTCATCGCCCTCCGCCTGAAGGTCCGGACCTGCCGCCGGGCGGGGGCTTCACCGGATCGAAATGGCGTGATCCGATCGGCTCCGCGCCGCGGAAGCTATAGACGATGCCCTTCGTGAAGTACCACCATTCCTCCTCTGTGGCGGATTCGCCCGCCGCGAGCTTCTCCGGCAGGCCCAGGGTGCGCAGGATCTTCCCCTTGGGTGTCGTCTCTCCTCCCGCGGCCGAGATCCGGCGCTCCACCTCGGCCCAGTCGGAATGGAACTTGATGGTCCTCTCCACCTGGGCCACCCGTCCGCGGCGCGCGTCGGCGGTGATCTCCAGGTCGCCGGGCGGCTGGAACTTCACCGCGTCGAACGTGGCGGAATCGATGAACCTCAGAAACCAGAACTGGAAGCGCCGATCCTTCGGCACATCGAGGGAAAAGTAACCGCCGGCGTCCGTCACACCGCTCGCGGCCGTCACGATGTCTCCGCCCGACGTGAACTTGCTGAACTCGACGTACCGCTGGGTGGCGATGAGCATGACGGGCCAGCCGGCCAACGGCTCGCCCTTTTCGGACATCAGACGGCCCTGCGCGGTGACGCGCTTCTCGGAGGCAGCAGGGCCGCCCGCAGGCGCCGGCAGCGCCAAGGAGGCAGCCTGCGCCAGCATGGAGAGGGCGAGGATTGGGACGGCAATCGTGTGTGGCGGCAAGTTCCCTGCTCCTAGCGGTAGTTGGTGAACTGCACGTCGATGCCGAAATCCTTCGCCTTCAGGTTCTGGATCACGGCCTGCAGGTCGTCTTTCTTCGGGCTCTTGACCCGAAGCTGGTCCCCCTGGATCGATGCCTGGACTTTCAGCTTGAGATCCTTGATGACCTTCGCGATCTCCCGCGCTTTCTCGGTGGGGATGCCGTTCTGGATGTCGACCGTCTGGCGGAACTGGCCGCCCGCGGCGGGCGCGGGTTCCGAGAAGGCCAGCCCTTTCAGCGGGACAGCCCGCTTGGCCAGCTTCTGCCGGAAGATCTCGTCGATGCTGCGGACCTTGAACTTGTCCTCAGCCATGAGGACGACCTGCCTGTCCTGCCGCTCCAGGGAGCAGTTGCTTCCCTTGAGGTCGTAACGCGTCGCAATCTCCTTGCGGGTCTGGTTGATCGCGTTGTCGACCTCCGCCAGATCGATCTTGCTGACGATGTCGAAGGAGTTTTCTTCCGCCATGGCGGCGACATCTTACCATCAGCCCCAGAGAGTGGGCAACGCTTGGGTCCGATGCTCGCCGGCGGAGCGCATCACCGGCTGGACAGCACCTCCACACCCGGCGGCGGCTCGAACCGGAACTGCTCATCATCGAGGGGGACGTTCTCGTCGAGATCGAAGAATTCGAACGCCATCGTATCGCCGGCGGATCCCACCACCGTGAGCCGGCGGATGAGCAGCCGTTCGGGATCGACGGCGAGGATCAACTTCTCGAACTCGCCGCGCGGGTTGACCGGGACCAGCTCGAGCACCAGCGCGCCCGCCACGCCCTGCGGCCCCGCCTCGTCGAGCGAAAGCCTGCGGCAGCGGAAGTCCGACGTCAGCTTGATTCGGCCCGCGAGCATGAGCGTCACGGCTCCCGCGTCCTCGATCTCCTTGAGCGAGCCGCGGTGGACCTCGCGCTCCTCCGGAAGATAGAGCCAGGAATTCCTGCCGTCGAGGATCGCCAGCTTCTTCTCCGGCTTCTCGTACTCCCACCGCATCATGGATGGCCGCTTGAGGGCGAAGGTCCCCTCTTCGACGCGGGGTCGCCCGAGTGCGGGCGCATCCAGGCTCTGGATGAAGCGCCCTCGCAGGGTCTTCAACGTCTCGAGCCTGGTCTGGAGCCGCGAGAGGATCGGATCGGGAGGCGCGGGAGACCCGGGAGACATTCCCGGGGCGGCCGCCGCACTCGCCACGGCGACCAGCAGCGGGACCAGAAGCATTGCTCGGCGGAAGATCAATCGCCTCTCCAGGATCTGACGGCGGGGGCGGTCATACGGAAGACGGTCGAGTCTACCATTCGCACCAAGGGGGATCAAAAGCGGCCGTCGCAGCTCCGATTGCGCGCCGGGTTGACGGTCCCGTCGGTGTCCTGTAAGATCCGGCCGCCATGAAATCCAGCGGCACGTTCTCCCGCGTCGCTTCCGCCATCGCCGTGCTGGCCTCCTTCGTGGTGCTGGCGGCGCTGGCGCC
>JAWPNA010000207.1:0-5996 GCA_045402695.1 Acidobacteriota bacterium
GCGCGCCACCCGATGACGGGCGCCACGAAGGAGCCGACGATGGCGGCCAGCCCCACGCCGAGCGGCGCGCCGGTCTGCATCAGGGCACCGAAGCGTCCCCGCAGCTTCGGCGGGACGGTCTCCGACACCAGTGAGTGGCCGGTGGCCCACTCGCCCCCCACCCCCAACCCGGTGATCGCGCGGGCCAGCAGCAGCCAGGTCATCCCGTTGGCGAGGCCGCACAGGAGGGCGCCCGCGCTGTAGGTCAGGATGGTCCATTGCAGGACGGCCTTCCGGCCGAACCGATCGGCCAAGGCGCCGAAGGCCAGGCCGCCCACCGCGGTCGCCCCCAATGAGACGCCGAGGATCCAGGCGTGCTGTTGGCGGCCGAACCCCATCGCTTCTCCGATGGGTTTCAGGAGGAACGTGTAGAGGACCAGGTCGTAGAAGTCGAACAGCCACCCGGCCCACGACATGACGAGGATGATGTAGTGGATTCGCTCAGGCCGTGGGTACTCGGAGAGACGTCTCGATACAGGCACCGGAGGATTCTAGATCAGCCCTGGTGTCGATAGCTCAGGCTTGCGAGTGAATCTCGCGCGGCCGGTCGGCAGAACGTCTTGTGTCCGCTTGGCAGGCAGGCAACCGCAGGTTGGCCAGGTGATGTCCGTCTCCTCCATTGCCGATGCGAATCGCTCCACCGTGCAGCTCCACGAGACGGCGGGCGAGCGAGAGATCGAGGCCCTCGGTTAGCACCGGCTCGCTCGAGGCGGCGGCTCCCCCGGCTGTCGTGAAGCCGGGTGGAAGAGCCTCCACCGGGAGGGATCTCGGACTCTCCTGAAGCGTCAGCTCGATCACTCCACCGACGTGCGTCGCGTTCACCTCGACCACGGCGCCTTCGGCCCTCATCACCGAGCGAGACAGGAGGCTTCGGAGGATCTGGCGGACGCGCTCGGGGTCGCCGTGCACACGGGGGAGATCGGGAGGTACGGATACCTGAAGGTCCACCGCACGCGACCGCAGCAGCGGCTCGATATCCTCACGGGCCAAAGATAGGGTGTCGCCCAGGTCAACGGCCACGCGCGCCAGTGACAGCCTGCCGGCCTCGGCCATCGCCAAGTCAGAGATCTCCGCTGCCACCGCGGTGAGGCGATCCACCGAGGATCGGATCCGGCGCAGCCTCGCCTCTTGCTGTGGCTGGAGCGGGCCATCGGTGCCGGCTTCGAGCAGATCCAGAAGGCCCATCAGTCCAGCCAGCGGCGCGCGCAGATCGTGCGCGACCGTGGCCAGAAACCGTTGTCTCTCCTGACGATGGCGGGCCTCATGGACGTGGAGGAAGACCAGGTGGGAAAGTCGGGCGGGCGATTCCTCGTCGAGGGGGAATGCCTCGGTCGCCCCTCGGCGCAAGGCCTCAAGCGCCTGCCCGGTCGCGGCTTCATCCCGGGGATCCGTCATCACGACCACGGGAAGATCGGTCGAGCGCTCTCTGATCCGTGCGAGAAGCTCCACGCCGGTCGCGTCGAGCAGGTCGCCTGCGATGAGGACCATGTCGAGATCAGGAGCGCCGGCGCGGGCCAGGACCTCGGCCGCCGAGCTGGCGCGACTGATGCGCAAGCCAGGACGGGCGCCCGTGAGGGCCTTCTCGATGGTAGGCCGCAGGTCGGCTCGGGCGGCCAGCAGAAAGGTCGCGGGTCTCTCGGGCATCGGCTCGGCCATCCGCGCGTGTGCCTCCAGGTGGCGATGGCGCGAGCGTGGGGGATCGCGCTTTTCGAACAGGGCCGCCCCGGCTGAAACCTCGTCCGGCGCGAGGCGGATTCGACTGGTAGCGCTACGGGGATTCGAACCCCGGTTTGATGGCTGAGAACCAACCGTCCTAACCCCTAGACGATAGCGCCGCGGGTCATCTTAAAGACGGTCACGGGGAGTGTCAAGAGTTGCAGGGAGCATCGGTCCGGCGCGCCGCCAGGGGTGGCGGTTGGTCGTACGTGATCGCGTGCATCACGGCCATGGAGTTGTCTACGCGGAAGGGCGGAACGCCGCAGATCGCTTCATAGAGAACGGCACCCAGGGAGAATACGTCCGAGGACGGTCGCACAGGCTGCCCGCGCGTCTGCTCGGGAGCCATGTAGTGGAGGGTGCCGATTGCCACACCCTCGGTTGTGAGGCGTTCCACCCCGGTCTCCATCTGTCCGATATCGAACGGGGCGAGCGGACCCTCCGTGAAGGCGGCGAGCCCGAAGTCGAGGACCTTCACCTGCCCGGAGGTGGCAAGCATGATGTTTTCCGGCCTCATGTTGCGGTGCACGATCCCACGATCGTGCGCGGTCCCCAGCGCGTCGGCGACCGACGCCGCCACGCGGACGGCCTCCGCCAACGGCAGCACCGTCCGTTCGCACAACAGGGCGCGCAGCGTTCGGCCTTCCACGAACTCCATCCAGATGAAGCAGACGTCTTTGTGGCGGTCCACCTCATAGATGATGGAGATGTTCGGGTGGTTGACCGAAGCACAGGCGCGCGCCTCGCGGCGGAACCGTTCCTCCACGCGCGCGTCGGGCATCAGGTCTGCCTTCAGCAGCTTGAGGACGACCTGCCGCCCGATGTTGACGTCCTCGGCCAGATAGACGACACCCATCCCTCCCTGGCCAAGTTGCCTGATGACGCGGTAGTGGGAAATCTGTTTTCCGACCCAGTCAGTCATGCCGGCGCCACGTGGGAGGAGACAGGAGGGGAAACGACGCAAGCATCGTAGGGGGTGTCGTTTGTGAGTGTTCTGATCGCGAGGTGCCTGCCTAGCAGCGCGCTCGCATCCTGATAGAATGTGTGCCGCGCAGACAGCCCGAATAAGGTTTCCACAGCTTCTGTGGAAAACCTTGAGGAAAAGCCACCAGGCGCCTCCGGTAAGCAGCGTATGAACGTGAGGTTACACCTGATCGCACAGGATGGTGTGCAGCGCGAGACCGGGATGTTCGATTCTGGACACCAACGGGGAGTGTCGTGAGGAAATCGCCCGAATCATCTCGACCCCTGACGCTCGTCATGATGATGACGGGACTGATCTCGTTACTCCCTCTCGATCGCGCAATGGCTCTGCACCCCTCGGCACTGGATGTGATCGCGAAGGAGTATGAGTCGAAGGTCTTCACGCTGCTCGTCGATTTGCACGAGCCTGCTTCGAGGGCCGACTCGATGCAGGCGCCCACGCTCGAGCGGAAAGGGTGGCACCATCACAACCCGTCGGGCCCGATCGCACTGCGCGCGGGGTTACGGGTGGAGGTGACAGGCGTCTTCAACTACGCGGAACGCGGGCTCTTTCTGGAGCTCGCGCGCGAAGGAGCTGGACCAGGCAGGCAGGCCATTACGGAGAGAACCCGCTTGAGGATCAGGGTCATGGTGGAGACACCGGGCACCGATCCCGAGGGGCAGACAGCCGAGGCGATGGAGATGATCCGCAAGGTCGTCGCGGACCCGGGCGCTCCTTGACTGGGTCGGGACCATGAGGTAGTTTTTCACCCATGCCGCAAATCACCGAGGAGGCACTGGAAGGCCTGACCGAGGTCGAGGGCTGGGAGGCGGTCTGGCTCGCCCGCAGGAATGATCCCGAAGACCCCGTGGAGGCCGACCGCCGCAAGGGCCTTGTCTTCAACATCCTCGATGAGGAACACCGCTTCCTGGTGACCCTGCTGCTTCCGACCCAGGTGCCGAACCACCCCTTCAAGTACCGCTACGGCATGCCCGATCTGATGCCGGACTACAAGCTGCGGGTCGAGCTGTCCGACAACATGCTGCACATGCATGCGACGATGGAGGATCCACTGGTTTCCCGGCTCTGCGACGTGGTGCCTGACTTTCCCCGCGCGTTCACGGTGAGGCTCGATCTCACCGAGCCAGTCACGACTTTTGCCGAACGATACTGGAACAAGATGCTCGTCGCTCAGCTCCCCAAGGCGCGTTCATCGGAGGAGGCGCTCGGCGCTCACAAGGCGGTTGATGTGGACCAGGCCGCGCCGATCCCGGAGCAGAATCCGAAGGTCGAGTGGCGCGCGCACTACATCACGTCCTCGTGCGTCGGCTGCACGATTTGCGACATCAAGTGCCCCACGCACGCCATCTCGGGCATGAAGAAGGGGATGTTCGTCATCGAGCCCGATCTGTGCATCAACTGCGGGGTTTGCGGCATTTATTGCCCGTACGACGCAATCGTGGACCAGCATGGCGACCTGGTGACGCGCATCAAGGCAAAGGACATCCCCAAGGCGGTGGTGATCCCCGAGCTGTGCTCGGGCTGTGAGTACTGCATTGACGTGTGCCCCTTCGATTGCATCCACCTGGTGCCGGCCCCGAACTCCGAGGGAGAGCCCGGGCACATGTCCTCCAAGATCGCCTGGGTGGATGAGAAGACCTGCGTCTCGTGCGGCATCTGCGAGACGTTCTGCATCAAGGAATCGATCATCGTGGACCGCAAGTTCAACTGGAACGAGCAGATCGGCTTCTCATTCCAGGAAGGGCGTCTGGTCCCGCATCCCAACCTCCCCCAGACTCCCGAGGGGTAGCCCTGCCGCGAAACCTCTGGCCGTACCAGGAGGCCGAGAAGATCCTCAAGGCCTTCCCGGAAGCGGGCACGATCAGTCTCGAAACCGGCTACGGTCCATCGGGGGCGCCGCACATCGGGACTTTCGCCGAGGTGGCGCGCACCACATGGGTGGGGACGGCGCTTCAGGATCTGTCCGGCAAGAGCTGGACCCTCGTCGCGTTCTCCGATGACATGGACGGGCTGAGGAAGGTGCCGCTCAACATGCCCGCCGAGGCGCTCGAGCCTCACCTGGGGAAACCTCTGTCACGCGTGCCCGATCCCTTCGGTTGCCACCCCTCCTACGCCGCGCACAACAACGCCCGGCTGCGGGAAATGCTGGATCGCTTCGGGTTCCGCTACGTCTTCAAATCGAGCCACGAGCAGTACACCAGCGGCGCGTTCAACGAAGGGCTGGCCCGCATCATGGCCCACTACGAGGCGGTGAGAGACGTCATCCTGCCGACCATCCGGGCCGAGAAACGAAGGGATTGGTCACCTTTCTTCCCAGTCTGTGAGGGCTGCGGAAAGATCAACGGGACTCGTGTGACCGGCCATGACAAGGCGCGACTTACCGTGTCGTACGTCTGCGAAGGGGAGCAAGGGGGAGCCGTCGGCGACGACCCGGCGCCCGGGGAGGAGGATGTCGGCCTGCGGCCCGGCGCCCGTGTGGGAGTCTCGGGTTGCGGACACGCGAGCGAGGTATCGATCCTGGATGGGCGCGTCAAGGTGGGCTGGAAAGTGGACTGGGCCCTGAGGTGGCATGTCCTTGGCATCCAGTACGAGATGTACGGCAAGGATCTGATCGAATCGGCCGCGCTCTCCGCCAGGATCTGCAAGGTCATCGCGGGGCCTGGCGGCGGCAGACCTCCCGTGCAGTCGTTCTACGAGATGTTTCTCGACGAGCAGGGGCGCAAGATCTCCAAGTCGGTGGGGCGCGGCCTGACGGTGGACACGTGGCTGTCGTACGCGCCGAAGGAGTCGATGCTCCTGTTCATCTTCAAGGATCCTCGCAAGGCAAAGAAGCTCTCGTGGGAGGTGGTGGCACGGTCGGCGGACGAGTACCTGCAGCTTTTGCAGCGGCGGTACCAGGAGACGCCGGCCAGCGACGGGACCCGCGACGAGCTGGGGTTCATCCAGCCTGAGCTGCCCGCGCGCTGCCCTTACGAGTATCCCGTCACTTTCTCGATGCTCCTCGGGTTGATCGGCGGGATCGGCGTGCCCTCCCCGGACGTGGTGATCGACTACGTCCACCACTACAAGGGAGCGATGGCCGAAAGCGACGCCGCCCTGGAGTCGCTGGTCAACTACGCCAGCGCCTACGTTCGAGAGCAGATCCTGCCTCGGCGCGTGGCGCGGGTGCTGAGCGCGGAGGAGTCGCGCCTCGTCGGCCAGCTCGCTGACTTTCTGCGAGCTCCTCGAGAGGCGGAGGAGATCCAGACGCAGGCCT
>JAWPNA010000053.1:0-12875 GCA_045402695.1 Acidobacteriota bacterium
TCACGAGGTGGCCCACGCCCGCCCTTGCAGCCTCGCGGACGAAGCCGATCTCCATCGCGGTCTGATCGGGGCTCGTGCCCGAGACGAGGAAGACCGTCGCGGCGCCGTCAAGAGCGGCACGCACGGTCTCCTGCTTGCCGAAGTCGAAAGCCGTCGAGGACACACCCCCGGCCGCCGCCTTCTGAGCCTTTCCCTTCGAATGGTAGCCGGCGCGACACCGCGCGCCCGCCTCCAGTAGCTTTCTTACGACCTCGCCGCCGACGGTCCCACCGGCTCCCGTGACAAGAATCATCGCGATGCCTCCTTTTATCTGGCCCTGCCGGCTGGCAGACTGATAGGATGCCTGACTGACGAGGAAATGTGAAGATGCCCAACCCGTGCGCTCGCCTGACACTCCCGATCGGTCTCACGGCCACGGGAATTCTCCTGACGATGGGGTTCGGGTGCACGGGCGCCGGATCCCGATCCGCTCCAGAGCCCGGCGCGGTGAAGCAGGAATACCTCAAGCTCCAGCAGCAGGCCGTGGAAGAGCTGCGCGCCTGGGGGGCGGCGGGCGGCGGCGCGCCCGATCCCCGTCCGGCCTGGGCCGCGCGGCTGGAGGCGTTCGCGCACGCTCACGCCGACGCGTCCGAAGGGGCCGATGCGCTCGCGGGAGCCATGGAGCAACGGGCGGCGCGGCAGGACGCGGCGGGCTTCTTCGCGGACTACGACCTGATGCTGGAGCTCGCCCCCGACGGTCCCCATCTCCCGCGTGTCTTCAATCAGGTCGTGGCGCTGCGCATCGTGGAAGAAGGAGGCTACGGAATCATGACAACCGCGGACACGCAGGAGCGCGACCGGGCCCGCGCGCGGGCGGCGCCGAAGATCATCAAGGACCTCGAGCGGGCGATCGAAGCGACCCGTACCCCGGGCACCAAGGCCGCCGCGCACTACATCATCGGGCTCACGCTGCATCAGATCGTGCAGGACGATCAGGAAGCGCTGAAGCACTTCAAGGCTGTGGTCGGCGAGTCGCCCGATGCGCCGCCCGCGGCATCGGCCGCCGGCTACATCCGCGAAATCGAAGTCCTCGCCGTGGGCAAGCCGGCTCCCGACTTCGAGGCCGAATCGCTCGACGGCGGGAAGGCGGGCCTCGCGGCGATGAACGGGTCAATCGTCGTTCTGGACTTCTGGGCCTCGTGGTCGCAGCCGTGCCTCGAGCGGACGCGGGAGCTCAAGCGGATCCAGAAGAGATACCGGCAGGACGGCGTGGTCCTGATCGGCGTCAGCCTCGACACCGACCGGGCGGCGGCTGAAAAGTACGCGTCCGACAACCACGTCACCTGGCCCACGGTCGCGTCGGGCAAGGGAATGCAGGATCCCATGGCTCGTTCCTACGGTGTGCAGACGCTCCCGGTCTCCTATCTGATCGGGCGCGACGGCACCATCCAGGATCGCCTCAGGCCGGGTGACGATGTCGATCGAGCCGTCTCGCGGCTCATCGAACGCTGATCTCCACCCCGCGCCGGACCGCGCTTGCGGTCTGTAAGCCCGTGAACGACAATACGCATGATGCTCGACCTTCGATCCAGGTCTCCCCGACCCTTCGCGCTCACGGCGCTGATCCTCGGAGCGCTTTTGCCGGCGGTACTGATGGCCGCGCCGTCGCGGATCGAGCTCGACCCGGGCACGAGCGAGATCGGATTCCTGATGCACACGACATGGCATGACGTGGAGGGCAAGACAAAGAGCCTCTCGGGCGCGATCGCCTCGGAAAGCGGCGATATCTTCACAGACGGCCGGGTCTCGGTGGAGATCGAGGCTGCTGGGCTCGACACCGGAAACGGCCGCCGCGACCGCACCATGAGAGAATCCCACCTCGAGACGGCGAAGTACCCCCGGATCTCCTTCGTCTCCACCGTCCTTCCCATCGTGGTGTCCAGCGTGGCGGACGCCGGAGGAGCGCCTCGCGAGGTGTCGCTCACCGTTCGAGGGGATCTGACGATCCATGGCACGACGCACGACGTGACGCTACCGGTCCTGGCGCGCCGCGAGGGGGGGGCCTGGATCCTGAGCGGTGAGGTACCGGTGCGCCTCTCGGAGTACAGCATCCCGGACCCATCCATGATTCTCAATCGAGTGCAGGATGAAGTGAGAGTCAGCTTCACCTTGAGGACGAAGCCTCCCGCGCCGTGACGGGTATGGCGGGCTTGATGGGCATGATGCGATTGACGCCCCGCGCGGCGCAAAGTTAGACTGTCCTGACACGCATCGACTTTCCATGCATTTCCACGCGGGGAGCCCCATCTCGGATATGCGGCGCTATCCGGCATTCGACCCACCGGAATACGCGAACTGGGAGCCTTCCGAGGAGGCCATGGCCGGGTTCCGCGCGCACGTTCCAGCCAGACTCCCGGACGATTCCGTGCTCCTGCGGCTCTACGAGGGGATGCTGCGCAACCGCCTTCACGACATCGCGCTGAAGCGATGGGTGCGTCAGGGAATCATCTCCAAGGCATGGCTCGGCACCGGCGAAGAGGCGGTGACCGTCGGCAACGCGCGCGCGTTGAGGGAAGGCGACGTGGTCGGCCCGATGATCCGCAACGCGGGCGCCTGCCACGAGATGGGGATGCCGCTCGCCGACATGCTCAAGGCCTACCTGGGCACGCCCGACACGATCACGAGGGGGCGAGACATCCACACGGGCGACCCGGCGCACGGTGTCATCCCACCGATCTCCTTCGTGAGCGCCCTGGTGCCCGTCTTCGCCGGCATAGCGCTGGCCTTCAAGATGAACCGGCAGCCCCGCGTCGCGATGACCTGGGTCGGCGACGGCGCCCGCTGGACGGGGGAGTTCCACGAGGGGATGAACTTCGCCGCGACGCAGAGGCTCCCGCTCGTCATCGTCCTGCAGGACAATCAGGTGGCGCTGGGAACACGCCGGGACGCCCACAGCAAGGCCGCCTGCGATCAGATGGCGGCCGGCTACGGCATCGAGGGTCTCACCTGCGACGGCAATAACATCCTGGATGTCCACAACGTCTCACTCGATGCAGTGTCGCGTTGCAGGAACGGCGAGGGCCCCGTCATCGTGACCGCCGTCACCTTCCGGATGGGTGCCCACGCGACGCACGATGAGGCCGAGGCGCGGGCTCTGTTCCCAGCCGAAGTCTTCGCCTGGTGGGGCAGGCGTGATCCGATCGGAATGTACGAAACGTGGCTTGCCGAGTCCCACGGCGTGTCGAAAGAGGCGCTGGAGCGGATCGAGGATCGGGTCACGCAGGAAGTCGAGCACGCCGCCGAGAGAGCGTTGGAGAGCCGGAAGGAGTCCTCCGCGCGCGGGGCGACGGCGGCTGATCTTCTCGCGGGAGTGTACGCGCGTGAGATCACGGATGGCGTCATGACGGACGCCCGGTGATGCAGCGAGGGTCGAGAGGGATGAAGCCACAAGCCGGCGGCAGGACGAGGGTGGCCGATGCGGGCCTCGGCCTGGATCGTGAGGCGATGGTGGGCATCTACCGCACGATGTACCTGTCGCGACGGATCGACGACAAGGAGCTGCAGCTCAAGCGGCAGAACAAGTACTTCTTCCAGATCAGCGGCGCCGGGCACGAGGCGATCCTCGTGGCCGCCGGCATGGCGCTGAAGCCGGCCCACGACTGGTTCTACCCGTACTACCGCGATCGGGCGCTGTGCCTTCAGATCGGCATGACCCCCAAGGAGATGCTGATGCAGGGCGTGGGCGCCGCGGCCGACCCGAGCTCCGGCTCCCGGCAGATGCCGGCCCACTTCGGTCACAAGGCGCTCAACATCGTCTCGCAGTCGAGCCCCACAGGCACTCAGTGGCTGCAGGCGGCCGGCTGCGCCGAGGCGGGGATCCATCTGGCCGGGATGAAAGGCGCGCTGGAGGTGGCCGGGCGGTTCGAGAAAGACGAGATCGTGTACGTGTCGGGCGGCGACGGGGCTGTTTCGGAAGGGGAGTTCTACGAAGCCCTCATGACCGCCTGCGTTCGGAGGCTGCCGGTCCTCTTCATGGTCGAGGACAACGGCTACGCCATTTCGGTCCCGGTTGCGGTGCAGACTCCCGGGGGCAGCATCAGCAAGGCGATGGCCTCGGTGCCCGATCTCGCGATACGCGAGGTGGACGGGTGCGACCCTCTGGCCTCTCTGGAGGTCATGCGCGAGGTCGTCGAAAAGATGAGGCGGCGCGAGATCGGGCCCGTGCTCGTTCACGCGCGCGTCGTGCGTCCCTACTCGCATTCGCAGTCGGACGTTGAGAAGGAGTACAAGTCCGAGGCCGAGCGGGCCGAGGAGGCTCGCATGGATCCCATCACGCGCTTCAGTTCGTGGCTGGTGTCCGGCGGCCACGCCACCGAGGAGTTCCTGGCCGAAGTGCGTGCCGACGCCGACGAGGAGATCGGCAAGGCCGTCGATGAGGCGCTGGCGGAGCCCAAGCCGTCTCCCTCGACCATATACGATCATCTCTACTCGCCCGATGTGGACCCCACGTCATCGGATTTCGAGACCGCGGCGCGCCCGGCGGGCGAGCCGACGACCATGGTGGACCTGCTGAACTCATGCCTGAGAGATGAGATGGGGCGCGACGAGCGCATCGTGCTGTTCGGCCAGGACGTGGCCGACGCCACCGTGGAGACGAAGCTGAAGGAAGTCAAGGGCAAGGGCGGCGTCTTCAAGGTCACCTGGGGGCTCCAGAAGAGGTACGGCTCCCGCCGCGTCTTCAACTCTCCGCTGGCGGAGGCCAACATCATCGGCCGTGCCATCGGGATGGCGACGCGGGGGCTCAAGCCGGTGGTGGAGATCCAGTTCTTCGACTACATCTGGCCGGCCATGATGCAGCTTCGCAACGAGCTGCCGCTCATGAGATGGCGCTCCAACGGCGCGTTCAAGTGCCCCGTGGTGGTGCGGGTCCCCATCGGCGGCTACCTCGCGGGCGGCGCCATCTATCACAGTCAGTGCGGCGAGGTGATCTTCACCCACATGCCGGGGCTGCGTGTCGTGATGCCCGCCACGGCGGCCGACGCCAACGGGCTGCTGCGGACGGCCATCCGGTGCGACGATCCGGTGATGTTCCTCGAGCACAAGCACCTCTACCGGCAGACCTACAACAAGGACTCTTACCCCGGGCCCGACTACATGATCCCGTTCGGCAAGGCGAAGATCGTGAAACCGGGGGACGACGTCACGCTCGTCACCTACGGCGCGCTGGTGGAGCGCGGCCGCCGCGCGGCGATGAAGGCCGAAGAGATTCACGGCGTCAGCGTCGAGGTGATCGATCTGCGCTCGCTCTCCCCTTACGACTGGCCGGCCATCGAGGCTTCGGTGAAAAAGACCAGCCGCGTGATGGTGGCGTACGAGGACGTGCGGGCTTTCGGCTACGGCGCCGAGATCGCCGCCCGGATCGCCGACGAGCTGTTCGAACACCTCGACGCCCCGGTGAGACGCGTGGCCGCCAAGGATACCTGGGTGGCCTACGAGCCGGGGCTGGAGGCCGCCATCTTGCCGCAGGAGTCCGACCTTCTGGCCGCCCTGGAAAGCCTGGCGGGGTACTGAGATGAGCCCTCCTGACGATCTGCTGAAGTACCGCCCCGAGTTCCCCATCCTGGACCGGTACACCTACATGATCTCGCACTCGCTGGGTGCGATGCCGCGGGGGGTCTACCAGCGGCTCAACGCGTTCGCCGACTCGTGGAACGAGCGCGGCATCCTGGCGTGGGAGGACGGGTGGTGGGAGATGTCCTCGAAGGTGGGTGATGTCCTTGGGAAGATCCTGGGAGCGGGCGCCGGCACCATCACGATGCACCAGAACGTGTCTGTGGCCGAGGCGCTCATCGCCTCCGCGCTGGACTTCTCCGGGCGCCGCAACAAAGTCGTCTATACGGACATGAACTTCCCTTCCGTCATGTACGTGTGGGAGGCGCACCGGGGGCGCGGCGCGCGCGTCCACATGGTGCAGTCAGATGACGGCATCACCGTGGACACGGGCAAGCTGGTGGACGCCATTGACGACCAGACCCTGGTGGTGCCGATCTCACACGTGCTGTTCCGCAGCGCCTACATCCAGGACGTCAAGGCGGTGATGGAGAAGGCTGAGCGTGCCGGTGCGATGGTGATCCTGGACTGCTACCAGTCGGCCGGCACGGTGCCGTTTGACCTGGCGGACCTGGGCGTGCACTTCGCCGTGGGAGGGTCGGTCAAGTGGCTCCTGGGGGGCCCCGGAGCGGGCTACCTGTACGTGCGCGAGGACCTTCTCAACAAGTTCCAGCCGGCCATCACCGGCTGGTCGGCGCACGCGCACCCGTTCGACTTCACGATCGGGCCGATCGACTACGCCAAGGGGATCATGCGGTGGATGCACGGCACGCCCGCGGTCGCGCCGCTGTACCAGTGCCTGCCCGGCTACGAGATGATCCAGGAGATCGGTCTGCCGCGCATCCGGGCCAAGTCCATGAGGCAGACCGCGCGCATCATCGAGAAGGCGCGCGCGATGGGGATGCGCCTCAACAGCCCGCTCGAACCTCACCGCCGCGGAGGCAGCGTCGTGGTGGATGTGGCGGACGGTCACCACGTGTGTCAGGAGCTGATTCGACGGAAGTACCTCGTGGACTACCGCCCCGGCGCCGGCGTGCGCCTCGCGCCGCACTTCTATACGACCGACGAGGAGTGTGACGCGACCATCGAGGAGATGGCGGCCATCGTGGCGGCCGGAGTGCCCCCCGGAGCACACCGATGAAGCGGGCCGCGTCCTCGTACGGCGAATACCTCAAGGTGGAGGAGCTGCTGGAGCTCCAGCAGCCGCTGTCGGACCCGCCGCAGCACGACGAGATGTTGTTCATCATCATCCACCAGGTGTACGAGCTGTGGTTCCGCGAGATGATCCACGAGGCCGAGGCGGTGATGTCGGCTCTGGCTCAGAACAAGGCGCGGCGCGCCACGCGGCTGTACCGCAGGCTCATCGAGATCCAGCGCGTGCTGGTGCAGCAGATCGCGGTGCTGGAGACGATGACGCCGAATGACTTCAACACGTTCCGCGACCTGTTGAACCCGGCCAGCGGCTTCCAGTCGGCGCAGTTCCGCGAGCTGGAATTCATGTCCGGCATGAAGGAGCCGGCCCTCATGAAGGCGCTGAGCATGCAGCCGGCCCAGCTCGCGCGGCTCGAGCTCAGACTTGAGCAGCCGACGCTGTATGACGCCTTCGACGATTTGCTGCGAAGAACCGGCTTCCCGTTGCCGGGCGCGGGGTCTGTGGACCTGTGCGGCGCCCGCGTCTCGGCGCTCAAGACGATCTACGACCACCGCGACGACCACGACGATCTGTACCAGCTCTGCGAGGCGATGATCGAGTTCGACGAGAACTTCCAGATCTGGCGGTTTCACCACATCCGCATGGTCGAGAGGATGATCGGCAGGAAGCGCGGCACCGGCGGGAGCGAGGGAGTGGGGTACCTCGCGAGGACCCTGGACAAGCGGTGCTTTCCCGAGCTGTGGGAGGTGCGCACCCATTTGTCCGGAGGCGGCAGCTACGGAAGTTGAACCTGATCCCCCGCATCCTCTCCAATCACTGATGGCGCCATGCTTTCGCCATGAGATGATTCCGTCGTGATGGTCACGGAGCGAGATCGTCCTGATCTCGAGCGCGTCCCTGGAACCCGCGCGAACACCTCGCCACTGCCTGAGATGACCGGGAACAGGGGTTTCGACGCAAGCCGACACGAGCAATCGATGATCAATTCGTGCGATCAGGATTGCGAGGCCGACGGAACGGACTCGACGCTCATCCGCTCGATGCTCTCGATGAGTCCCCTGGAGCGTCTCGAGGTCCTGCAGGCGTGCGTCGGCTCGCTTGGGATGCTGCGCGAGCCTGTCCCCACCGACTCCTGATTACCTCGCCATGCTGTGCGCCCTCAAGGCCCTGGATTCGCTGAAGGCAACATCCAGATCGCATTGGGGTCGCAACGTCGCACCGGGTCGGTCCCACCTGGCCTCGCCGGGACAGCAGCTCCTGATGACGGCCCACGGCCCGCTGGACCCTCTCGGCAGCGTAGGCACCGGACGAGGATACGTCGAACTGTTGCCCCACGCGACTGAGGTGATGCTCACGCCGGATCTGACCATTCGTCTCCTGCGTCTGGAAACGCTGATCGAGTTGCAGGAAGAGGCCTCTCGCGAGAAGGACCTCGCCGTCCTCCCCGTCCGCCGATCATCGCCGTCCTCCGATCATCCCCGAGACGACCTCGGGCAGTGCATGCCACGGCATGGCGGTGACATGTGCGCTGAGCCGCACCGGCCTGGGCGCCGTGCAGACCACGAATCCCTGCTTCATCTTGTACTCTTTCAGGAACACCATGACGTGCCGGGCGTCCCTCTCGGTGGGGCGGTCCGTCAGCTTGACCTCGATCGGCAGGTAGGCCCCTTCGTGCTCGAGGATCCAGTCCACTTCCGGTCCGTCAGGGTCCCGCCAGAACCTCAACCGTGTCCCAGGCGCATGGATGCGGCAGAGGCGGATGAGCTCGAGGCCGACGAACTGTTCGAAGAGATCGCCCAATCTTGATGGGTGCAGCCGGCGTCCTTCGCCCGCCGCGAGGCGACGCACGCCAAGATCAAACAGAAGGAAACGGCTTGCTCTCGTCAGCTTCTTGCGTGATGTGCTCTGGGTGACCGGATCCACGCGCTCCGCGACGAGGCAATCGCAAAGGATCTCGTAATACGTCCGGATGCTCACCGCGGAAACGCCGACCTCCTGCGAGATCTTCGTATAGTTGGCGATGCGACCGGATTCCTGCCCGGCGAGTTCCACGAATCGGCCAAACAGGCCGACGTTGCGGACCAGCGCCTCCTGCCGGACTTCTTCCTCCAGATAGATCTCCACGTAGGAGCGCAGGTCGGCCTCCCTGTCCTCGCGGCCCCGCAGCCGGCGTATTGCAGGGAGAGAGCCAAACAGGAGGGCTTCCTGGAGGCCTGTCGGGCGGTGCTCCTCGATCGTCAGCGGATCCAGGCGCAGCGCGACCAGCCGCCCGGGCAAGAGGTTGAGGTCCCGACCTCGGCGGGGCTTGCGGGCCGATGAACCGGTGAAGACGAACTGGGCCTCCCCCCGGTCGATGAGATCCTGCGCCACGTCCATGAGGGCCGGCACCTTCTGGACTTCATCGATCGTCACCAGAGGCCGCCTCCGGCCCGAGACCGAGGGAGACAGAGCCCGGACTTCACCGGCCAAGAGGGAGGGATCTTTCTCGTAGCGCTGCCGGACCGCGGGGGCGACGAGTGACAGACCGAGGTCGGGGGCCATGTCGCCAAGCAGAGTGGTCTTCCCGGTCTGGCGTGGTCCGAGCAGGAGGATGCTCTTTCCCCGGGTCAGGTGACGCTTGAGATTCGGTTCGATCGAGCGACGATAGAGCATAGTATGTTTTGGATTTTCTACGAAAATCTAAAGCATGTCAACAGCTCAACTCCAGTCGCCCAGCAAACCATTTCAGTCTGATACGCTGGGGACGCAAGCGCTGTTGAAGATGAAGGATTTGGAAGGAGCGACGAGGAATTTTTCGGGATCCTTATCGAAGCTGATGGATCCCATCAGCGGCAGGTCGCACCAACTCCCGTAGTGGCCGTCGAAGAAGCTCAGTTGATGGACTGCGTGCGTGGGAGCATCGGTAGGGTCGAAGTCGATGGTGATGTGGTGGGCCTTTCCGCCCTGACGGTGGCGGTGCCGCTCGATGACGACATCGGCGAGAGTCCCTCCCATGCGATACAGCTCGCACGGTCCCACGGCCTTCGCGAAGCGCGACAGCGTGGACTGCGACGCCAGGTTACCGCAATCGACCGGGCCTAGATCCAGCACCACCTTTGTGGACGGGGTCGTCGGCAAGCCTGGCGGCGTGCTTGGTGTCCTGGCAGCCGCATGCGATGGCGTACACGCGCTGAGCGAGAAGCGCGGCAATCTGGTTCTCGATCTTGCCGGGCTGCCCATCATCGCGAAGGCAGCCAGCGAGGCATTCGAGCAGTCCCAGCCGCCTGTCGGAGGCCATTAGCAGCACGGCCCTGCCGTCAGATCTATTGCTGTGCTGGTCAAAGCGGCGAGAAGGGGCATGTCGGTCTGTTAAGGGAACAGCAGACACCGTGTTATGGTCGCGTCGTTCATGTGAAAGCCGCCGAGCTCGAATTATCGGGGTTAGCGCGGTGGGGTATCGCCCTCGGCACCGGCCGCGATTCAGCCCGTGCGGGCTCGTTCCGTTGTGCTCCACCAGCCCGCATGGGCTCTTGCTCAACCGTAGGCATTGGTGCCATGGGTTGGAGCAGATCAGATCGCGCCGGAGTGTCCCATTCTGGGACATTCGACTGCTTCACAGCCGTCTTCCAAGGTTGGTCGGGCTACCTATAGTCTCCGTCCTGTCGATGTTGGCGTCTCGCCTTGCACTTTTTCATTGACACCCAATTCCTAACAGGTGTACAAGGGCCACACTATCGCTGACGGTCCACCCGCAGCACGGAGAGCTTCACGGGGGTGTGGTACTCTCCGACGATCGGGTGTCAGAGAACACCTACGCGGGTTCTAAGGGCCTCGATGATGGCCCGCAAGGGGGTCCTGCAATGCCGCACTTGATTCTTGGTCGCCGTTCATCCCGACTTAAGCGTCCGCCCGCCATTGCCGTTCAATGGGCACGTCACACTAGACGACTCGCATGCGCAGCTGCCGTGGCGATCGCCTGCGTCACCACTCCGAATGCGGCTGAGGCCAAGGCGCGCGCCGTTCTGATCGGCATCAACGACTACGCTGCCAATAGCGTGCGCGATTTGAACGGCACGCATAACGATGTCGCGACGATGAAGGCGCTCCTCATCAACCACTATCGCTTCAAGCCTGAAGACATCCTGGTGCTCCTCGATGCGAACGCGACCCACCAACAGATCGTCGACGCCATTCGCCTCCGACTGATCGCCGCCTCGGCACCCGGTGACATCGCGGTCCTCTACTACAGCGGCCACGGCTCGCAGATGCGCGATACGTCGGGAGATGAAACCGACGGCTGGGATGAAACACTCGTTGCGCAAGACTCTCGCCTGCCGAATGTCTTCGACGTGAGCGACGATGAGTTGAATGCACTGCTGGCCGAGCTTGCTACGAAGACACCAAGCATCACCGTGATTCTGGATAGCTGCCACTCGGGCACGGCGGCACGCGCCCTCAGCACACCGCGAAGCATCCCGGCCGACCTGCGTGATCCGCCTGCGTCGGCCGGCGCACGCCGCACGTCCGGCGACGGACCTTCCGACATCGCGGCGCTCGGTGCGAACTTCACGTTGCTCTCGGGCGCTCGCGCGAGTGAACTGTCGAATGAAGACCTCATCGACGGCAAGATCCAAGGTGCGCTCACCTATGCCCTGTCGCAAGTGCTGCGCACCAGCTCCGGCTCGACATATCGATCGGTTTTCCCAGAGATTGCCGCGCGTGTGTCGGCGCGCTTTCCTTCACAGAATCCGCAAATCGAGGGAACGGGACTCGATGCCGGCATCTTTGGACTGGCCGCCGGCGCAGGCCCGCGGTATGTACGCGTCGAGCCCGAGGGTAGTGGGCGCGCGAAGGTCCTCGCTGGCGCAATGTACGGGCTCGCGAGTGGTACGGAACTACAGGTCTTTGGACCCGCCGGGGGTGCGGCGGAACCTGTGGCGTCCATCGCAAGACTCGTGCTGACCGATGTCGAACCGGACGTTGCGACTGGCACACTGAGTGGAGCGAACACGGTTCCGGCAGGTTCCCGCGCCCTGATCAGTCGGATTCAGATCGGCGGCCGCAAGAGAAACGTGTGGTTGGCGAGCGATATCGCTCCGCCCTTACGTCAAGCACTCACGAGTGAAATCGCCACCTACCCGAGTCTCGCGTTGGCCACGGGCGCCGCAAACGAACAATCCGCGGACCTGCGGGTGATCCGGCAGGACGATCGCATCGCAATTCTCGGTCGTGATGGCACGCCTCTCAGCAATTCCGTGGTCATTGATTCCGACCTGGCGGCGCGCGTCGGCAAGCAACTGCAGGACTGGGCGCGCTGGCTTTCCTTGATCGAGCTCTCGAACCCGTTCGCCAGTCTTTCGCTCAAAGTGAGTGTCCGCATCTCCGAGACTTCGGTCGGTTCACCGTCGCCCACTGCGGTGAGCGCCGGTACGATGGTCACAGTTCGCATCGAGAACACCTCCGCCACCGACCTGTACTTCGCACTCTTGGACCTGAGCAGCAGCGGGCGCATCGCGCTGCTATTTCCGGCCATGGGCGCCCAGGATCAGCTCAGCGCGGGTCGAGCCATCGACCGCGTATTTCGCATGTCGGTGCCGGAGGGCCGCGGGGCGCTCACGGACGTCTTCAAGGTGATAGGAAGCGATACGCCGATCGACGGCAGCATCTTCGAGCAGGCGGCGGTCAGGGATGTGCCATCGGCCGAAATGAACGACGTCCAGCGCTTCCTCGCGGATCGTGCGACGGCGAGATCAAGGGACGCCTCGTCGGTTGTCACGAAGGACTGGACCACGGCGCAAACGAGCGTGCTCGTGACACGCTCGGCGCCGGTGATTGACGACTTGTCGTTTGCAGTGCACTTCCGCACTGCGACGACAGTCGAGGCCGTCGAGCGGACCCTCGCCGGGCAGCGCAATCTCTGTCGCGACGCAACCGCGGGCAACGACTGCGCCCGCGTTGCTCCGCTTCTCACCGACGACGCCACTGTCTACGAAGTTCGTTCGCCTGCATTGACGGGCCAGCGCGGCATGGGCGGCGCAACCTACAAGTCGGTCGGACAGGCATTCGATGAGGCCTACGCACTGCGCGACAGCCTTGGCGCCGAGTACGTCGAACCGCTGCTCAAGGTGACCATGCCGGAAGACTCGGACACCGG
>JAWPNA010000134.1:0-10002 GCA_045402695.1 Acidobacteriota bacterium
GTCGAGGCGGCCAAGGTGGGCGCCGCGGGGATGTTGATCCGATCGCTTGGCACGGCGTCGTTCCGCCTCCCCCACACCGGCGCGATGGGTTACGAGGATTCCGTGGAGCGCATCCCCGGCGCCGCCATCTCCGCCGAGGACGCCGACCTGATTCATCGCTTCCTGGCCGCGGGCGAGACGGTCAAGGCCCGGTTCTCGCTCGGGTGCCGGACGTTGCCGGACGCCGAGTCGGCCAACGTGCTGGCAGAGCTGCGCGGACGGGAGATTCCGTCGGAGATCGTCTTGATCGGCGCCCACCTCGATTCGTGGGACCTCGCCACGGGGGCGATCGACGACGGCGCGGGCGTGGCGATCGTCATGGAGACGATGCGCGTGCTCAGGTCGCTGCGCCTCGCGCCGCGGCGCACCATCCGGGCGGTTCTGTTCACAAACGAGGAGAACGGTCTGCGAGGCGGCCGCGCCTACGCCGAGGCGCACAAAGACGAGCAGTCCGCCCACGTCGCCGCCATCGAATCGGACTCGGGCGGAGCCAGGCCGCTCGGCTTCGACGTGAGCGCCGGCGCGGGTGGCGAAGCGATGGTGCGCGCCATCGCCGCGCATCTTTCCGGCATCGAGGCCACGCGCGGGGCCGGTGGGGGCGGCGGCGCGGACATCTCTCCACTGAAGGACGCGGGAGTCCCGCTGCTCGCGCTCAGGCAGGACACCGCGCACTACTTCGACTACCACCACACTCCCGCCGACACGCTCGACAAGGTGGACCCGCGCGATCTCGCGAGAAACGTGGCTGCCCTCTCGGTCATGGCGTACATGCTGGCCGATCGAGCCGACCCGCTGCCGCGACTGGAGCCGGCGCCGCCGGAAGGCTCCGCCGCCCCGGGCAGGCCCGGGGGGTCCTGAGGCCCCCGAGGCCCCTGAGGCAGATGCACGGCGGACTGCGGAGAATCAGTCCCCCCTCAGGATGTTGCCCAGGACCGAGCCAGCCCTCCCGCCGCCACCGGTGCCCGTGGGGATCCGCGGGATCAGCCACGAAAGGAACGCCTGGGTGGAGCGCGTTTGCAGGTACAGAGTTCCCTTCCCGCGGAACTCGCAGACCAGCCCCTCCCCGGAAAGCAGCGTGGACTTCCATCCGCCCACCTTGCGCACGTCGAACTGGAGTCCCTGCGTGAAGGCTACGACGTGGCCGGTGTCGCAGATGTAGGGCGCGCCGCCCGACATCTCAACCTGGTGGATTGCGCCGTAACTGCTGAGCAGGATTGAGCCCGTGCCCGCCGCCTTCAGCAGGAACAGGCCTTCGCTGCCGAAGAAGGCGCGCGCGCCGCCCCACTGAAGATCGAGATCGAGCGAAGGGTCGCCCGCCAGAAACGACCCCGATTGGATGTACAGGGTCTCGTTCACCATCGCCAGCGACGTGATGTCTCCTGGCAGCGAGGGCGCCAGCGTGATCTCGGCCGGGGCACCCGCGGCGGTGAAAGTGTTGGCGAACAGCGATTCGCCGCCCAGCACCTTGCGCGCCACGGCCCCCAGCATCCCTCCCTTCATCCCGGTATCCACCTGCACGTTCGACGACATGCTCACCATGGCGCCCGACTCGGCCTGGATCGACTCTCCGGCGGCGAGCGAGACGATGGCGAGCGAGTAGGACGGTTGGTACTTGATCGTGATTTGCATGAGGACGGCCCCCTTCGAATGGCTGCCATTATAATGCCCCCTGTCAAGCGAACCACGGTCGTATCGCGGCTCCGGAGGGCCGGTGAACAAACCACCCGTCATGATCACGAGACGATTATTCCCCGCAGCCGAGGAACTCTTGCGCAGCAGGTTCCGGATTGCGCGATCACCGCGGGGCGCGGAGGGGATCCTGGTGCAGCTCAACGACCGCATCGACGCGCGGTTCTTCGATCGCGCACCTCTCCTGCGGGTCGTCTCTCAATGCGCCGTGGGCGTGGACAACATCGATCGGCGCGAGGCCGCGCGACGCGGGATCACCGTGATGAACACGCCGGGTGTCCTGACCGAGGCGACCGCCGATCTGACCTGGGCCCTGATCCTTGCGGTGGCGCGCCGCGTCCCTCAAGCCGATCGCTTTTGCCGGGAAGGGAGGTTTACCGGCTGGGACCTGGAGCTGATGCTGGGAAAGGACCTGACCGGCAAGAGTCTGGGGATCATCGGGATGGGCCGCATCGGGACCGCCGTGGCGCGCCGCGCCCCCGGCTTCGGGATGACGGTCCTTCATCATCGGGGCGGCGGTGGCATCGGCCCGTCCGCGCCCCGCTCCAAACCGATGACTCTCGCGCGGCTGCTCAAGCAATCCGATGTCGTGAGCCTCCACGTGCCGGCCTCGCCCGCCACCCATCGCCTGATCGGGGCGGAACAGCTCGCGCTGATGAAGCCCGGCGCAATCCTGATCAACACGTCGCGGGGGACGGTGGTTGATGAGAGGGCGCTCGCCGCAGCGCTTTCCGGCGGCAGGCTCTGGGGGGCCGGCCTGGACGTGTTCGAACGCGAGCCGCGGATCCCCGCGGCGCTGCGCCGGCAGCCGCGCGTGGTCCTGACACCCCACATCGCGAGCGCCACGAGGGAGACGCGCGGCGCGATGGCGCTGACCGCGGTGCGCAATCTGATCGACTTCTTCTCAGGGAGGCCCGATCCGTCGCGCGTGGTGGCGCCGGATTGTTAACAGGGTGGTGACAAACTACCGTAGGCCGCGCAGCAGGGGCTTGCGAGCCGCAGACGAGAAGCGAGGAGGAGGTCGATTCCAGTAATCGCCGACGACGAACGACGAAGTATCCGGCCGCAACCCCCTGCTGCCCGTAGGGTTGCGGCGGCGCGATGCCGTCTGCGTCGTCGCAGCTCCTCACCGATGTCCCGCATCGCTGTCGTCGCTGCTCCTCGCATCCGGCACCGCGGCGCTCGCACCGCGGCCTGCGGTAGTTTGTCACCACCCTGTAAACATCCGTGAATCCCCCGCCGCCGGCCCGATACCTGGGATGTTCTACTGAGCTTCCGACTCATCCCACTAGGGATGGCCCTGCGGCTTGTTCGACATCCGCTCCCGCATGATCGTCTCGTGGATCGCTCGGTGGCGCTCGAGGGCCGAGCGGGCCTCCTCCACGCGGCCCAGCTTCATCAACGACTGGCCCAGCAGGAACCAGGCTCGGTTGTTCTCCGGATCTCCGGCGGTGATGCCCTGCAGGACCTCCACCGCGCGCGTGTGATCTCCCGTCTGGGCCAGTGCCGTGGCGAGCGCGAGGCGCGGCGGGATCGGAATGGGGTCGGCCTTCACGGCGCGGTCGAGCAGATCCAGCGAGATTGGGAGCTCGCCTCTCAGGAGATGGATGGAGCCGGCGTTGGCCAGCGCGGCCGCGTCCGCGCTCCCCGAGGTGATCACGCGATCGAACTCCGCGAGCGCCTCGTCGTAGCGGGAGGCGGACATCAGACCGGCGCCCATCTCGGCGCGCACGTCGTTGCGTCCAGGCTGCAGGTTCAGGAACGCCCGGTAGTGATCGATGGCGCCCGCGGACTGCCCGGCCTTGGCCATCATGCGGGCCAGTTTCAGATGTTCCCCTTCTGCGCGCGGATTGTCCGGATCAGCCGCAAGGTGCTTGGCGTACGTCTCGATTGCCCGATCGATCCGTCCCGTCATCTCGTACAATCGTGTCAGGTTGTATATGACCCCTTCATCATCCGGAAGCAGACTGGCGGCGATCTCCAGCGCGCGCTCGGCCTCCTGCACCTTGTCGAGGCGCAGTAGGACCTGGGCCAGGCGCGACTGGCAGGCTCCGCTGTCGGGATGAAGCGCGACGGCGGCCTTCAGGCTCTCCTCCGCATCCACGTATTGCTTCGCCAAAGCCTCGATCTCGCCGAGTCGGCAGAGGCCCATCCAGTGGTTCGGGTCCAACGCCACAGTCTCCTTCAACCGCGCGGCCGCCTCGTCCGTTCGCCCCTCGCCGATCAGCCGCTCTGCTTCACGGTAGAGTTCATCGGCGGTGGGTGCGCCGCTCCACCCGAGAGCCGTCGTGTGCAGCCAAGCGACGACGAGCACGGGCGCCAACCGATGCGGGATGTGAAACCGCATCTGCGCGTGGGCAGCGGGGAGAGGCTTCCGATAGGCCGTCACGCGAGGAGGCGTCACGGCACCGGCTCCTTTCCCTCGATCAGGACATACTCCCTGCCAGGTGCGAGATGTTCGAACTCCTGCGACCGACCCGACGGCCACTTCACGGTCACGCTCTCGATCTTCTCGGCGCCCCCCAGACCGAAGTGGACTCTCTTGTCACAGCTCCACAGAAACGAGCCGCCTCCTTGCGCGTACCACATCTGCTCGCGCCCCCCCGCCTGCAGCGTGACGTGCGTGCCGACGGCGGATCGGTTGGACGACGTGCCTGCCAGCTTGAACCCGATCCAGCCGCCCGCGGCCCCCCTCTGGTTCCGCAGCAGGACGACACCGCCGTCGATCACCGTCAGCAGAAGGTCGAGACCACCGTCGCCATCGAAGTCGAGCACGCCTCCCGCACGGTGGCTGCGCGGGGCGATGAACGAATCTCCCGCGTCGGCGCTCACGTCCAGGAATGTCCGCCCGCCGGCGGCAGCGGCCACGTTGCGGAACAACTGGTTCGGCTGCGCGAACGTTGTGCCGACCTGCATCGCGTCGGCGGTGGGATAGACATGGCCGTTGGCGAAGAAGATGTCCTGATAACCGTCGTTGTCGTAGTCGAAGAAGTCCGTCGCCCAGCCCAACATCAGGTAAGTTTTCTGCGCGATGCCGGCGGCGAACGAGACGTCATCGAAGAATCCATCGCCCGTGTAGCGGAAAAGCTGGTAGAACTGGTGCGAGAAGTTGGTGACCGCCAGATCGAGCCGGCCGTCGCCGTCGTAGTCGCCGAAGCTGGTCCCCATCGACCCCTGCTCGGTGCCGTCAACACCGTACGCCACGCCGCTCAGCGCTCCCACCTCCTCGAACGTCCCATCCCCACGATTGCGGTAAAGCTGGTTGGGCGTGGTGTCGTTCGCGACGTAGATGTCCACGTCTCCGTCACCGTCGTAGTCGGCCGCGGCGACACCCAGGCCGAACATGCCGATGTCGGTGCGGATGCCCGCGGCGGCCGTCACGTCGGAAAATGTTCCGTCGCCGTTGTTGTGGTAAAGGACGTCCACCTCCCCTTTCAAGCCCGTCGGACCACACATGACCAGGGCGCCACGGTAGAGGCAAGGGTGATCGGGATCGCCACGGCGAGGGACGGTGTTCGTGTCGAAGGCGACGTAGTTCGCGACGTACAGATCGAGCGCGCCGTCCGAGTCGAAATCGGCGAATGCCGCGGAGGCCCCCCAGCGCGAGTTGTCCGCCCCCGATTGGCGCCCCTCCTCCTCGAACGTCCCGTCGCCCTCGTTGTGATACAGGCGGTTGGGGCCCCACGCCGTGACGTACAAATCGGTCCACCCGTCGTTGTCGTAGTCCCCGACCGCGACGCCGAACCCCCAGAACGGATCCGCCAGCCCCGAGCCGACGCTCACGTCCTCGAATGTCCCGTCGCCGCGGTTGCGGAACAAGCGCGGCGTGGGCTCCTTTCCGCGCGCGAAGCCCGGCAGACGCGAGCCGTTGGCGAAGTAGAGGTCAAGCAGGCCGTCGTTGTCGAAGTCGAAGGCGGCCGCCCCGGTGCCGATCGTCTCCAGGATGTAGTCCTTGGACGGACTTCCGCTCACGAGGCGGACAGAAGAGAGGCCCGCTCCAGCGGTCACGTCGTTGAAGATGGGGGTGACGGCGGCCGCAAGGACCGGCAACAGGATGACAACCATTGACGGCAAGCTGATTCCCCCAGGTTGTTGTGCTCGGGATTATACGCGCTCGACGTTTCTCACGCGAACCCGTATGATACGGCCCCATGTCCGGGGCTCGGGGAACTCCCCTTCATCGCCAGATTCTCTACGGCATGCTGACAGGCGCGGCGGCGGGCCTGGCCGCCAACCGTTTGTGGGGCGGCAGCGATCAGCTCCAGAACTTCGTCAAATCGATCACCTATCCGGCCGGGCAGATCTTCCTGCGTCTCATCTTCATGGTGGTCATCCCGCTCATCTTCTGCGCGCTCGTGCTGGGCGTCGCGGAGTTGGGAGACCTGCGACGCCTGGGGCGCATCGGCCTCAAAACCATTCTCTTCACGCTGGCGCTGAGCGCCATCTCGGTTCTCATCGGCATCGCGCTGGTGAACCTGGTGCAGCCCGGGAGTGGAATGGCAGCCGCCGAGAAGACCAGCTTGCTGGAGATCCTCGGCAAGTCTGCGAGCGACATCCAGGCGCCTCCGAAGAAACAAGGGATGCAGATCCTGGTGGACCTGATCCCTGACAATCCGCTCAGAGCGATGGTGGACGCCTTCAAGGGCGAGATGATCGCCGTGATGGTCTTCTCGCTGCTGATCGGCATCGCGGCCGCGCTGTGTCCGCCAGAACAGACCGCGGCGCTGCTCAACCTCCTACGATCGGTCTACGACGTGGTGATGAAGGTCATCGCCATGGCGATGAAGCTGGCCCCCTTTGGCGTGGCCGCGCTGCTGTTCAGCCTGACCGCCAGGTTCGGCCTGGAGATCCTCGGCAAGCTTGGGCTCTACGTCGCCACCGTCATCACCGGACTGCTGCTGCACCAGTTCGTCGTGTACTCCGCCTTCCTCAAGTACGTCGTGCGCTACTCCCCGGTGAAGTTCTTTTCGCGCACTCGGGAGATCATGCTGACCGCCTTCTCCACATCCTCGGGCAACGCCACCCTGCCCGTGACCATGCGCGTCGCCGAGCAGGAGCTGGGGGTGCCCCGGCACATCGGCGGGTTCGTCCTGACGGTGGGCTCCACCGCCAACCAGAACGGCACGGCGCTGTACGAAGGGATCACGGTGCTCTTCCTGGCGCAGTTCTTCGGGGTGCACCTGAGCCTCGGAGCGCAGGTGAGCGTGGTACTGATGTCGATCCTTGCCGGTGTCGGCACGGCGGGAGTGCCCGGCGGATCGCTCCCCATGGTCGGGGCGCTGCTGGTCTCCATCGGCGTGCCCTGGGAAGGACTCGGCATCATCCTGGGTGTGGACCGGCTTCTCGACATGTGCCGAACGGTCCTGAACGTCACGGGAGACGTCGTGGCGGCCGCCTACGTCACGCGCTCGGAGGGGTACGAGCTGCGTCAGTAGGCGCCGCGCCTTTACATCCCTCCGACCCGCTGATACGATTTTTCCCCCAATCAACCCGCGTGATTCGAGCGGGACACCGGTGGAGCCGCCCGTCATGATCAGGCAACCCGCAGTGGCCGGCCAGTTCTACTCGGCCGATCCGGCGAAGCTGCGGACCGACATCGAACTGTACCTGCGCGAGGCCGCCCCCCTCGCCGGCCCCGCCAGCGCTTCGGCGCTGCTCGTTCCGCATGCGGGGTACATCTACTCGGGGCGCGTGGCCGGCGCCGCGTATGCGTCAACCAAGCTGCCGCGCGCGTTATTGATCCTCTGTCCCAATCACACCGGCGAGGGGCGGACCATCGCGGTGATGAACAGGGGGACTTGGATGACTCCCCTGGGCGCCGCCGCTGTTGACGAGGATCTCGCGGATCGCGTGGTCGAATGCTGTCGCGCCGCCGAGGTGGATTCCACCGCCCACCGCGACGAACACTCCCTCGAAGTGCAGATTCCCTTCCTGCAGGTTCTGCTGGGCGAGTTCACCTTCGTCCCGATCTGCGTCGGCACCGGACGGCTGTCCGTGCTGCTGGAACTCGGCAGCGGACTGTCCGTCGCCCTGCGAGGATGGCGCGAGTCGGTGGGGGTGATCATCTCCTCCGACATGAGCCACTACATCCCTGCCGAGAAGGCCAGAGCGAAGGACAAGGCGGCCATCGACATGATGGTGGCCCTGGACCCCGAAGGACTGCATCGCGTCGTCCGCGAGCAGGAGATCTCGATGTGCGGGTTCGCGCCCGCCGTCGCCGGGCTGGCCGCGATCAAGGAAGCCGGCTCACGCGCGGGCCGTCTCGTCGCATACGGCAACTCCGGCGATGCGAGCGGAGACTTCACGCGGGTCGTTGCCTACGCGGGCCTCGCCTTCTCATGACCTTCTTCCTAGCTCGCCTGATCCGGTGGGCCGCGCCCATCGCGACGCGGGCTTGCCGGCACCTGGCTATCGGTTTGCTGGTCAGCCTGCCGGCCATCCTGGCCGACTCGCTCGTCGCCGGCGCCGGCGAGCATCCGCAGGCCCAAGAGGCGGAGCGTCCCAGCATCTCGGCGGGCCAGATCGAGCAGATCTCCGACGACGAGCTGCTCCTCACAGGTGACGTGGACCTGCGCTACGGCGACATGCGCCTGCTGGCCGATCAGGTCCACTACAACGACAAGACCCGGGCGGCTCTCGCCGAAGGCAACGTCGTGTTGATGTTCGGGAAGAGCCAGATCAGCGGCGACCGGCTCGAGATGAACGTGGAAACCCGATTGGCCACCATCTGGAACGCGCACGGCTACATGGATCCCGACGTCATCTTCGACGCGGAGAAGCTGGAGCGTATCGCCGAAGACAAGGTGGTTATCACCGACGGAACGGTCACGACGTGCACGCAGCCCACCCCTTACTGGGCTTTCCACGTCTCGAAGGCCACGCTGCAGGTCGGCCACTACGCCTACATGCGCAACGTCGAGATCAAGTCGGGCAAGGCTCCGGTGTTTTACCTGCCTTATCTGATCTGGCCGTTGAAGAGCGACCGTGCCACGGGCCTGCTGCTGCCCAACGTCGGCTACTCCCGGACGCGCGGGTCGTTCATCGGGAACGCGTTCTACGTCGTCATGGGCCGCAGCCAGGACACCACCTTCTTTTACGACCTCTACGGCCGCACCGGCACCGGGCTCGGTTTCGATTACCGGTTCGTGCCCGCGCCCAAGGGCGAGGGATCCTTCACGGGCTATTATCTGCATGACACCTTTTCGGACGGCACCTCGACGGACCAGGAGCGTCCGGACCGCAGGTACCGATTCCGGCTCAGGGAGGACCAGCGCTTCGGCAGCGGCTTCAGGTTGCTGGCCGATCTGAACAAGGTAAGCGACCTGGACTACTACCTCGACTTCGAGCGGGACATCACGCAGACCACCAGCCCCACCGTTTTCTCGCAGATCGATCTTTCGCGCAACTGGAGCAACTACTCGCTGAACGTCAACCTGGACCGCCAGGAGCAGTTTCTCAGCAGCACCGAGGATCTCACGCTGCAGAAGCTCCCCGAGATCGAGGCTCGCGGCAGGGGGATCCGCTTCGGGCGCTCGCCTTTCTACCTGTCGTTCGTGTCATCCGCCGCCGTGCTCACGAAGCATCGGAACCTGGAGGTCCTCCGTAGCCCTTCCGATCCGAACATCATGATGATGGGCCCGGAGAAGACGGTCGCGGTGTCTTTGGACACGATCTATCAGCGCTACGATCTCTTCCCGACCATCTCCGCCTCGCTGAGCCCCACGTCGTGGCTCGACATCTCGCCATCGGTCTCGGCGCGCGAGACCATCTACACGCGCGGCCTGGCCAATCCTCTGGATCAGGACTCTCCGTCCGAGGACAAGGACGTGAAGCGCGGCTACGCCGCGTTCAACCTGTCCGTCGTGGGGCCGCGGTTTTTCAGGCTGTTCGGCGACCCGCTGCGCACAGACGCCTCGGTGTTCAAGCACACCTTCGAGCCTCACGTCGTCTACACCTACGTTCCCGAGGTAACGGCGGGCGAGCGGGTCATCCGCTTCGACGAAGTGGACATCCTGCGCGGCGACGTCAATGCAATCACTTACTCGCTCACCAGCCGTTTGTTCGAAAAGAAGCCCGCCCCGGCCTCGACCTCTCCCGCCCGCCTGCCAAGCGAATCCAAGGCCACCGACCTCGCCGGGCCCACGGAGGTGGCGACACCCGTCACCGATGTGAAGGATCTTCCGGCAGAGATGAAGGAGGCGCTGAAGGACCAGGCGCGCGCTCCCGGTGTCGGTGCGGTCGAGGTGGCAACCTTCGACCTGTCGCAGACTTGGT
>JAWPNA010000144.1:0-4818 GCA_045402695.1 Acidobacteriota bacterium
CGTCGCCCCGCCCGGCGAGGCGTTGACCGTCGCGATCCAGACCGAGCTCGATCTGGAGTTCAACGAGAAGGTCAGTTCGGCCGCCAAGGCGACGCTGCCGGGGCTCCTGCTGTCCGCCGGCGAGGAGATCGAAAACGCCTACGCGGTCGGGATCACGCCGGAGGCGATCCAGAAATTCGTGGACGCCCTCTGCACCGATCCGGTCACCGGAGCGGGCGTGGTCTTCGACAACGAGGTGACCTCGCTCATTCTTTCCAAACCCGACACGCAGAAATCGATTCCGGTCCCCTGCTCGTGCGACCCGACGGTGACCATCCACATCACCGACGTGATCATCGACCCGACGCAGATCTCCTGCCCGGTCACGTTCATGACCGACAAGATTCACGTCGTCATCAACGTGCCGGACGTGAGGGTTGACGCGACCGTCAACGGCAGCTGCAAGGACACCTTCCTGGGCGTCTGCATCTCCAAGACCAAGGTCAACCTGACGGCGTCCCTCACGATCACCGGGACGACGATGGACTTCGACATCACAGAGGCCCAGCTCCTCGGCGCGGCCGGAGCCGACCCCAACTTCAACATCGGGACGGGGCTGGTCCAGGTCTCCGGGCAGCCCGACATCAGTTGCATCGGCGCCGAGCTGTGCAACGTCCTCGCGGAGGTCTTCACCTTCGGCGCGATCGATCTCGAGCCCGAGATCGATATCTCGAAGGAGATCGAATTCAAGGAATCGGTGAAGGCCGGCGAGCCGGATCCCATCGCCCTGGACGAGGTCAAGCTGGACGAGGTTTCCTTCCAGCAGTTCGATCAGAAGGCGAAGGGGATGCTCGACAGCGTGTCGATCACGACGGGCGGGATCACGGCTGGTCTGAACGGCACGAACGAGAGCCTGGTGCTCGATCCGAGCATCGACCCCTCGCCTGGAGCCACGCTCACGCCGGCGCCGTTGCCGGTGACGCCGGTGCCCAACGGCGGCGACGTCTACCTGGCGATTGCCGACGATGTCTTCAACCAGATCCTCGCCAGCGAGTCGATCGCCGGCAAGCTCAAGACGGGCTGCCAGAACACCTCGGGGACGAAGGTCGGCGACATCCTGCCGGACGACTGCAGCATGATCATGGTCGATCTGGATACGCCAGAAGCCGAGGAGGCGGTCTCCGCCGGCGCCCAGGCCCTGTGCCACGGGATCCGGGGCGACAACTGCGAGACCATCTTCTCTGAGAACGTCCTCCTGACGCCCGTCATGCAGGGAGTCTGCCACGCGACGGAGGGAGACAACTGCGCCACCGTGCCGGCCGGTCTGACCGGGTTCCTGTATCCGAGCGATTGCGAGACGATCAACATCGAGTTGCCGGCGAGCATCGATCCGAACGGCACCCTGGAGACAAAAAGCAACGCGGTCTTCCAGGGTCTGTGCCACGCGAGCAAGGCCGACGATTGCGAGACACTCTTCAACGCCGACGCGGACCTGCAAGCCATCGAGCAGGGAGCCTGCCACGGCGCCAAGGGGGACGACTGTCAGGCGATTGCCGGCGTCCTCGGGACGATCGGCCTGGAGAAGGGCACCTGCGAGGGGATCAAGGGGACCACGGGTTGTCTCTCCCTCCCGCTCGGCCAACCGTTGAACTGCCTCTCGGCGGTGGCGCTCAAGGCGGCCCTTGAGCTGCTGCTCGATACCGTGGAGACGGAGACGTGCGACCTCACGCCTTCGTTCAACGTGACCGCCGACACGCAGCTGCTGTTCTGCGCGCAGGCCGACATCGCGCCGCGGTTGCTGATCCAGGACGACACGGGGACGGGGCCGGTGGAGACCTCGCTGCGTCTGAACGACCTCTCGGTGGCGATGATCGTGGACCGCAACGGCAACGGTCTGGAGGGAGAGCTGACGGCTCTGCAACCATGCCTCGCGGCAGGCACCCCGACCACGGGCGACTGCCTCTTCTTCGGCCTCTGCCTGGACCTCAACTTCGTGACCCAGATGGAGTTCGGTACCTGCACCGATGGGTTGCCGGGCCTCTTCACGAGCGTTCAGGAGATCCAGGTCGAGATGGCACAGGAGGGGATCGTCTGCGGCGGCTCGATGAGCGGTGATGACTCCGGTGTGATCGGCGCGGGCGCCACCAGCTCGGCCATCGACGAGCTGATGGATGACGTGGACATGTTCACGCCGCCGAGCTGCGCGAAGGGCTTCGACCTCGGCGACACGATCCCGATCGACGCCGGCTCTCTGAAGCTCATCTCGATCGAGACCGACGGCAACACTGACTTCCAGGACTACCTGGCCATCACGGGCAACATCGTCCCGTAGGCCGTAAGGCGGTCCCGGCGCGGGGCACGGCCCCCGGCGCGCGAGCGCCGGGGGCCGTGCCCCATGTTTGTTTCAAGCGGTGAGCTCTGCGGGATCGGAGTGTGTCCGAGTCGTGGCTCGGGGAATTGGTGGCAGCCTGGCCGGCGGGGCCCGAGGGGTGCGGACACACTTGCAGGCCTCCCGAGTGGCGTGGCTGCTAACCGCGCCTGCTCCTCGGGAGGCCCTTTGCGCTGCAGCGCGCGAGAATGCCGACTACGATCCAGCGGTATTCGTCGGGTGACACCGATTCCGGTCAACCACCCCAGGTTCAGGGCGATGGGTCGAAGACGTCCACCAGCATCAGCGTGTCGTCCACGATCACCCCGACGCCGGACGCGTAGAGCTTGTACTCCTTCGCGGATGGCTCGATCGGCGAGGTCTCCAGCACCTGCACCGCATCGGTGAAACTCCCCGCCGGCACGTCCACCGTGAGCCCCATCTTCACGTTTTCCGCGCGATCCATCGCCACTGCCGGCGCGATCTCCTGGAAGTACCTCGACCCCAGGAGGAACGTGCCCGGCATGAAGAGACCCGGCGCAGCGCCGTTGACTCCCGCCCTCCAGCCACCCCCGTGGCTCACGACCTGACCGTCCTCGTAGATGTCAACGTCCTCGCCGAAGTAGAAGACGCTGTTGGTCTGATCGCAGATGGCGTAGAAGTTCCGGGACACCTCGTCCAGAACTCCGTCCGACCACTCACGCTCCTCGATGAGGCGGGTCATGATCTCTCCGATGCCGGGCAAGACGATGCTCTGTTCCTCGGAAAGAACAGTGATCTGGGCCTCGATCTCTTCCTTGCCCTCGACGCCCCGCAGCGTCAGACGATGCCCCGGAACGAGGATGAAGTACTGGTTGCGGCCGGTCGTCGAGAAGGTTCCCCATGCTTGGACTCCTCTTTCCGAAAGGCTCTCGTCCGATCGAGAAGCCGACATCCCGCATTCCGTTGGAGGGTGGGAGCCGGCGGAATCCTTCGGTCATCCGTCAGGGAAACGGGCTAGGGACAGGGCGGCGCCGCGCGCGGCAGCCCTTCGGAGTCGACCCCGGGCGGCCCGGCGCCGCAAATGTTCCGCCGGCGCGCGTAGTAGTAGAAGGCGCCGCCCGGCTCCGGCTGCGCGGCATCGGTGGTCTGGGGAGAAACGAGACCTGAGGCGAAGCAGACGGCGCCGCTGGTGCCGGCGCCGGCAATCAACGTCATGGCGTCGCCACGCGCGATCTCGTACGTGAGGCTCGAGCTTCCCGAGACGTCGAGATCCCAGGTCAACTCAGCGACACCTCCGGTCCCGGCGACATCGAGTCCCGTCGCCTCGCCCGGCGGATCCTGCGTGGTGGGGTCGAGCGGCGCGCAGTCCAGCGCGTTGCTCCTTCCATCGCCGTCGATGTCGGGGTCGCACGCGTCGCCGGCTCCATCTCCGTCGAGATCCTCTTGCACGGGGTTGATCGCCAGCGCACAGTTGTCCGCGGTGTTCGGAACACCGTCGGCATCGTCGTCGGGCAGCGTCATCACGGATGTGGATTTCAGAATCCAGTAGCCCGGATCGAGCTCGACACTGTCGGGGCGGTCGGGCACGGGCATCAGTGCGAAGTCCTGTGCCGCCGACGTGTTTTCCACCACCACGGTGAAGAGATCCTGCGGCGTCCCGACGCGCAGGTCAATCGGCATGACGAAAGGGGCGCCCACCTGCGTCTGCTCGATGCGCACGTGAGTGATCCAGCCTGCCGGCGTCTGTGCCGCCGTCCATCCCCAGCGATAGCTCGGCTCGCCCGTCTGGTAGACCCATCGGTCGAAGAAGTCGCCGAGGTACCGGCCCGATGCCGCCTCCATGGTCGCCCTCAGGTCGGGCGTGGTCGCGTTGGAGAAGGCGAAGTCCGAAGCCCAGTTGCGCAGCGCCTGGAAGAAGTCCGCGTCCCCGATGACGTGGCGCAGCATGTGCAGCACCCAGGCTCCCTTGTCGTAGATCGTGCGTCCGAAGATGTCGCAGGTCGTGGCGTACAGCGGCCCGCAGAATGGCCGCGAGTCGAAGCCCGCCATGTATGCCCGCAGCGCCACCGACCCGCCCAGGTGCTCGGTCCAGAGCGCCTCTGAGTAGGAGGCGAACCCTTCGTTCAACCAGGTCTCGCGCCAGTCCGCCAGCGTCACGCTGTCTCCCCACCACTGGTGGGCCATTTCGTGCGCGACGATCCAGTCCAAATAGTTGTCGCCCCGGACGAGCGGCGCTCCGTACGACGTGACGGTCTGGTGCTCCATGCCGCCGTTCAACGAGAAGATCGCATGGCCGTACTTCTCCGCGACGAACGGGTACTCCCCGAACGTGCCCGAGAAGAACTCCAGCATCGGCACCGTCACGCTGAAATCCTGCTGGGCGGCGGCCAGGTGCTCGGGATAGACCCAGTGCTGCACCAGCATGTCCGGCCCGCCCGTGACGGGCGTGTAGGTGTCGGTCCAGGTGGCGTAGTTCGTGATGGCCACCG
>JAWPNA010000286.1:0-37738 GCA_045402695.1 Acidobacteriota bacterium
GTCGCCGCGGTCAAAGCCGCGACGGACGCTGGCGCCGCCGCGGCGCGCAAGGTGGGTGAGCTCGTCTCCGTGCACGTGATCCCCAGGCCGCACCAGAGCCTCGAGGATCGCCTGCCGATCGGGAAGACCGCCCGCGGCTGAGGGGTCGTTAGATGTTTCTCGCACGGATCGTTGGAACCGTCGTCGCCACGCGCAAAGATGAGCGTCTCGAAGGCTGCAAGATCCTCATCGTGCAGCCGTTGGATCCGTCTGGTCGGGACACGGGCGCTCCGGTCGTAGCGGTGGACACCGTGAGCGCGGGATACAAGGAGACCGTGCTCGTGGTCACGGGTTCTTCCGCCCGCATGACCTCGCGCACCAAAGACGCGCCGGTGGACGCGGCCATCGTCGGGATCGTGGACACCATCTCCCTGGACCGCTTGACGGACGCGAAAGACTCGACTCGATGAACCTCGCGCGCATCGTGGGCCGGATCGTCTCCACTCACAAAGACCCGGGACTCTCGGGCCGCAAACTGCTCGTTCTGATCCCCCTCGATCACGAGCAGCGAGAGGCCGGAGCTCCCTTCGTGGCGGTGGATGCCGTGGGCGCCGGCGCCGCAGAGCTGGTCATTTTCGTCAAGGGCCGCGAGGCGGCCCATGCCTTCCTCAACGACCACGTGCCCACGGACGCCAGTGTCGTGGGGATCGTCGATCAGGTCGCCCTGGGGGGCTGATGCTCCTGGCCGATGTCAGGGGTCAGGTCGTGGCCACGGCAAAGCATGCCGACTTGGTGGGCCTTGCACTGCTCTTGGTGCGCCCCGTGGCACCCGACGGCCGGGTCTCTGGACCCGACATGATGGCGGTGGACACCGTCGGGGCCGGCGTGGGCGAGCGGGTCCTCGTGGTGGTGGAAGGACGCTCCGCGGGGGAGGCGGTGCGCCTCTGGGCGGCCCCCCTGGATGCCGCCATCGTGGGCATCGTCGATCGGATCGACCCCGCCTGAAAATCCCCGATGTCCAAGCCGATCCAGGTTGGTTCTTCCCGAACCTCCCGCTTGCCTGTCCAAGGGCCGGGCACCATCTTATAGCGGCCCAGGTGACCGACGGAGAGCTCCAGATGCACGAGGCCCGCGTCAAGGCGTTGATCGAAGGCGCATCGGAACGGTACAACGACGGCCGTTACGATGAGGCCATCAACATGTGGCGAGAGGCGCTCGCCCTGGATCCCAGGAACCAGAAAGCCCAGGAAGGGATCCGCATGGCGAGTCTCCTCGCAGTTGACTGGGAGGACCCGGCGCCCGATGGCGGCGAGGAAGCGGCGCTGGACTCCAAGGAGCTTCACGCGCGCATCGAGGCCGGGATCGGTCGGGTCCGGGAGCTGGTGGCCAGCGGCCGGTTCTCCGAGGCGCGTGAGGGTTGCGCGCTGCTCGAGGAGATCGCTCCCGGTATGGATGAGGTCCTCCACCTTTCGGAGGAGGTGAGGCAGGCCGCATCCGGGCTGGGTATTCGGCCGGCCCGCGCGGCGCAGGCGCCCGAAGATCAGACGCGCAACATCGAGCATCAGATGGAGAAGGCGCGCAAGGCTCTGGCGGAGGGGCACGACCAGGAAGCCGCGGCCGCGGTCACGCGGGCGCTCGAGATCGATCCCTCCAACATGGAAGCATGCGGCATCCTGTCGCTGGTGGGTGGAGATGCAACTCTTCCCGGCGTGTCCGGCGTCGTGGGGACCCCCGATCCGCCGGCGCGGGAGGATGAGACCGAGGGCGCGACGGTCCCGGCTCGCAAGGAGATGGGCCGGATCGAGGCCCTGCTCAAGGAGGGGGAGACCGCGTTCGCTGAGGGCCGCCCGGAGACGGCCATCGAGGTTTGGTCCCGCATCTTCGCCATTGACCGGAGCAACGCCGAAGCGGGCGCGCGCATCGACCGTGGCAAAGCCGCGCTGGAGGAGAAAGCCCGACAGCTCGACGAGCTCTACTTCAAGGCGGTGGACGAGCAGAATCAGGGGCGTCCGGAAGAGGCTCTGGAGGTATTCCGGCAGCTGCTGCAGATCAGTCCCAACCATCCCGAGGCCCTGGCGTGCATCGAGGAGATCACGAATCGTCAGAAAGAGGGCGAGCGGCCGATCGAGATGAACCTGGAGGCGGTCAAGGAGGTCGGGTCGGGGAGGAGATCCGGCGCTGATGAGGGAAAGGGCGACGCCTTCGACGGATCGTCCGTGCCTCTCGCCGATTTCGAGCAGCCCGAAGCGGTCTCCCCGGTTTTCCCGGCGTCGGCGCGGCCCGCGAAGCGCTCGGTGGGGAAGGGCCGCGGATCCGGACGTGGGTGGAAGCGTCCAGTGGTCACCGCCGCGTGCCTCGTGCTGCTGGTCGCCATCGGGACCGGTGCCTATCTCTGGTTTGGAAGTGAAACCGGCTCCATGCCCGAAGCCCAGGCGACGCCATTGCCCACGGCGCCGAAGCCGCCGCGGCCCGCCCCGGCCGCGAAGGCGCCCGCGGCGCCCTCCGCGCCGCTGGAGGTCGTCCCCGGCTCGACTCTCAGGACGCCGCCGCCCGTTCCCTCTCCGGAGGAGGCCGAGGACCTGCGTGAGGAGGCGGCAACGTTCGAGCGCCAGGGGCGCAGCTTCTATCAGCAGAAGCGTTGGGCCGACGCCGTCATCAGCTTCCGCAAGGCGCTCTCAGTGGATCCCGTGGACTTCGGCTCGCAGGAGATGCTCGACAAGGCCATGGCTTCGCTGGAGAACCAGGCACGCTTCGAGCGTGAGATGGATGAAGCCAACAAGGCATTCGCCGAGGCCGACTACGCGACCGCCCTGCAGAAGTTCTACCGGCTCCAGCAGGATTATGTCGAGGCGAAGGAGCTGGACACCCGCATCAAGAACTCCTGGTTCGACTGGGGCGTGGTCCTGCTGCAGGAGGGAGCCGCCGACGAGGCGGCCGAGAAGTTCACCGAGGTTCTGGACATGGACCGTCAGGATCGAGAGGCGTCCCGCGCCCGCGAGATGGCGCAGCGCTACCACCGCAGGCAGGCCGACAGCGTGCTCCTGTCGTTCGCGTCGGCGCTGCGCATCAGGCCGCTCGACCAGCCCTGACCCGCCCTTCCCCGCCTGAGCCGGGGGCCGCCCCGCCGACATACCTTCCCGCACCCGCTATACTTCTTGTCGCTGCATCGGTGAGTTTGGCCTGCTCGAAACATTCGAGGCACGGGGGTATCCATGCGTGGGACAAGACCTGCAACGTGGCTCAGGTGGATGAACGCCACCGGCGCGATCGCGATCGCCGTGGCGATGTCGGGAAATCGGGCTGACGCCCGCGGCGCGGTTCAGGGCAGGGCGGCTGCGGACGAGGCCCGGACTTTCGTCGAAGAGGCCGAGCAGCGTCTGCTCGATCTCGGCATCAAGGCATCGCGCGCCCAGTGGGTCCAGAACAACTTCATCACCCACGACACGGAAATCCTCGCGGCCGAGGCGCAGAAGAATCTGGTGGCCGCGCAGATGGAGCTGGCCAAGGGAGCCGCGCGGTTCGACCGAATCGATCTCCCCTACGATGTCGCGCGCAAGCTGAGGCTTCTCAAGACATCGATCACCCTGTCGGCCCCGGGCGACCCCGCCAAGCAGACCGAGCTGTCCGAGATCGCCGCAGGCATGGAGAGCCGCTACGGCAAGGGAGAGTACTGCCGTCCCGGTGGCGAGTGCCTGGACATCAACCGGCTGGGGCGCATCATGGCTCAGAGCAGGGATCCCGCGGAGCTCCTCGACGTGTGGCGCGGCTGGAGGACCATCTCGCCGCCGATGCGCCCGCAGTACCGCCGCTTCGTGGAGCTGGCCAACGAGGGTGCCCGCGATCTGGGTTACCACGACCTGGGCGCCCTGTGGCGATCTGGATATGACATGCCCCCCGATCAATTCTCCGCCGAGCTGGATCGCTTGTGGCAACAGGTCAAGCCGCTGTACGACGCGCTGCATTGCCACGTGCGTGCCTCGCTCGCCAAGGTGTACGGCGAGAGCCTCGTGCCGGCGGGCAAGCCGATCCCGGCGCATCTGCTGGGAAACATGTGGAGCCAGAGCTGGAACAACATCTATCCGCTCGTCGCGCCCCCCGGCGGCGATCCCGGATTCGACCTGACGCTGCTCCTGCGTGCAAAGAATCTGGACGCGCGCGAGATGGTCCGGTACGGTGAGCGATTCTTCCTCTCCCTGGGGTTCGACCCGCTGCCCGAGTCGTTCTGGCCGAGGTCTTTGTTCACCAAACCGGCCGACCGGGAGGTGGTGTGCCACGCCAGCGCGTGGGACATCGACCTGGCGGACGACCTGCGCATCAAGATGTGCATGGAGATCAACGACGAGGATTTCTCCACCATCCATCACGAGCTGGGCCATAATTTCTACCAGCGAGCGTACAACCGTCAGCCGCCGCTGTACCGGGACGGTGCCAACGACGGCTTTCATGAGGGGATCGGCGACACGCTGGCCCTCTCGATCACGCCGGAGTATCTGGTGGAGATCGGGCTGCTCGACAAGGCCCCGCCCGCGAGCAGCGATCTGGGTCTCCTGATGAAGATGGCCCTCGACAAGGTGGCCTTCCTTCCCTTCGGACTCCTGGTGGATCAGTGGCGCTGGAAGGTCTTCTCTGGAGAGATCGGACCCGAGGAGTACAACAAAGCGTGGTGGGACCTGAGGCAGCGCTACCAGGGGATCGCAGCCCCCGTGCCGCGCAGCGAGAGCGATTTCGACCCGGGAGCCAAGTACCACGTCCCCGCCAACACTCCGTACACCCGCTACTTCCTGGCGGACATCCTGCAGTTCCAGTTCCACCGGGCGCTGTGCAAGACGGCGGGGCAGGGAGGACCGCTGCACCGCTGCTCAATCTACGGAAGCAAGGAGGCCGGCGGGCGCCTGAAGAAGATGCTCGAGATGGGAGCCAGCCGCCCGTGGCCGGAGGCGCTGGAGGCGGTCAGCGGCGAGACCCGCATGGACGCCACGGCCATCCTGGATTACTTCGCGCCCCTGAAGGCATGGCTCGACGAGCAGAACAAGAACCGCACCTGCGGCTGGTAGCCGTCAACGGCGGATGACCCTGGCCAGGGAGGCCCGAATCCGCTAAGGTGGACGGGTCCACCGGGCATCGATCGTGAAGCGGTCGGCCCCAATCACCTCTTGGAGGAATAAAGACATGCTCAGGACCATTGTTCGCGGCAAGCCGCTCTGGACGCTCGTACTCGCGGTGGCCGTCGCCGGAGCCGCCTACGCGGGCGGAGCAGACTGCCACGGCAAGGGAGCCGCCGCATCGGCGGGCGACAAGGGCGCGCACTGCAAGTTGATGAAGAACGTCACCAAGACCGCGAAACTGACGGAAGACGGCGCCGTCGTCACACTCGAGGGCAAGACGGACGAGGCGGTCCAGCACATCAAGTCCCACCTCGAGACTCACGCCAATCACGAGGCCTGCCCGGACTGCCCGATGTCCATGGATGGCGTCACATCCGAGGTGAAGCTCACGGACAAGGGCGGAGAGATCA
This sequence comes from Acidobacteriota bacterium, assembly GCA_045402695.1. Lineage (GTDB taxonomy): Bacteria > Acidobacteriota > Polarisedimenticolia > JACPZX01 > DASXTC01 > JAWPNA01. The sequence goes on from JAWPNA010000286.1 coordinate 5,495, forward strand.
CTCTCACCGGTTCGAACACAGACACCATCAAGGCGGTGCAGGAGTGGGCTCAGAAGCCGGCCGGCGGCTGCTGCGCGGGCCACGAGCACTCCCAGAAAGCCTCGCTGTAATCATCATCATTGAAGGTGGAGGGGCATTCAAGCCCCTTCACTTCACAACGATGGTTCCAGGTCAGTGCCTGAAGTGCCGGCGGGCGGTGAAGACCATCGCCAGGCCGCGCTCGTCGGCAGCCTGGATCACTTCCAGGTCCTTGACCGAGCCGCCCGGCTGGATGATCGCGGTGACGCCCGACCGCGCCGCCTCGTCCACGCCGTCGCGGAATGGGAAGAAGGCATCGGAAGCGAGCACGCTTCCCTTGAGGTCGGAGGTGGCCTTGGCCGCACCCAGCTTCACGGCGTCCACGCGGCTCATCTGTCCCGCGCCCACACCCGCGGTGGCGGTGCCTTTCGCGTAGACGATCGCGTTGGACTTGACGTGCCGCGCCACCGTCCAAGCGAACAGCAGCGCCTCGGTTTCCTCCACCGACGGCGGCCGCTTCGTGACCACCTTGAACTCCACCTGTGTTTCCGTCACCCGGTCCCGATCCTGCACCAGAAGCCCGCCGGTCACCCTCTTGAAATCCCGTCCGCCCTCCACGCGCGAGGCAGCCCCCGTTCTCATCAGGCGCAGGTTTCTCTTCGAGCGCAGGGTCTCGATGGCTTCCTGGGTGAACTCCGGTGCGATGACCGCCTCGAGGAAGAGATGGGCCATCTCGCGGGCGGCGTCGCCCGTCACGGGACGGTTGAAAGCGACGATCCCTCCGAAGGCGGAGACAGGATCCGCGGCCAGCGCCCGCCGGCAGGCGTCGGCGGCATCGTGCCCCAGCGCCGCCCCCGCGGGGTTGGTGTGCTTGATGACGGCGCAGGCCGGCGGCTCGAAGTCATTCACCAGTCCCCAGGCGGCGTCGAGGTCGAGGATGTTGTTGAAGGAGAGCTCCTTGCCCTGAAGCTTCTCGGCCGTCACGGCGGAGGGTGCCGTCTCGAGAGGGTCGGAGTACAGCGCCGCCGACTGGTGAGGGTTCTCCCCGTAGCGCAGGTCGGCGGTCTTGCGGAACGTCAGTGTCAACGCGCCGGGATACGCGCCGCTCGTCGAGAGGCGCAACATGTAGTCGGCGATCAGGGCGTCGTAGGCCGCGGTGTGGGAGAACGCCTTGGCGGCCAGATCCGTCCTTGTGGACGCCGACACGCCGCCCCCGGCGCGCACCTGGGCGAGCACCGTCTCGTAGTCGCCCGGATCGACCACGACCGCCACGTGCCGGAAGTTCTTGGAGGCGGATCGGATCATGGCCGGGCCGCCGATGTCGATCATCTCGATGATGGCGGTGGAGTCATCGGGCCGGCTGCGCAGGGTGCGCTCGAAGGGATACAGATTCACCGCCACCAGATCGATCATCTCGATGCCGTGCTCGCGCGCGGCGCGCATGTGCTCGTCGTTGTCGCGCAGCGCCAGCAAGGCTCCGTGAACCCTGGGGTGCAGGGTCTTCAACCTCCCGTCCATCATCTCCGGGAAACCGGTGAGATCGGCCACCTCGCGCACGGGGAGGCGCTCGGCGAGAAGGGCGCGAGCCGTGCCGCCCGTCGAGATCAGCTCGACACCGGCTTCGTGAAGGCCGCGAGCGAACCCGGTGATCCCCGTCTTGTCGTACACGCTGACAAGAGCGCGCTTTACCCGCGGGGCCGTCATTCGCGCGCCTTGGGAGTGCCGGCCTGGGGGGACGGGGCGGTGCTGCTCGCGAGATAGGGAGTGCCGTGCATGTCGCCGCGCGCACTCTTCCAGATGTGCAGCCATATCCTGGCCGTGTCGGTCACACAGCGAGAGTAGCATAGCGACCCGATGCCGAAGGGCAGCGACCGATCGTCGAATCGCTGCACCGCCGGGACGGGATTCCCCGGGCTGTAAGCGCGGCTGATGTAACCGTAGTACCGGCGGGCCCGGCTCACGGCCGCTTCGGCGAAGCCGGCCACGTCGCCCGCGTCCAGCAAATCGTCGGACCAGCCGTAGAAGACGAGAGGGTACTTCCCGAGATTGCCCTCGACGTACAGCGCGTAGTCGATGGCGTATTCCGACTCGCGGGGATCCGCATCCGCGGCCTGCAACGGATCTTGGAGCGTGCAGACCCAGTGCGCCAGCGCTCCGAAGCGCCGCGAGATCTCCGCGAACGGGCGGTGCTCGTTGATGGACTTCTGGATCTCGCGGGCGATCGTCTCAACCCTGGCGGGAGCGCCGGCCGGAGCGCCGCCGGATTTCCCGGAGGACGCCTCGGCCACTCCCGAGGCCACCTCCTCGAAGTGGGCCTGGAGAATCCGGCGTAATGACGGAGGCATCAGCCGCGCCGATTCGCGGGCCACCCGGCGTTCCAGCTCCGGAGTCCAGGCGCGCGCCTCGGTGTCGGCGCAGGCGGCGAGAAGGGCAAGACCCGCTGCGGCGCATTTGATTCGGCGGGCTCGCCGCTGCATGAGGCTTCCTACTCGGGGAGACGGTCGAGAGGAAGCTGGATGTTGCCCGACTCCTCCAGAAAGTGGCGCAGCTTGACCACCATCAGATTCCGGTTGTTCACGATCTGCGGATTGAACTTCACTTCGACCAGATCGGGCTTCAGAGCCAAAGCCTCGAGGTACAGCTCGATGGCCTTGTCGTAATCCCCCTGCTCGTCGTAGAGGGTGCCCAGGTTGTAGTGGGCGAGCGCGTAGGATCGGTCGATGGAGATCGCCTTCTGGAAGGCGCCCTTGGCAGGCAGCACCCTGCCGAGCTTCTTGTAGGTCGTCCCGATGTTATTCCAGGGAATGGGTGATCGTGAGTCCAGCCTGGCTGCGGCTTTGAACTCTCTTAGGGCCTCCTTCATGTGATTCTCGAGGACGAGCTGGTTGCCGAGGTTGTTGTGCAGCCCCGCGTTCTCGGGGTCGGAGGCCAGCCGCACTTTGTAGGCGGTGATCGGATCGGCCGCGGCCTCCTTCTTCCAGAGACTCTCCACGTCCACCGACATCGCCGGCGAGTCCGAGAGGCTCTCGGGTGTGCGCTTGTGCCCGCAGCCCGCCATGCCGGCCGCGATCACGGCCACCACGGCCGCCGCGAGGGTCCCGCGGTAGCGTTTCATGTTCACGTCTCTTCCCCCTCGACTTTCGTCGGGGCCGCCTTGAGGCTGATCCCCTTGTCCTTGATCACGATGGAGTAGGTCACGGCATCGCAGCCCGACTTCTTCTTGATGGCCTGCGTCTTGGCCGCGATCTGGCCGGCGAAGTGATTGTAGGAGAGACGGTCCGCGGCTTCCACTCCGCCCTTCTTGCCGGCCTCGAGGTACTTCTCGTAGAAGGCACGGACCGCCGTCTCATCGGCCGCGGGGTTGCGGAAGCTCGAGGTGAAGAACACGGAGCCTCCCGCGCCCCGCCCTCGACCCGCGGCGGGGGGTGCGGCGGGGGGTGCGGCGGGGGGGGTCGCTCCAGGCGGTGGTGCCGCGGCCCTGGCGGCAGATGACCTGCCTGCACTGTCCATGAATCCCGGAACGCCGGGCCTGAGGCGCCCTTCCTCCTTGGCGCGCAGCATCTTGCTCCACAGCTCGGCGAGGCTCTGGTACCTTGTGGCAAGTGAGTTGAACCGGTAGCGATCGGCGAACCGCTGCATCGGCGTGTTGCCCAGCGTCTTGATGAGGATCTCCAGCTCCTTGCGCGTCTCGTAGGGCTGGCGCGGGATCACGCCGGAGAAGAACATGTCGTACTGGATCTTGAGTTGGCGGATGCCAATCTCGATCTTGCTCAGGTTCTCTTCAAGGGAGAGGGGTTCGGCCATGTCCTGCCGCGCGACGTGATCGTTGGGGAGGAACCGTTCATCCAGCCCGATGCGCCCTATAATATAAAGCCTGACCCGGATGGGGCAAATCGGACCTTTCATGTGAGGGGGGGACGCACGTGCGCAAGAGCACCAGGACGGCCGGCTCAAACCCCGCGAACGTCTATCGGAAGATACCCGCGGTGGACGCGGTGCTGAGGCGCGAGGAAGTTCGCGCCCTGATGGACGTCCACGGGCGCCCCGTGGTCATCGAGTCGGTGCGGGAGATCATCGCGCGGATGCGCCTCGGGCTTGGTGAATCGGGGCCGCAGCCGGGGGAGGCGCCAGGCTTTCTCGACGAGCTCAAGGGTCTGATCGAGGAGGCCGTGAGCCGGCGCACGTCATCCACGCTGAAGCGCGTCATCAACGCCACCGGCGTGGTGGTGCACACCAACCTGGGCCGGGCGGTGCTCTCGGAAGAGGCGTGCGCGCGGGTGGCGATGGTGGCTTCCCACTATTGCACGCTTGAGTACGACCTGGTCGAGGGGCGCCGCGGGTCGCGGTCCTCGCACCTGGAGCGCAGTCTCTCGTTCCTCTTTCCGGACCATGCGTCTCTGGCGGTCAACAACAACGCGGCCGCCGTCTTCCTTGGGCTCAACACGCTGGCCGACCGGTGCGAGGTGATCATCTCGAGGGGGGAGATGGTCGAGATCGGCGGCTCCTTCAGGATCCCCGATGTCATCGCCAAGAGCGGCGCGATCATGCGCGAAGTGGGCACCACGAACCGCACGCGTCTCGCCGACTACGAGCAGGCGATCGGGCCTCAGACGGGTCTCATCCTGAAAGTGCACCCGAGCAACTACCGCATCGTGGGATTCACGCAGGAGGTGGCCGCGGCGGAGCTGGCCGAGCTGTCGCGCCGGCACGGGCTGAAGCTGATGGTGGATCAGGGAGGCGGCAATCTGATGGACCTCGCCGAAGCCGGCATCAAGGACGAGCCCACGGTGGAGTCGATCCTGCGCCGTGGCGCTGATCTAGTGACCTTCAGCGGCGACAAGATCCTGGGCGGTCCGCAGGCGGGCATGGTGGTCGGCGACCGGGACATCGTCGAGCTGATGCGGAAGAGCGCCCTGTACCGAGTGCTGCGCCTCGACAAGATGACCTTAGCTGCTATGGAGGCGACCCTCGACGCCTACGTGAAGGGGACAGAGCGGACGGAGGTGCCGGTGCCGCGGATGATCTTCGCGACAAAGGAGCAGATCGGGGAGCGGGCGCGCCGCCTCTCGGAAGCGCTCCGTTCGCGGCTGGGCGCGGGCCACGAGGTGGACACCGTGGAAGGCGTTTCCCGAGTCGGCGGGGGGGCGGCCCCGACGGAGGACCTCGATACGGTGCTGGTGAGGGTCCGGCCCAAGAGCGTGGCGCGGCACAACGTCGTCCAGTGGGAGGCCGACCTGAGAAGCGCGGATCTCCCGGTGATCGCCCGCATCCAGGATGACGCGATTCTGCTCGACCTGCGGACCGTCGATCCTCGGGAGGAATCTGAGCTGATCGAGACGCTGGCGGCCACGGCGTGACTAGATCCCCGAGCGCACGTGCATGATGTCGCCGTCGGCCACGGTGTAGTCCTTCCCCTCGAGCCGTAGCAGTCCCTTGTCCTTCCCCGCCGCGAGCGATCCGCAGGCCACCAGATCCTCATAGCGGATCACCTCGGCCCTGATGAACCCCTTCTCCAGATCGGTGTGGATGGTCCCCGCGGCGCGCGAGGCCGCCACGCCGCGCCTCACGGGCCAGGCGCGGCACTCGTCCTCGCCCACGGTGTAGAAGGAGATGAGGCCCAGCAGCTCGTACGAGGAATTGATGATGCGGTCCAGCGCCGGCTCGGTGATGCCGAGATCCTTGCGGAAAGCCTCCGCGTCCGGCGCTGAAAGCGCCGCCATCTCCACCTCGATCCTCCCCGAGACCGCGGCCACCTGGACGCGAGGGCGCGAGGCCGCGTCCTTCAGGCCGAAGTGCTCGACCACGTCGGCCACGTGCGTGACGGAGTCCTCCGCCAGGTTCACGACGACCAGCAGCGGCTTCGCGGAATAGAAGGCGAAGCCGCGCAGAGCCTTCTCCTCGTCGGCCGAGAAGTCGATCGACCGCAGCGGCGTGCCGGTCTCCAGGTGGGCCTGCAGCTTCTCGAGCAGAGCGAGCTCCTTCTTCTCTTCGGGTCGGTTGGTTTTCGGGATGCCCGCCCGCAGGCGTTCGATGCGCCGGGCCGCCGCGTCCAGGTCGGCGAGGATGAGCTCCATCTCCATGGTCTCGACGTCGCGGGCAGGATCCAACGATCCTTCGCTGTGGGGGATCTCGTCGTCGGGGAATGCCCTCACGACATGGGCGAGCGCATCCATCGGCTTGAGCACCGCCAGTGAGAGCGACCCGGCCGCATCTCCCTTATGCAGCCCCACGATGTCCACGTAATCGAACGTGGCCGGAACCGTCTTCTTCGGCTTGAACATCCCGCTGAGCCGTGCCAAGCGCGCGTCGGGCACGCGCGCCACGCCCAGGTTGGCGTCGGTGCGCCCCGACCCGAAGCGGGGCGTCTCCACATGAGCGCCCGTGAGGAGGTTGAAGAGGGTGGTCTTGCCCACCAGCGGGAAGCCGAACAACCCTATCTTCATGAGAGGGTCATGCTACCACGCGACCACCGCCGGCGCCCGACGGCGTCCTGGGAGGACAGGATGCTATAGTGGGGCGCGCGGGGAGGCGCTCCCTTGGACCTGGCGACATTGACCCTCATCTTGATGCTAACGGCGCCGCAAGCGGCCTCCACGCCCGACCCCAACGCACCGCCTGCGAAGGAGGCCCCGCGACGCGCCGTTGGCTTCAAGGTCTTCAACAACATGGACAGGCCGATCACCGGTTTGTGGGACCTGGAGATCCCCGATCTTCCGGCGCGGAGGATCGAGATCCGGGAGCTTCAGCCAGGCCTGCCGGGTGCTCTGGTGGGCGGTGAGCCCGGTGGCGGCGAACCGCTCCTGCGCATCGAGGCGAAGAAGGAAGGCATCGGATACGAGGGGGAGCTCAAGAATGTCCTCGGATCGTGCGGCCTCGATTCGGTTCCGGTCACCGAGTTCCTTCCACTGGGCGACTCGATCGTCCTGAGGTTCGAGGCGTCTCCCACCAACGTGGCCTGCCCGCCGATGGACAGCGGACGCGCTGGAAGGTTCTTCGCCGTGTCGCCCAGAGGCGGGCCGGTAAGGCTGCGGGACTTCTCGGAGATTTCCAGCTCCAGAGTGAAAGAAACGTACAGCATCGGGGGCGACCGGCCCAACATCGAGACGACCTACGAGATCCCGCTCGGGGCGGTGTCGGTGGAGCCGGGCTCCGAGCTCAAGTTTCTGCAGCGCGTCAAGGCGCCGCTCGACAGCTCCTACTGGTTCGAAGTGGAGGCGCTTATTTCTCCCGGGGCAGGAGTCCAGCCGCCTCGCGGTTACGTGTCGGCCGACTCCTTGAGATTCGTGGGCTCGCTGAGCCTCAAGAGGGTGAAGCAGGAAACGCCCGCCGGGCGCTGATATTGTCGGGACTACAGCGCCAGCCCTTCGGCGCGCAGCTTGTTGCGGGCCGATTTGCCGAGCTTGCTGCCGCCGGCGCGCGCCGCGACAGTCTTGAGCAGCTCGCTGCCGACCTCTCTTTCATCCGGTGTCCCCTCGGAAAGATTGAATCCCAGAAAATAAAGATCCTCAGTCTCCAGATGGGTCCGTTCCTTCTTGAGCCGATCCACCAGAGGGAAGGTCGGGTCGCGCACGAGCTGCCGGAAGAGATCCATGCAGTCGCCCGACGCCGGCGAGGAGGCGGCCCCGCGCGAGCGCGCCGCCTTGATGCCGGCCAGCGCCAGCGCATAGCGCGCCTCGCTGTCGAAGTGGTCGCCACGGGTCAACGGTTTGAGGCAGGCCTCGGCCTCGGTGTACTTGCGCGCCTTCTTGTACTTCGCGGCCTCATCCATGATCCAGTCGTACATCAGCTTGGGATCGTGATGGCGCACGACGTAAAGCAACGGTTCCCAGAGCCGATCCTCCGCCACCAGCGCGATCACGGCCTTTTCGAAGATCGATCGAATGGCGGGCTTCCGCAGCCGGGCGGCATGCAGCTTCAGGATGTAGGCGACGACCCATCCGCGATGGATGTCGTCGCATCCGAGCAGCTCCTCGACCAGGAGCTGGGCCGCCTCGGGCAGCCGCCCCAGCGACTCGGAGGCCGCATCCCTCAGTGGCGGGTCGTTGCCGGACAGCAGAGATACCAACCGCCTGACCGTCTTTCCGCCTCCCATCCCCTTGTTGCCCAGTTTCTGCGCGGCGAACCTCCTGACAGCCGGGTCGCCGTTGTCCAGCAGACTCAGCAGAGAGTCGAGCGCCGAGGAGGGCAGCTCCACGGTGGCCAGCACCTCCAGCGCCGCCGACCTGAGGGCGGGAGAGGGGCCCTCCTGGATGATGGGGAGGATCGTGGAGAGGATTCTCTGGGGCATCGGGCCTCCCTTGAGCATCCCTGAGATCGCCAGCAGCACATCCCTGCGTACCGTCTCGGGATACTTGGGGCCGGTCAGCCTGAGAACGCCGGCGGCGCCGGATGCCTGCCCGATGCCGCCCATCACATGCAGTGCAGCGGAGAGCGAGCCGGCGGGAGCCTTGTCCGGCGGCGTCCTGAGGATCGACTCCAGCATCGATCGCACGCGCGCCTGCTCCGACCTCGTCATCGCCTGAGAGAGGCTTATCAGCGCCTGGGCGGCCTCGCGCGCGGCTTCGGGATGACCCGACTCCATCAGGGAAGACAATGCCTTCACCGACTCGGCGTTGTTCACGCGGGAGAGCACCGTGATGAGGCCGCGGCGCGCCGCCGGGGCGGCATCCAGGATCTGCCGGGCGATCGGCCGGACGACCGCCGGGCCGATGCGCACGAGGGTCCGGGCCGCCTTGTCGCGCACCTCGTCGTCCGCCGAGCCCAGAATGGGAAGGAGATCATGCACGGCGACAGGGGAACCGATCTGCGCCAACGCGTCCAGCGCCGCAAGGCGCAGCGGCCGGGAGCCCGAGGCGAGCGCCGACGCCAGCTCCTTGACCACCGCCGGCTCCTTGGGGGCGAGCTCCCCCAGGACCAGCGCCGCGGCCATCTGGTGCTCCGCCTTGGAGCTCTTGAGCATCGAGCAGATCACGGAGAGCATCGCGTGCATGTTCCCCTCCCCTTTCGCGGCGATGTCTGCCGATGGCTCGACAAGTGGTTCGGACACGAGGACTGGAAGCCGCCCAAGGCAGCCGGCTCCGGCGTGGAACTGCGTGGCGCTTCCGGATGCGGCGCCAAGATACCAGAGAAGAATGATCGGGTAAAGCCGCGAATCCCAGGTAACTGTGACGATATACTGCACAGTTTCCACCGGAGAGGATGGCTGGAGTGGAGCGCATGACGCGGGGGCAGGCCGCCTCGATCAGCGTGATCGGGGCGCGACAGAACAATCTCAAAGGATTCAACCTGGAGATCCCCATCGGCGAGATGGTGGTGCTGACGGGCGTTTCCGGCTCCGGCAAGTCCTCGCTCGCCTTCGACACCATCTACGCGGAGGGCCAGCGCCGCTACATCGAATCGTTCTCGGCCTACGCGCGTCAGTTCCTCGATCGGATGGACCGCCCAGCCGTCGATCGCATCGACGGCATCCCGCCGGCCATTGCCATCGATCAGGCCGACCCGGTCCGCTCCAGCCGATCCACCGTCGGGACGATGACGGAGATCAACGACTACATGAAGCTGCTGTTCACGAGGGTGGGCCGCCTGCACTGCCGCGGATGCGGTCGCGAGGTGATGCCCGACACTCCAGAGACAATCGCCGCCCGTCTCGCCGCTCTTTCTCCAGGGGTGCGGCTGATCATCACGTTTCCGCACCGAGCGCCCAAGGGCTGGAAGTGGAACCAGATCCGGGAGGAGCTGGCGCGTCTCGGCTTCCATCGGATCTTCCGCGATGGTTCCGCGGTTCCCACGGAGGATCTCGATTCGTCCGTGCGGCCTCAGCGTGCCTATGAGGTCATCGTCGATCGTGTTTCGTGGGATCCGGACCACCGCCCACGCATCCTGGAATCTCTCGAGCAGGCACTGGCCTACGGAGCCGGCCGCGCCACCGTTCACCTGATCGACGACGGGGCGTCCTTTCCGTTCAGCACGGGACGCCACTGCGCCGGCTGCGACATCGCTTATCGCGATCCTCTCCCTTCGTTTTTCTCCTTCAACAATCCGCTCGGGGCCTGCGTTGGCTGCCAGGGCTTCGGGCGCGTGATCGAGATCGACCTTGGGAAGGTCATCCCGGATCCACGGGTCGCCCTCGCCGCGGGGGCGATCAAGCCGTGGACCACGGCTGCCTATGCCCAGGAGGCCCGCGATCTGGCGCGGTACTGCAGGCGGATGAAGATCCCGATGGACGTGCCGTTCGGGCTGCTGAGCGAGGAGTCTCGGCGGGTGATCATCGACGGCGACAAGGAGCGCGGTTGGTCCGGTGTCCGCGGGTTTTTCCGGTGGCTGGAGTCCAGGACCTACAAGATGCACATCCGGGTCCTTCTGTCCCGTTACCGCGGCTACACCGTGTGCGCGTCGTGCGGAGGCGCCAGGTTGAACCCCGAGGGACTCCTCTATCGCGTGGGGGGCCTCGATATCGCTCAGGTGTACGGCATGCCGGTGGGCGAAGCGGCCCGATTCTTCGACGCGCTGCCTCTGGGGTTGTTCGAGCGCAAGGCCGCCGAGCTGTTGCTCAGGGAGATCCGCGCGCGCCTGAAGTACCTCGTGGAGGTCGGACTGGCGTACCTGACCTTGGACCGTCAGTCTCGCACGCTTTCGGGCGGGGAAGTGCAGCGCGTGAACTTGACCACAGCGCTGGGCTCGTCGCTGGTGAACACACTGTACGTTCTGGATGAGCCGTCGATCGGGCTGCATCCAAGGGACAACCGCCGGCTCATCAGCATCCTCAAGGGGCTCCGCTCGCTGGGCAACACGATTCTGGTCGTCGAGCACGAGCCCGAAGTCATGAGGGAGGCCGACCGGCTCATTGAGATGGGGCCGGGCGCGGGGGAAGCGGGCGGGCGGGTCGTGTTCAACGGCACCTTCCGTGAAGCCCTCAAGTCTCCTGCCTGCCTCACGGGGAAGTATCTCTCGGGGCGTCTCTCGATCCCTGTCCCGCGGGTCCGCCGCCCCGTTGTTCCGGAGCGCGGCCTGCGTCTCACCGGGGGCACATGCCACAACGTGAGGGGCCTCGACCTCGATATCCCGCTCAACGCCTTTGTCTGCATCACGGGAGTCTCGGGCTCGGGCAAGAGCACGCTGGTGGAGAAGATCCTGTACGACACCATCCGCGCGATGGGCACCGGCGGGCCGGCCCTCGGCGGGCCGGCCCTTGGCGACGACGAGCGGGTGACGGTGGGGGCCATCCAGGGACTGCATCAGATCGCGGACGTGGAGATGGTGGACCAGTCGCCCATCGGGCGCACGCCCCGCGCCAACCCCGTGACCTACCTGAAGGCGTTTGACCCGATCCGGGCTCTCTTCGCCTCGCAGCCCGCGGCGCGGGACAGGGGATATGGCCCGGGGACCTTCTCGTTCAACTCATCCGGCGGGCGCTGCGAGGTATGCCGCGGAGAGGGATTCCAGAGAGTCGAGATGCAGTTCCTTTCCGACATCTTCATCGTGTGCCCGGAGTGCCGTCGCAGCCGTTACCGCAAGGAGGTGCTCGAGATCGTCTACCGTGGAAGCAACATCGCGGCAGTGCTGGAGATGACCGCGCGCGAAGCCCTGGAGTTCTTCAGGGACCAACCCGTGGTGGTCTCCCGGCTCCAGCCTCTGATCGATGTCGGGCTGGGCTACATGCGCCTGGGTCAGCCGGTCAATACGCTCTCGGGCGGCGAATCGCAGAGGCTGAAGCTGTCGAGGCACCTGGCCGCCGGCGGGCGCGGCGGGGTCCTGTTCCTCTTCGACGAGCCCACGACCGGCCTGCACTTCGACGACGTGAAGGTCCTGCTGACCGCGCTCGACCGACTCATCGAGGCGGGCAACTCGGTGCTCGTCATCGAGCACAACCTGGAGGTGATCAAGTGCGCCGACTGGGTGATCGACCTGGGGCCCGATGCGGGAGAGGCGGGGGGCCGGGTCGTGGCCGCGGGCACGCCCGAGGAGATCGCGTCGGCTGGAGAGACGGGCGCCTCCGTGACCGGGCGGTACCTGATCGAAGCACTGAGGTTTTCATCGCGCGGCGCGGACACCACCGGGCAAATCCCCGCGCCCGCCCCGACCGAGGAGGGCGTCATCAGGGTCCTGGGGGCGCGCGAGCACAACCTGAGAGGCATCGACGTGTCCGTGCCGCGCGACCGGCTGGTGGTCGTGACGGGTCTGTCCGGTTCCGGAAAGTCCACCCTCGCGTTCGACATCCTCTTCGCCGAAGGGCAGAGACGTTACATCGACTCGCTTTCGGCCTACGCGCGGCAGTACATCAGACAGCTCCACCGGCCCGATGTGGATTTGGTGCTCGGCATCCCGCCCACCATCAGCATCGAGCAGCGCATGTCGCAGGGCGGGCGCAAGTCCACGGTCGCGACGGTGACCGAGGTGTACCACTACCTCCGCCTCCTGTATTCACGGGTCGGTGTCCAGCGCTGCCACCAGTGCGGACTCCAGGTGGCCTCGTGGACCATCCCCGACATGGTGGACGACATCGTGCAGACCGCCGCGGGACGGCTGGTTCGGTTGTGCGCGCCCGTGGTGGTGAACCGCAAAGGGGTCCACCGGGAGGTGATCGCCAGGCTTCGAAGGGAAGGTTTCAAGATGGCGCGCATCGACGGGCGTTTCTTTGACTTGGCGAAGGTGACGTCGCTCGATCGCTTCCGCGAACACAGTATCGACGCGCTCGTGGGGCTGGCGGAGGTCAGTGGACGCAAGAGAAGGTCGATCGAGTCGCTGGTGGAGCGCGCGCTCAAGGCCGGACGCGGTGCCTTCTATTGCGCGCCGCACGGCGCGGGGAGCCGAGCGGAGAAGTTCTACTCGCTCGAGAGGTCGTGCCTGCGGTGCCGGATCTCGTTCCCGCAGCTCGACCCGCACCATTTCTCTTTCGTGAGCCGGCACGGTGCGTGCCCCGAGTGTTCCGGCTACGGCGTGGCCGTGGCGCAGGCGCGCGATCTCGAGGAGGACCAGCACCTCGCGGAGGTGGCCGAGGAGGCCGTCATCTACGACGACCTGGGCCCCGCGTGCGCTGCTTGCGGCGGCGCGCGCCTGAGACCCGAGAGCCGGGCTGTGGAGATCTGCGGCTCCCGCATCCACGAGATCACGTCCCTCGGGTGCGGCGAAGCGCTGTCCTGGGGCCGCGCGCTCAAGCTGGCGGGGCGGAGCCAGGTGATCGCGGCCGATATCATCCGGGAGATCCTCCCCCGGCTGGAGTTTCTCGGGGAGGTCGGTCTGGCCTACCTGACGCTGGACCGATCGGTCACGTCGCTTTCGGGAGGGGAGGCGCAGAGGATCAGGCTGGCGGCCCAGCTCGGCTCGAACCTGCGCGGCGTCTGCTACATCCTCGACGAACCGACCATCGGACTGCACCCGAGCGACAACGCTCGGCTCCTGCGCACGCTGAAGGAGCTTCGAGATCGAGGCAACACGATCCTGGTGGTGGAGCATGACGAGGAGACGATCCGCTCGGCGGACTGGATCATCGATCTGGGGCCCGGGGCGGGCAGGGAAGGCGGATCGCTCGTGGCCGAGGGCCTCCTGTCCGACATCATGGCGGCGCCCGGCTCGCTGACGGGACGGTTTCTCGCGGGCGGCGGGCGCGCGTCCTTGAGGAGGCGGCGCCACCCGGCGCGGTGGATCGAGGTCCGCGGGGCGTCGCACCACAACCTAAAGGATCTCGACGTGAAGTTTCCCGTGGGGGTGCTCACCTGTGTCACGGGAGTATCCGGATCCGGAAAGAGCACGCTGGTGCGAGACGTGCTGTATCGCGGGATGCGGCGTCTGCTTTACGCAGATCAGCCTGCCGCCGGCCGGCACCGGGAGATCCGGGGAGCGGACGCTGTGTCACGCGTCGTGGAGGTCGATCAGAGCCCCATCGGCAAGACGCCCCGCTCCATCCCCGCGTCGTACGTGGGCTTCTTCTCGGAGATCCGGAAGGTCTTCGCCATGGTTCCAGAGGCCCGCGCCCGCGGCTACGCGGCCGGCCGGTTCTCCTTCAACGTGGGCAGCGGCCGCTGCGCGGCATGCGCCGGTCAGGGACGAGTCCGTGTGGAGATGAGCTTCCTCCCCGAGGTCTGGATCGGTTGCGATGCCTGCTCCGGCCGGCGCTACACAGCTGAGACCTTGGAGATCCGCTTCAAGGGAAAGACGATGGCCGAGGTGCTCGGCATGACGGTTGCGGAGGCGGTGCCGTTCTTCGAGAACATCCCGTCCATCGCCCGCTTCGTGCGGGTCATGGATGATCTGGGCCTAGGATACCTGACTCTGGGACAGTCCTCGCCCACGCTCTCCGGAGGCGAGGCGCAGCGCGTCAAGCTGGCGGAGGAGCTGGGTAAGCCGTCGCGCGCCCGCACGTTGTACACCCTCGATGAACCGACCACCGGTCTCCATTTCGCCGATGTCGAGCGCCTGATGAAGGCCCTGCATCAACTGGTCGATCAGGGAAACACCGTGGTCCTGATCGAGCACAACCTGGACGTCATCGCCGGGGCGGATCACGTCATCGATCTGGGGCCGGGCGGAGGCGAGGAGGGGGGCCGGGCGGTGGCCGAGGGGACGCCCGAAGCGATTGCCCGAACCCCAAGCTCGCTCACGGGAGTCTATCTGTGCGACAGGCTTCCCGAGTTCCGGGCCACGCCTCGGGAAGCCGGGCCGCAGGCCCGATACCCGGAATTATCTACGGAGCTTCCGACTCAGGACACCAGGTAGTAGGCCGGCACGAGGATGAAGCGAAGGATGCAGAGGTTGGCAGCGACCATTCCGGCCACCAGGACGCCGGCCCCGCGCGGCGAGAGCGCCGGCAAACGGAGACTTCGCGCTGTCTGAAGCAGCCCCGCGCACATCATGATGCAGATCGGACCGATCACCGGGAACAGGAATCTTCCCTGGGCCTGTGTGAACGTGAGGTTGTAGACCACGATCTGGATGAGCTGGATGGCGATGGCGGCGGCGAGCAGCTTGTGAAGCCTCTTGGTGGCGTCATCCCGCCGCATCGCGAACAGACCGAACACGGCCGCTGCCGTCAGCACGAGCGCCATCGCGTAGAGCACGCCGGGCAGCTCGAGAGACATCCAGCCGAACGTGCCCCAGAAGGAACGGAACAAGACCGCCGGCATCTCCCCGATGAAATACGACGAGATGAGAGCCTTTCGATCGAGCAGGTTCGGGAGCGTCTCCGCCTGCGCCGCGGCGCCCAGAGGGTCTCCCATCACACGGAGGTTTCGCAGGAGAAGTGGAGCCGGCAGAGCCAGGGCCGGCGCAAGGAACGCGAGGGCCGCGCGCGTGTTCCAAGCGGGGCCGTTCCGTCGGGCGAGCCACAGCGCGACGAGACCGCACGGCACCAGCGTGAGAGCGGTGAACTTGGTCAGCAGAGCGAATCCGGCCAGAACGCCCGCGCCGGCCCAAGTCGCCGTACGGCCCGGGCTCGACATCGCCCGCATCAGGCAGACGAGGGTCGCGGAGGCGAGAAGAGTGGCGAGGTTGTCGTTGTTGAGGCAGCCAGAGATGAATGTGAACTGAGGGATGAACGCAACCATTGCTGGCGCCATCGACGGCACCAGCAGATCGCCCGTCCCCGATCCCATGAAATGGACAAGCAGGACTGTCGCCGCTCCCATCGCGACGGAAAGCAATCTCAGCCAGTGGAGCGTCCTGGCCGACCCCGCCAGCGGGGGGGACTCGTCCTCGTCGTGCAGGTACTTGTTCTCCTCGCGCCCTCCGTACCACCGGAACGCAGGGTTCCTGCGCGGCTCCAGGGCCACGGGGCCCAGGGACGCCACGCGCGCCACGGAAGCGGCCAACGCGTAGTAGAGCGGTGGCTGATGCGCTTCTCCCGGCGCGTCGATCCCTGGCACGGGCAGCCGTTGATGATCGAGAAGAAAGTTGACGTAACGGGCGTGGCCCGTCTCGTCCGGGGACTCGAAGGGAGGCGTGGCCAGACTCCAGAGGGCCGCGCACAGGGCGAACAGCCCGACGATGATCGCGAGGAGGAGGCAGCGCTGTTGTTCCACGCCCGCGAATATAATGCCTTGGGTCGGCACAGGCACAGGGAGGCCCGGGATGGTCAGCATCGAGGATGTGAGACGAGCGCGCGAGGTCACGGCGGGATTCCTTCACAGGACCCCACTGGTGGGCTCGGCGACCCTCTCTCGCCGCGCCGGGAGACCTGTCTACCTCAAGCTGGAGAATCTGCAGAAGACGGGGTCATTCAAGCCGAGAGGAGCGCTCACCAAGCTCAAGAGCCTCGGGGCGGCGGAGATTCGCGGCGGGGTGATCACGATCTCCGCAGGCAATCACGCCCAAGGCGTCGCGTACGCCGCGGGGCTCGTGGGCACACGCGCCGTCGTGGTGATGCCGGCCGCGGCTTCTCCGATGAAAGCCGAAGCGGCCCGTTCCTACGGGGCCGAGGTTATCCTGCACGGCGACGCGTCCGAAGCCTTCCTCAAGGTCGAGGAACTGCGCGTGGAAAGAGGGCTGACCTTCGTTCATCCGTTTGACGACGACGCGACGATCGCTGGACAGGGGACGACGGGGCTGGAGATCTTGGAGGATCTGCCCGACGTCGAATGCGTGGTCGTGGGGATCGGAGGAGGCGGGCTCATCTCGGGTGTGGCGGTGGCGGTGAAGGCCCTGCGCCCATCGGCCCGGGTGGTTGGGGTGGAACCCTCGGGCGCGGCGGCGATGCACCTGAGCCGGCGGCAGGGATCCCCGGCGCGGCTCGCGCGCACCGAGACCATTGCCGATGGTCTGGCTGCGCCGTTCGTCGGCGTGCGCAACTTCGAGATCGTCGAGTATCTCGTGGACGATCTCGTGCTGGTCGAGGATTCGGAGATCCGGTCGGCCATGCGGCTGCTGCTGGAGAGGTGCAAAGTGCTGGCCGAGCCGGCCGGCGCCGCCGCGACGGCGGCTCTGCTGGCAGGGAAGGTACCCGGTTCCGGGGCCACGGCCGTCATCATCAGCGGCGGCAACGTGTCGCTCGATGTGCTGGCCGACTGCCTGGTCGACTGAGTTCAGCGACTCCCGGCGGTTTCCTTCAACAGAGCCAGGATTCGTCTTCCGCCCACGATCTGGTCCTTGCGTGCCTCCGCCGCGGCGATCAGCTTGTCGAGATCGATGCGGCTCTCCTCCATGAAATCCCGGATGCGAGCCTTCATCGATCGTTCGACGATCGTCTCCGCGAGGGCGTAGGCGATGAAGAGTAGAATCACGGACACCAGTCCGCAGGCGATGACCACCCGGAGGACCGCCATGGTCCCACCGGCTCCTACGGTCCAGGATCCGTACCCGAGCGCGAGGGCGAAGCCGGCCGCGGCGCACACGAGGACGGCGATCCAGCATCCTGCACGGGCCACCCGCACCCGTTCAAAGGCTGCAAGCCGCGCGCCGCAACTTGTGAGGAACTGCGGAGTGGTCTCCATCAGAGGTCGGATCATCTACACGAACGCGGCGCTGTCAAGCGGGGCCGTCGGCGCGCACCTTGACCCGCCGGGCGGGTCTGGCTAGTATAAGTAGTGTATTTTCAAAGTTTTAGTATCCGATCGCGGAGAGATCCAGGGGAAACGATGAGCCGGTCGAGTCAGCCAGACGACGAGAAAAACAGCCCTGCCGGCCTGCACGAGGCCCGCTGGTGGCGGACGGAGGAGGACGGCAAGATTCTGTGCTACCTCTGTCCGCGCTTCTGCCGCATTGCCGACGGTCAGGCGGGCTTCTGCTTCATCAGGAAGAACCTTCACGGCACGCTTTACTCGCTGGCGTACGGCCAGCCATGCGCTCTCCAGATCGATCCGATCGAAAAGAAACCGCTATTTCACTTCATGCCGGGCTCGCGCATTCTCTCCATGGGAACCGCGGGCTGCAACATGGGGTGCAAGTTCTGCCAGAACTGGGAGATCTCCAAGGCCCGCGAGGATCAAGTCCAGTCCGGCCATCTCGAACCTGACGAAGCGGTGGCCAGCGCGGGAGCCCACGGATGCGGGTCGCTCGCGTTCACGTACAACGAGCCGACCATCTGGGGTGAATACGTGATCGATATCTCGCGGCGCGCTCGCGCGTCCGGTCTGAACACAGTGATGGTCACC
Organism: Acidobacteriota bacterium; assembly: GCA_045402695.1. GTDB lineage: Bacteria > Acidobacteriota > Polarisedimenticolia > JACPZX01 > DASXTC01 > JAWPNA01. Next base: position 23,593 of record JAWPNA010000286.1, read on the forward strand.
AATGGTTATGTGACCCGCGAGGCGTTGCGGGACATCTACCAATGGATCGACGCGGCGAACGTGGATCTGAAGGGATTCACCGAGGGCTTCTATCACAAGGTCACGCTCAGCCACCTTGAGCCCGTCCTGGAGGTGCTGCCCGTGCTGAAATCCATGGGAGTCTGGGTGGAGATCACGACACTGCTCATCCCGACCCTCAACGATTCCATGGACGAGATCGAGAAGCTGTCGCGATGGGTCCTGGAGCACTTGGGGCCGGAGCAGCCGCTTCACTTCACCGCCTTCCATCCCGATTTCAAGCTCATGGACCTGCCAGCCACGCCCCACGACACGGTGCACGAGGCGCGCCGGGTCGCGCTCGATGTCGGTCTGAAACACGTCTACGAGGGGAACGTCCACTGCGAAGAGGGCGGCGCGACCTACTGTCCCGGCTGCGGCCAGGCCGTCATCCGCCGGTCCTGGCACCGGATCCTGGAGAACAAGATCTCGGACGGACGGTGTCCGTGCGGCCGGGCCATCGCCGGCTTCTTCGCCGCCAACCGAGCGAGGCGGCCGCAATCCGCGTGATACAATCCGCACCGTGTCAGGCCTGATCATCGAAGGTGGCATCTATCTCCTTCTCTTTCTGACTCCCTTCGCTTTCGGTGGCATCGAGGCGTGGGCGCAGGGGATCATCCAGATTCTCTCGGGCATTATCGTGGCTGTCTGGGCGTGGGGCGCGCTGGATCGGGGACGCGCAGCGAGGCTCAGCGGTTCGCCCGTGGGTCCGGCGGGCGGGCTTTCCGTCTGGGTCCCCATGATCCTCTTCCTCCTGGTGATCTCTTTTCAGCTCGTGCCGCTCCCGCCGGGATGGATTCAACGCCTCTCGCCCGGCACCGATGATCTCTACCGGCGCACGTTGCCCGGTTACGTGGAGGGGTCCGGATCCGACTCAGTCAGCCTGCCGTCGTGGCTCCTCGCGACTCAGTCCGGAAAGCTTCCCGTATCCTCCGCGGAATCGAAGATTGACGCCAGCCTGTTGAACCCGCCGGGCGGCTCCGCTGGCTTCGCGGCAGGTTCCAACGCCAGGAGAACCCTTTCGATCTACACCTTCGAGACCCGTCAGCGGTTCGCACTCCTGTTGTGCTACGTGGGGCTGTTCGCCGTCGCGGGAAGCTATTACAACAGCAAGGATCGGCTGGCGCGACTCATGGGAGTCGCAGCGCTTTCCGGCTTCGCGGTGTCCTTGTTCGGAATCATCCAGAAGCTGGACTGGAACGGAAAGCTCTATTGGATTCGCGAAGGAACGTACGGCAACATCTTCGGGCCGTTCGTGAACAGGAACAACTACGCCGCCTTCGCCGGTACGGTGCTGCCGGTGGCGGTCTGCATGGGACTGTACTCGCTGAAACGGATGGAGGAGGGGCACCGGGATGCCCTGCCGCGACTGCTGCTCTGGAGCTTCGCGGCGGCCACGATGGCGGGCGGCATATGCTATTCACTATCGCGCGGCGGCATTCTCTCGACGGCGCTCTCGTTCGTGGTGGTAGCCATCCTGCTGATTTACTTCGGAGCGCGCGGCAGAGACCTGGCGGTGCTGGGCGGAATGATGGCGGCGTCGGCCGGACTCCTGTTCTGGCTCGGTCCGGAGAAAGTCGTCGAGAGGGTCAGTACCTTGTCGGAGGGGCAGAATCTCGAGACGATGACGCTGCGCTTCGGGACCTGGAAGCGGTGCCTCGACCTCATCGCCGATCACCCCGTCTTCGGCACCGGCCTGGGCACGTTCCGCTACGGCTTCATGCGCTACGCTCCTCCGGGTGAGACCTGGTGGACCTTCGCGGACAACGAGTACGTGGAGTTGATTTGCGACACCGGGCTCATCGGTGGAGGTCTGCTGCTGGCCGGCTTCATGGGGTACCTGCTCCATGTGGCACGGCCGGCCCGCATCCGTGGCAGCTCCGACCGGTACGCCTACACGGGACTCGCCGCCGGGCTGATCGCGCTGCTGATTCACTCAGCCGTGAGCTCAAATCTCCAGATGCCGGCCAACGCGCTGCTTCTGGCCGTTCTTGGCGGAGCACTGCTGGGCGTCGCGAGGCGGCAGGAGTCGCTCTTCTCGCGGCAGTCCCGTTCCGAGGGCCGACCTGCACTTCCCTGGGCGGGTGACGCGACCGGGAGGAGGGTGTGAGGAACCGGGGATTACAGGCGATCGCTCTCACGATCCTCGTGCTGCTGAACGGTTATTCGGGAGCCGCCAAGATCTTCGCATTCCGAAATGGATGGACCGGCTCGAAGGCGCTGGCACACGCGGAACTGGATCTCGCTTACAGCCGCTTCCGAGCCGCTTTGGCCTGGCAGCCCGGCAACGAACCGTACCAGGTCATTGTCGGTCGCGTGATCCGCACGGCTCAATCCAACGGCGTGCCTCTCGAGGCCCTCGAGGGACATCAGCCGATCGACGTCCTGGGTGTCGGCGTGGATGCCGTCACCTCCGCCATCGCGATGAACCCGGCCGATGCCTGGGCGTGGTTCAACCTGGCGGAGGTGTACGGGGGGTTTCGGTTCGGGCGGATCAGGCTGGACCGGATGCGGAGCGCGGGCGAGGCCGCCGCGTTGGGAGCGCCTGATCATACGAAGGCCTCCGAACCAGCCGCTGTCGGGCTCGACCCTGAAGACAGAATCGCGGCGGCCGCCACCATGAAAGCACTGGAGCTGGAGCCGGAGTTTTTCTTCTATCATGACTTTCTGGCGAAGCTGTACTGGGACAGGGGTCTGAAAGAGGCCGCTGGGCGGGAGATCAGGGAGAGCTTCGCCCTGATGCCGCGCCTGGAGGTGCACCCGCTCCGGGACAACCCCAGAATCCTCGAGGAGCTCGCGAACCCGATCCTGGAGGGGATCGATCGGGCGGCATTGAACCCGTCTCTCGATCCTTCGCTGGCATTGCGGGCTCGGGCCGACGTGCTGGAGCTTCTGGGCCGGAGCCGCGAGGCCATCGCGGCCTGGGAGGATCTCGCACGGCGCGACGCGTCGGCGCACGCCATCGAATGTGATCTCAACATCGGGAAGCTGCACCAACGTCTGGGCGAGTTCAAGGAGAGCATCCCGTTTCTTGAACGAGTATTAGGGCGAGATTCCGGGGTCGGAGGGGGCAGGGAAGCCCTCAGCCTCCTGGCGCAGGCCCACGCGCGCCTATCGGATCACCAGCAGGCGATCGCATACCTGAAGCGTTACCTGGCCTCGGAGCCGGGAGCCCTCCACGCCTACCTGAGGCTGGGCGATGAGCTGGAGGCGGCGGGCAATCCCAGCGAAGCGGAGCAGGTGCTCGTCACAGCGGTTAGAAAATTCCCCGACGAACCGGTGGCCTACGAGGGAGTCATCGCAAGCCTGGTGCGCCACGGCAAGATCGAAGAGGCGAAACTTTATGCTGAGGCGCTCAGACACAAGGACCCGGCAAGCAAGACGGCGGAAGCTCTCCTCGAGCGGTCCAGAAAAAACTAGCAGCGGAAAGGGCCCTGAGCGATACCCCAGTCGGGGCTAGGGTCCGGTCGGTCCCCCGGGGATGTTGGTGTCCTTGAAGAGCATCTTGCAATCCTGCACTTCGTCCATGCGGAGATCGGAACGACTGGCCAGACCACTGGGACGAGGGCTGTGAGGGAAATCAGCCTCCTCGTCGCCACGAGAGTACTGCCGCGGAAGCCCTTGAAAGCAAACAACCTTCTCCACACCTGGACGGCATGGAGAAGGTCGGATGCATTAGCCAATAACCGGCTTCTTACGGCTCGGGTGGTGACTCGCCGTTCTTGATGGCAAGGCAGCGGTCCTTGCAGGCGAGCTTCACGACGTTGCACAGATCTTTACAGGCGCTGATGCACGCAGTCAGCTCTGGAGATGGGTCGGCGTACAGAGCATGGCAATCGACCTGGCAGCGATCGCCGCAACTGTTGTACCCATCGTTGCACCCCTGGATGCAATTCGCGAAATCCCTCGCATTGTCCGCCAGCGAGAGCGTGGGCATCAGCGGCTGCAACACAGCTACAAAGGCCGCGACCGCAAGAAACCTGAGAACCCCCCTCGTGATTTTCGGCATACCTCTCCTCCTGGCACACCTCAGATAGGAAACCTAGGTTACCTCTAATGTACCGCGGGATTCCTGAGCGTCAAGACCAAAATCAAGTAGGGCGGCTGGATTCTACCATCTCATCAACCCATTTGTCCTGGCTACCAGACTATTCCACCGGGCCGTTCACAACCAAAACAAGATGAACAAATATGAACATCCGTGCCGAGTCGCTTCTCTGCTCCGCGTAACACCTTGACTTCGGACGGGATGGCTGTATAAATGAGAAAACCTGACAGAGGTTGCGATCCAAAACGCACGCGCCGCAGTAATGACGGGAGCAGGGACGGATCTCGTTCCAGATCCCTATCTGTGAACGAGAGGGGCAGGCCGGAGCGATGGGTGATCCTCGAAAACCTCTGAATCCCAAGCATTTACAGGAGACCTCCCGGACGGTTTCCAAAATCCCGACGGTCGGGATCATCATGGCGGTCATAGCCCTGAGCGCGGCGTGGCTGGGGGCCGTGGGCACCACGTGGTACGCGGATTCCCACACCTGCCCGGCCACCGGGGCGGGAACATTCGCGAGCCCCTACTGCAGGATCCAGGATGCCATCTGCGTCTCCGCCTCGGGGGATACGGTCCGCGCGCTCCCCGGAACCTACCCGGAGGCCATCAGGATGCGCCCGGGCGTGAGCCTCATCGCCAGCGACCCGAACGGCAACACGGATCCCAACGGACCCGCGACGCACACGATCAACTCGGCCGGCAAGCCCTGCAACAACTCCAACTTCTGTACTAAGAATACCGGCAGCCAGTGCAGCGTCGTCACGTTCGCGTCGGGGCACTCTCCGTCCACGACTCTGCAGGGTTTCACGATCACAGGCGGGGCGGGGACGTTCCTGGCCTCCGCGCCGGACCGGATATCCGGGGGCGGAATCTACGTTTTCAGCTCGCCGACGATCATCAACAATGTCATCACCAACAACGTGCTGGTGGGGCCTCCCCAGGATCTCCGTGGAGCCGGGGTCTACGTCAGCGCGGGCGCGCCGGTCATCACCGGCAATACCATCACGGGCAACCGCGCCGTGCCGCCTGCCGGCTCCAACAACAACACGACCTATGGCTACGGCGGGGGGGTCTGGGTCAGTTCGTTTTCCGCACCAACGGTGGTGGGTAACATCATCCAGAGCAACGTCGCGGGTGATCCCAACCTCGCCTTCTCCGTGGGCGAAGGGGGCGGTATCGTGATCTTTCGGGATCCTAACAACCCCACTCTCGTGACCGTGGACCGCAACTTCATCGCGGACAACTCAACCGACCTTCTGGGCGGTGGCATCAGCACGGAGGTCATCAGCAGCGGGGGTGGTCAGGTGGTGATCACCAACAACGTGATCGTGGGTAACACCGCCTCCAGCGGGGGCGGCGTCCAGGTCTACCTCACGAGGCTCAACTTCATCAACAACACCGTGACGGGCAACACCGCATTCCTGGGCGGAGGGGTGAACCTCATGCGCGGGGATATCACCCTGCCGGTCAGTATTTCGAACAACATCATCGAGGGCAACCTGCTCCGGCAGTTCGGGGACGGCGGCGGGATTTACACGCACGACCTCAGCACAACCTCCGATCCCACCATCGATTACAACGATCTTTGGGGCAACACGAAAAACCAGATCAGCGGTGATCGGACCGATGCCAATACCATCGGCGTGTCCGGAAACTTCTCTTCCGACCCGCGATTCGTGAACCGCGCTGCCCGCGACTTTCACCTCGACCCCAATTCGCCCGCCATCGACCGGGCGCTGGCGTCCAAGGCACCGCCGGTGGATTTCGACAACCATGGCCGCGGGGTGGACGGCAACGGTATTCCCAACAACCCTCAGGCGGGAGACGTGGACGTGGGGGCCCTCGAGCTCCTTCCCGGCTGCATCACTTTTCCAAGCGAGGTCGGGAATGTGGAGGTTGCCGGCGCTTCACCCACCACGGTGACCTTCGACCTGCAAAGCATAGGGCCGGGCGCGCACTACGAGATGATCTCGGGACTCCTTTCGCGGCTCACGCAGATTGCCAGCTTCGAGGAGGATTTCTGTCTTATGCCCAATGCAACCGTTGGCTCGTACCAGGACTCGCGCCCCGCGCCTCCGCCTGGTGACGGGTGGTACTACCTCGTGCGCGCGGCCAACGGGTGCGGCGCGGGCACGTACGGTTCGCTGATGGCCGACTCCCCGCGATCCGCCGATGTCTGCCCTGGCGGAATCGTGGACCTCGACTTCGACGGCTCGCCGTCGGACCTGGACTGCAACGAGGCCAATCCCGACATCTCGCCTCTACAGGCCGATCTGTGCAACGGGGTGGACGACAACTGCAACATCCAGGTGGATGAGGGCTTCGTGTCGCAGCCCACGACATGCGGCGTGGGAGCCTGCGCGAGCATCGGCGGCACGAGCTGTGTGTCCGGGGTTGTCGGCGACAGTTGCGTGCCGGGAGCGCCAGGCCCCAGCGACACGACATGCAACGGTGTGGACGAGAACTGCAACGGCCAGGCCGACGAGCAGTTCACTCCGCAACCCACGACATGCGGCGTCGGGGTCTGCCAGAGCACGGGTGTTTCGACCTGCGCGGCGGGGGTGTCGGGCAGCACCTGCGTGCCGGGCACGCCTATGATCGAGATCTGCGACAATCTCGATAACAACTGCGACGCCGCCGTTGATGAAGGCTTCGATGTCGGCGGAGCCTGCACCGGGCAGACGGGCACGTGCCAGGGCCCGGGCGCGAAGATCTGTGATCCCGAGGGATCCGGCTCCGCCATTTGCAACGCCTTCATCGCACTCTCCGTGGATCTGATGTCGGGCTCCCAGGTCTTTCTCTCCTGGACGCCGTTCTCCGGCGTGGCGGCCTACGATATCGTGCGAGGGGACCTCACGGCCCTGGGCACCAGCTCCGGCGACTTTACACTCTCCACCGACCAGTGCCTCGCGGACAATCTCGCGGCCACCTCGATGGGTGAGCCCAGCCTGCCGGCTCCCGGCAATGGCTACTGGTACCTCGCGAGAGGCAGCAGTTGCGGGTTCGACAGCTATGATGAAAGCGGCTCTCCCTCCCAGGTCGGCCCGCGCGGCTCGGAGATACAGGCCTCCGCCCTGGCCTGCCCGTAACAGTCTCCTCCCTTGACTCACTCCTCGCCCGGATATAGCTATATCCGGGCCGCCAGACGACGGAGGTGCGCGCATGGGGACCTGCCCTGAATGTGAGGAGAACTTTTACCTGGAGGAGGATGCGGAACCGGGGGACGTCACCCAGTGTCCCAAGTGCTCCATCCGCCTGGAGATCCTGAACACCCAGCCGGTGATGCTCGACTACGCCGCGGAGGAGGATCTCAGCAACTGACCGCCACCTGGCGCGTTGAGGCCCATCCCCTGGGCTTTGCGGCGCTCACCCGACTCTTCCGAGGTTGCTGGCTCCCGCGCCAGGCCCTAGATTCCAGCCCTGATGTCGGGCCCCTACGAGCGCATCGATCGATACGAGGTTCAGGAGGTCGTCGGCCGCGGAGCCATGGGAGTCGTGTACCGCGCCCGCGATCCGGTCATCGGGCGTGTTGTCGCCCTCAAGACGATTGAACTCCCCGACGAAATCCCCGGCGAGGAGCGAGCGGACTCCCTGGAGCGCTTCGCGCGCGAAGCCCGCGCCGCGGGCCTGCTCTCCCACCCGAACATCGTGACGATCTACGACGTAGGAAAAGCCGGAGGGGATGGCTCCTCCTACATCGCCATGGAGTTCGTGGAAGGCCGCACGCTGCGGCAGATGGTCCCTCACGGCCAGCGGAAGCCATCCGAGGAGATTCTCCGGATAGCCTTGCAGGTGGCGCGCGCCCTCGACTACGCCCACCGGCGCGGGATCATCCACCGCGACGTCAAGCCCGCGAACATCCTGATCAGGGACGACGGCCTGGTGAAGCTGGCCGATTTCGGCGTTGCGCGTCTCGAGTCCTCTGAGTTGACGCGCACGGGCCAGTCGGTCGGCTCGCCGTCGTACGTGGCGCCCGAGATGCTGCTGGACCAGCCCGTTGATGGACGGGCCGACCTGTTCTCCCTGGGGGTCATCCTGTACGAGGTGCTGACCGGAGAGAAGCCCTTCAGGGGAGAGAACCTCGCGTCCTTGTATCGCCAGATCCTCTCGGAGACGCCGGCGCTTCCCTCCACCAGGAATGCCGCGATTCCGAGGGAGTGGGACACCATCATCTTGAGGCTGCTGGAGAAGAAGCCCGAGGACCGATATCCCGGCGCGGTGCATCTGATCGAGGACCTCAGGCGGCTCGAGAAGGGCGTGCCTTTGTGCTCCGAGCTGACGCCGTCTCTGGCCCAGGCCGAGCCGGTCCCCGACTGGTTGATCGAGCAGAGCGCGGGCGAAGGGCCGACGGCAGCAAGGCCCTCAACCGCCCCTGGCCTGGCCCCCCACCGGAGGGCGCTCCTGGCGCTGCTGACCGTGACAGGTTTCGCTCTGGCGATCATCAGCGTGACGATGCTCATCCGAGGCCGGGCTCCAGAGACGCCGGCCGCCGCGGCCACCACAGAGACACTGGTGGCCGTGGCGCCCACGGCGGAGCTCACCGTGCGCCTGGCCCACAGCCTGAAAGCGGGCCGCATCAGCGTCACCATGGACGGCAATCCGCTGATGGAGGAGGAGGTCAAGGGGGAGTGGTCGAAGATGAGGGTGCAAGGCACCCTGTCGCGCCAAGTCCGGATTCCGGCGGGCAAACATCTGTTCAAGGTGCTCGTGGATGACGGCGGTGACCGGGAGTGGACCGGCGCCACGACGCGAGAGGTGGAGGAGGGCTCCGGCCCGACTCTCTTCGTCGAGGTGAAGGGCTTCCTGAAGAAGAGCCTCGATCTGACCTGGTATTGAGCTTCCGTTACTCCGACGGACCCCGTCGCTTCCTGACAGCGTCGATCTTCGCTTCCATCTCCTCCTCGATCCTGGCTCTCTCCCGCTGATACCCCTCCTCGACGATACGGACAGCCTCAGGGTCCCCCGAGCCACGGGCCTTGCGCATGTCGCCTTGATGCAGGATCTCCCGCTCCGCCAGCTTGGCCTTGTGGAATTGGCGTATGCGCGCGATTTCCTCTTTCTGCTTCTGCGTGAGCGTGAGCCCTGTCTCGCCGCGCTCGGCGTCCTTCCTCTGGAGCTTCTCCATCGCGATCTCGTATGAAGTCTTCATGCGCATCAGTATACAGAAAACCCCCGCCCGCGGATCTGCTCAGCGGACGGGGGTCGCGTAGGGCAGTACTTCATTCGGGCAGCGCCGCCACCATCTGACCGCCCTCGGCGGCGGGAAGCACCTCGTGCGGCGTCAGCCGCTGCAGGTGCACGGCGCTTCGCCGAAGCGCCTGAGTGTCCGGATAGACGATCCCGATCTTCGAGGGCTGGGCTTTACCCTCCACGATCGATCTCACCAGTCCGCCCGCGTACGCGCCCAGATTCCAGAACCCGGGCACGAATGAAAAGTTCTTCCCGGGGAGCGCCAACGATTGATCGGGCACCGCCAGGATGAGATTGCGGGAGGCCGCGAAGCGCGCCACCCTCTCGAAATTCCTCTCGTCGATCAGCCGCGGATCGAGCAGGAGCAGGAACGCGTCGATCTCCTCCTGTTCGAGCTGCAGCAGCGCTCTCTCGAACGCCTGCGGGTCATCGCCATAGGCGCGGGCAGTGACCAGTTCCAGTCCGGCGGCCTGCGCGTCGGCTTTCACCTGCTTCAGGCAGCGCCCCATCCGGCGTGGCTCGTAGATGGTCGCGATGCGGCGCGCCTCAGGGGCGACATGACGCAGATGAGCCATCTGCACGTCAAAGCCTCCGTTCAACGGCACGCCGCACATGTTCCTGGTCGTGAGGTCGGAGTCGATGGGCGCGGGCACCATGCAGAAGACCACCGGCACGTCCTTGATGTGCCGCCTGGCCAGGCGCGCCGCCGTCTCGCCGATGGCCAGCACGGCGCTCGGGTGAGTCTCGAGCATGCCGGTCAGCTCTCGGACCGTCTCGGGGCCACGGTCACTCACCGCGAGGGTGGCGATACGGCCCGGCATCGCCGAGAGCGCTCCCTCGAGTGCAACCTGGTGGTAGGGCACCCCCTCCTCGATCAAGACGAGAATGTCATGATCTCCAGGGACGCGCAGAGCAAAGTCAACGGTGACGCTGCCGTCCCGCCGCGCTGTGTGCCCGATGTATTCGAGCGGCACGCGCCCTGCGGCGGTGGCCCTCAGCGTGAGGGGATAGTTGCCGTGAACTGCACGGAACCAGTAGCGCCCCTCCAGATCGGTGATCGATTGCAGAGTCCCCTGCATGCCGGGGCTCTGGAGCTGCACGATTGCGCCCACCAGCGGAACTCCCGTTTCATCAATCACCCGTCCGGAGACCAGTCCGACTTCCTGGAGAAGCGCCGGCATGGTCGCCGCAACGAGCACCACTGCCACTGCCAAAGCACGGTGCACGAAAGCGTACATAGGCCCGCCTCCTCGGAAAAGGTTGACGATGATGGGAGCTGTGTGAGCCTGAGTCTGCCGTGAAGAAGGTGGTCAAGTCAAACATTTTTTGAACGATCTCGAACGAATGTGCACTTGTTCGGACAGTTCTGAAAGTTACTGTTCCTTGTCCTATCTGGCGGATTGCTTCTGATGCGGCTTCTGCCCTGAGGTTTCAGGCAGTGGCGCCGCAGCGCCCGAACACTTCTCTGAAGCGCGGCGGGATGGGGATCGGGAGGAAAGAGCTCATGTCGACTGCCACGACCGTCTGGCGGCTCTCGATGCAGCGGGCGCCGTCACCGCGGCGGACGGCGGTGAAGAGGATCTCCACGGAGCTGCGGCCCATGTGCGGGATGGTGAGTGTGACGGCCAACGTATCTCCGTAGCGGATCGGCTTGAGGAACTGCGTCTCCACCTTGACGGTGGGGAAGCCCACCTTCTCCTTGTCAAGGACCTCAGGGTACGGAGTGCCGGCGAACTCCTCGAAGAACTCCTCGAACGCGATGTGGAGGTAATGATAGAGGTTCGGATAGTAGGCGAGCCCCGCGTGATCGATGTCTCCGAACCGGACTTTGACGAGCGTCGTGTAGCTCACGCGAGCGCCCCAAGCGCCTCAAGGACGGCGATCTCCACCATTGCCGCGAGCGCCTGGTAGGTGGACTCTCCCTCGGCGCGGGTGGCGGCGGATGGGCTTCCGAAGTAGGCGCTGGTGCCGCCCGCTTCCTTGAAGCTGGACGCGCCCTGTTTGATCGCCTGGCTCAGGCTGATGGGGACTGGCTGAAGACTCGCTCGTATCTCCTCTCTGACCAGATCAGGCGTGGCCGCGATCACCAGCGAGGTCTCGTACTGCCCTGCGTGGCACGCTCCCGAGCGGAACTCATCGGTGAGCGTGAGCGCCCAGCGGCGCTCGGTCACGTCGGGAAAGACGACGGGCTTGCCGGCGGCGGCCGTCACCTTCTCCGCGGCCTCGCGCAGCACCCTCAGGTGCTCCGGCTCCAGGTGGCTGTTGACGAGACAGACCATGCGGAAGCCTTGCGCCAGCGCGGCGTGGCAGATGTCGCAGATGAGCACCAGCGCCGTCGAACGCGACAGGCTGATGCCTCCTTTGAAGTCTCGTGCGAAATCGGTGACCGCATACGGGACCGCCGGCAGGACGATCGGCTCCAGATCCCGCGCTGCCAGCAGGATGGCGGCCCGCCTGGCGGCCTCCACCGAGATGATCACGTCGGCCTCCAGCGGCAGGTGAGGGCCGTGCGGTTCCGTGGATCCGATGGGCAGCAATGCCACGGCTCTCGCGCTGGACACCGTGCGATCCACCTCCAGATAGGTGCGGGCGCCCAGGTCGCGCTCACGAGCCATCGGTCCCCTCCGAGGAGGAGGCCACCGGCACGCTCAGGAGCACCTCCATCCCCAGGCGCAAGCTGGTCCTCAGCACTTTGCCCCGGTCGCTGCGGGGCAGTTGCGCGACGAAGTCGATCCAGCGAGGGTACTTGTAGGGTGAGAGCCGGCCCTTCACGTGGGCCTTCAGCTCGAAGGCCAGCTCACGGGACGGCCTACATCCGTCCTTCACCACGACGTACGCCTTCGGCTTGGTCAGGCCCCCATCGTCGGCCTGGCCCACCACCGCGGTTTCCAGCACCGCGGGATGCGACAGCAGGCAGTCCTCGATCTCGAGCGGGGAGACGAAGATCCCGCTGACCTTCAGCATGTCGTCGGTGCGCCCGCAGTAGTGGAAATACCCCTCATCGTCTCTGAGGACCTGGTCTCCGGTGACGCACCAGTCGCCCAGAAACGTCTCACGCGACGACTCGCGCCTCTGCCAGTAGCACAAGGCGGTTGAGCCTCCCTTGACCCAGAGGGTGCCCTGCCGGCCGTTCGGAACGTCTTCTCCACCGGGTCCCGCGATGCGCGCTTCGTAGCCGGGCACCAGACGGCCGAGTGTGCCGGGACGGACCTCGCCGAACCGGTTGGAGATGTAGATGTGGAACATCTCCGCCGAGCCGATCCCGTCGAGGATCTCCACGTCGAAGGTCCGCATCCAACGGTGATACAACTCGGCCGGAAGGGCTTCGCCGGCGGATAGGCAGACCCGCAGGCAGGAGAGATCCTGCCCGCGCGCGGCGGGGGATTCCAGCATCGCGTTGATCATCGTGGGGACGCTGGTCAGTATCGTGGGCCTGTGGCGGGCAATCATCGCGAAGATGATCTCCGGGCTGCTGCGCTCGGGAAACAACACCGTCGTTCCGCCCGCGGCGAGGGGGAACATCAGGTTGGTCCCCGTGGCGTATCCGAAGAAGAGCTTGGGCACCGACAAGGTGACGTCGCTGGACTTCATGCCGAGGATCTGATTCGCGTACGTCTCGATGTTGTAGGCGAAGTCCCTGTGGTAGTGGACGGCCGCCTTGGGCTTCCCGGTGCTGCCGGAGGTGAAAAGCCAGCCGGCGATGTCGTCCGCGCTCGTCGGAGCCGTCTGGAGTCGGCCCGCGGCGCGACCTAGCTCGGCTTCCCATGACGCGTGCCGGCCAGGCGAAGCACCGCCCACCACCAGCAGCACTCTGAGGAACCGGGCCTGATTGAGGATTGCCTCGAATCGATCGAGCACCGAAGCGTGCACGACAGCGACGGGGGCGCGCGTGTAGTCGAGGTAGTACAGGTAGTCATCGGCCGTGTGAATGGTGTTGGCCATCGCGAAGACGCCGCCGATCTTGAGGGTGCCGAGCCATGCGGCCGCGAACTCCACGCCGTCGGGCAGCACGAGGAGGACCCGGTCCTCGATCCGCGCCCCCAGACCCATCAAGGCGTTGCCGGCGCGGCAGGCCAGTCCGTCGATGTCCGCGTAGGAATACCGGGCCTCGCCGCAGAGAAGCGCCGCCTTGTCCGCGCGCCCCGCGGCAAGTCCCTGGCGCAGCAGATAGTCCGCGAGATTGAATTCGGCGGGAAACGTGGGCAGTGTCGCGGGAAGCGACGGGGGGCTGTCGGTCACAATCCTCCTCGTCTATGAGGCATGTGCCCGCGTGAGATCGGGAAGAGCGATCTGAGCGATGTTCGACTTCGGCGACCTGTGGCCGGCCATGTCGTACGCCCGGACATGGTACCGGTAGTGCACTCCGCCGATCACGTCGTCGTCGCAGTAGGAGGTCCCCTTCACCGAGCCGACGTGATTGAACGGCCCGCCGTCGGCGGATCGATGGATCTCGTACCCGTAGATCGCCGTGTCGTCCTCGGCGGGGCTCCATTTCATGTGTATTCGTCCCGCCGCTTCCTGAGCCGTCAGGCCCGCGCCTGCCCGCGGCCAGGCCGGAGGCGTCGTGTCATGGACGAGTGGGGCCTGCAGCGATCCCTTGGGCCACAGGACGCAGCGTACCTTCTTGAAGTTCTCATCGAGATTCTTGCACACGTTCCCGTAGACGCATCGCACGATGGTGTCCGCGTGCCCTTGCCTGACCTTAAGAGGCCAGTCGGGATCGGCCAACATGGCCCGCGCCATCCCGATCAGGTCGGCGCGCCCATCTGCAAGCAGTGACTCGGCCAGCTCGGGGGTGCGTATCTTGCCCGTGGCGACAACGGGAGTGGTGAATCCCCGGGTGTTGATGTG